>JAQUFB010000001.1 GCA_028684885.1 Sulfurovum sp. | reverse complement strand
CTCGTCAAAGAGTTTGTAGCTGTTGCCGCTCTGATCAAAGAAATCGGAGAACTTTGCATATTTCGTATCTTCCGGAAGTCCGAGTTTTACCGCGATCTTCGGGTGGCCTATCTTGATGATCGGAAGTGCCTGATAAAGCTCAGGTTTGATCGTCATCCCCAGAAAGACCTGTGTCGCATCCAGACCGAAAATGGAAGATTTTCCCGATATCTTCGCTACGACCTCATGTGCCATCGTATCGACCGGTTTCATACGTCCCTGGAAATCCTGTACGGTCAAGCGGCCAAATTTTTTTGCATGGACTTCATCGATCGCTGAGACTTTGGCCTGGGATGTCTCATCGATCACCGGGGTTGCCGCATTAAGTGTCGGAGAAGCGGCCATCACCCCTATCATCAATACCGCAGCAGCACCCTGCTGCAGTTTTTTGGTCTTATTGAGCAGTTGTATAAATCTGCCGTTTTTGATAAAGAGACTCCAGAACATCCCCAAAGTCAACAGGATATAACCGATATATGTCGGCCAGGTGCCAGGGTCATGGTTGACCGAGAGTACCGTACCCTTCTCGTCCGGATCATAGGAGGACTGGAAAAAGCGGTAACCCCTGTGATCCAGTACATGGTTCATATAGATTGCGTAGGGCTGGTCGATCCCTTTCTCTTTGTCGATCAGTGTCACATCACTGGCATAAGAAGAGGGGGTCATCGAACCCGGGTAACGTTCAAGCTTGAAGTCATCCAGCCTGATCGCAAACGGCAGGTTGATGATCTTGGCCCCGACCCTCAGGTCGATCTTGACACCGTCCAGTTCAAACTGGTGCAATTTACCTGTCTGGCCTTTGTAGGGTGTGGTGGCAATGATCCTGCTCTCCTCCCCTACACTGACCTTGAACTCTATAAATTCTGGCTTGCCTGACTGGTTTTTCAGGTCATCCGAATTGACTACAAGCCGTGCTTTTGGATGGATCGCTTTAAGTACCACCGCATTGCTTCCGAAACGGTAGAGCATACGCTGTTTGAAATCATTGGTACCGGGGGACAACTCTCCCTGGCTCTGGTCATTCATGTTCAGTGTCTGGATGATATAGGGGAACTCGACCGTCAGTCCATTCTCCCCCTCTTTGAGCACAAGCGTCGGTTTCCCCTCTTTCGGTACCGATTCATAAGCGATATCAAACTGATCGAACGTCTTGGTCTCCCCCTTCGCAATAAAGTAGTTCTCTCCTTTGCTTCCCGTAGAGATCTTCAGTTCGAGTATCTTTTTGCCGTTTGCATCTTCGATGATCTTTTCATGGAACGTAGGGAAATAGCGTAAAAGTTCGACCTCAACCTTTTTCTCTCCAGCTTTGAGTGATTCATGGAGGCTGTTTTTAGTCATGCTGGAAAGATAGAGCTCTTTTTCCAAAGACCCACCTGTTTCACCATCAGTGACAGCCACCTGCAACAACTTGACATCAGAGACCATGACACTACTTTGATGCCCTTCACGGATATGCATGATCCCCTCGTATCCGACATAACGGGTAATCAATGCCCCAAGAGCAATGACCAAGAAGGAAAAATGAAAAAGAAAAACCGGGAATTTGTTCTTGTAGGATTTGAACTTCAGGATGTTGTAGATCAGGATCATAACAAAGTAGAGAAGAAAAACTTCGAACCATTTTGCTTTGTAGATCAGTGCCTGTGCGGTCTGCGTACCGTAATCATTTTCAATAAAAGTCGCCACACCCGCGGTTACTCCGAAAATAAACAGAACCAATACGGCCATCTTCATAGATAATAGTTGTTTCAACATACAGTTTTTCTCCATTTGCCAAATAATAAAGAGCGATTATATCTGATTATTTTCTAATGGAAGGTTAATGAATGGATAATAGGAGAATAATAAAATCTTATCCTATACTAAAACTACAAAATTACATAGGATAAAGCAACTCTCTCTATTTTAAACCGGAATACCTCCGGTCCCTCTTAAAAAATAGATGATTTTAAGAGTGTTTTACTTTTGAACAGTAGAGCTCTGCCCTCTTTTTATAAGACTCAAGTGTAGCAGCTGCAAAGTCATCATTTCTCATTTTTTCACGATACTTTTCAGCTTTCTCTGTGAAGAGTTTACAAAGCCTTTGATCTTCCTGCTGTTTCATCTCTTCTGCCTCTTTTGTCTCTGACCCAAAAAATCCGGCAAACAAAGAAGAGACCATCAGTAAAGTAGCAATAAGAATTCTCACTATACTCTCCTTATAATAAAAATATATATAAATTATAATACTTTAAACTTAAAATATTTTTATATAAATAATAAAAAAAACTTATTTTTTACTTAACTCAAAAGTAGCTTCTTCTCCCAAAACCGGATAAAAGTAACCAAATCCGAAATCTTTATCCGTTACGATTTTTCCATGGGCTACCACCTGATCTCCTGCCTTTAACTCCGTATGGGATACAGTAAAAACAATATCATCAGTTAATGCTTCTTCATTTCCGGTACCATCCCCTAAATGTACCCAGTCTCTTTTCATGATATCATGTGATACTTTATAGACTGTGGCTTTCAGAGATACCTGCCTGCCTTCCAGGTGTTTTCTGAACTTATGCAGCTCTTCGACCGTATAAGAGGGTTTGTCAACAAAATCAGCATCGATAAGTTCTACCTTCTCTGCTACGGACTTTTCTGTCACTGCTGCTTTGAGGCTGACGAATTTTTCAGGTTTTTGTGCCAGGTAGACCTCATTGGCAAAAACAATCTCTTCAAATACCCTATTGAGCTGTTTGCTTTTAAACGCTTTCATTACAGACCTGGTATCATAACCGACCACATCCCCTGCTTTCACCGGTGCTTTAGCGATAGCAACCCAACGCTCACTGCCGTTCTCATCCACTCTCAGATAATCATACCCCATCACATCGATCACTTCCAGTACTCTTGCATAAGATATCTCTACTTTTTTATCCATACGGTTCTCTGCAATGCCGAAGCTTGCAACCAATGCCAATGTCAATAAAATTTTTTTCATATTTGCTCTTACCTTGTAAATTTGTGAATATTATACATTATCATTATTAATTACTTATCTATATCACTATAAATAAGTTATATATAATTATATTTGTGTAACATTCCTTTATCAATAAATCCCTGGAGCTTCTATGTTGTTTAAAACCTTTTTTTACACGCTACTCCTGATGAGCCTTTCTCATGCAGAACTTTTTACCGAATACTTTGAGAATGGCATCATCAAATCTGAAATCGAGTATAAAGACGGTACCCGTACCGAGACAGAAGAAGGCATTAAAGATGGGATGGAGAAGATCTATCATGACAATGGAAAGATCGCCTATACGGTAAAAAATGTCGATGGGAAAAGAGAGGGAGACCTGAACTGGTATGACAAAGAGGGACACCATATTGAAGTGATGCCTTACAAAATGGGGAAACGTCACGGTACCAATACACTCTTCTATGATAATGGAAAAACAAAAAGTAGAGTGAACTATATCGATGACAAAAAAGAGGGTAAGGAGAAATTCTACTACAGTACCGGTGCTTTGGCCCAAGAGAGCCACTATCAAAACGGTAAAAAAGAGGGTGAAGAGAAAGAGTACTATGAGGATGGCACACTTCAGAGTATCGTCACCTACAGGAATAACTATAAAGAGGGTACAAAAAAGTGGTTTGATAAAAATGGTAAAGTGACAAATACCGAGCTCTACAAAATGGACAGACCCCTCAACGTGATGAAAAAGATACAAACTGCCAAGAATACTGAAATCATTGAGGAGTTTAACGCACTGGACTTTAACCCAAAAACCAAAAGGCCAGACTAAAACTCCTTCTCTCTACGAAAACTCCTTCTCTTTATACTTTTGGCTTTCTCTTTTTATTATATATTTTTTAATTATAAAATTAATATATATTATTTATATATATAAATATAGCTTAGTTATAACATTACCTGTGATAATATTGCAACCTTAGGGTATATTTAAATAAAGAATTTTTTAACTATACCCTTGATGAAATCAAAAAAAGGGAGATAACATGATTGGAAAAATAGTACGATCCGGTTTAGTGTCTGCGCTGGTCATTGGTGCCGCGTATGGAGCTAAATCCGATTACCCTATGAATCCTCCATTTGCATTGGACAAACTGGAGAAAGTGAAAATCAATGGAGATGAGGGTTTCCAAGCAAAACAGGACTATAGCATGTTCGTAAACTATGAACTTGGTATGCACTGTGTCGGTTTTGAAATGAGTTACTGTTGTGTGATTCCGCCATACAACTCGATTCAGTCTCAAGCCATCCAGATAGGGAAAAACGGAAAACTGCCAAAACTTCTTACACCGGAAGACAAAGTAAAACTTTACTATAACACGAGAGACAACTCATATAGTGAAGGGAACAAAATGAAGTACTGGTCTGTACCGAAAGATGTTGACGGGGACGGACACTTTGACAGCCCGGGTGATAACGTAGCAAACTATGTATGGAAACACCTCTTTATCTATAAAGACCTGGAAGGGACGATACCTGCAGGTGTAACCGAAAAAGACAGACTTCATATCGGGAAAGAGGTCAAAGTCAAGATCGATGCAGGTCCCTCCGGCAAACCGGTATCCGGCGGATACTTGGACTATGTGGGGAAAGACGGCGGTAACATTGTGATGACTGATACCCTTGTACCGCCTGTGAAAGATGTCAAACTTGTCTTAACCGCTTCTCATCTTTGGGATGCTCTGGGACTTCCGTTGACAGCCTTTAACGACAGTACAAGAAGAGGTACGATCCGTTCAGTAACAGAGAAGGACTTCCAGCCCTTCCAGTACTCTCAGGTTGCACTCCATGACAATACCGGTAAACCGATGATGGATAAAGAGGGAAAACCCTACCAGTACTTCGGTACGAACCCGGTAGATATTCCCAACTGTTATGCTTGTCACTCCAGAAACGGTAAAGCGGCACAGATGGCCAGAGATGAAGGATTGAAACAGTCAGATGCCGAATACGATTACTGGAAGTCCTATCCGGATGAGAGTGAATATATGGCGAGACTTTCTGAAGCTTCGATCAACATCCTTGCGCTTCACGACGCACACCACGGTACAACATTCCTCAATGACTACAGATCGGATGCACCGGGTAACAGACTGGGTAAAACAGGTGAAGTAAACTGTGCCGACTGTCACGGGGATAACGTATCAGGAAACCTTGAAGAGCCTAGACCGGGAGCAACAGGATATAAGACAGTAAAAGCAAAACCGCTGAGTGAGGCGATCCATGGATTCCACCTTGCTATGGTACCGATGCCCGATGCTGCAGGTAGATCACAATCATGCCAGTCTTGTCACCCTACGCACTTCCAGAACCCTAACATGAACGATGATACCAACCCGTTCCGTGTGACAGACAGATATGGTGAAGGTAGATTCTCCAAAGGTGATATCAGAAAATCAGGCGGTGGATGTTACGTAAGACGTGATGCACACTCCAACCCGAATGCAAAACCGCCATTCTTCCTCAATGCTTACGGTAAATGGCAGCTTGAAAATGTTGCTATGAAAGATGAACACGGCAAAACTACAGGTGAGCTAAGAGGTCTCTACTGTACGAACTGTCACACAAAAGTGGCGCACAAGATGTATGCCTATGATGATATCACACATGATAGCACACAGACAGGTAAAACACTGAGAAACAAATCGCTTAAAGAGATCGTCAAAGAAGTGGCAGGCGGCGATATGAAAAAGTTCGCTGCGATTGCAGACCCTAAATCAACCGGTGACAATGAAGTACTCAAATACTACAGCGAGCACAAGTCGGCAACACTTGTCAAGAATGTCGGCAAAGACGGTAACCTTGACCTGAAACCATGGAACCATCCTACAGGCGGAGAAGTACCGTATAATGCAGCTTCAGGTGGTGATGACTGGTGGCTCTCAGCAGGTGAACCCCACTGTGCAGACTGTCACGCAGCACCGTTCGTAGAGCAACATACAGGAGGAAAATACTTCCCGATCGACCAACCGAACAAGTATTCACTCTACAGATACTCCAAAGCACACGGCAATATCGCATGTCAATCCTGCCACGAGTCTACACACGGACTCTACTCTACAAGATATGACGGCGAAAGATCAGTGGATATTACAACACATGAGCAGGCACTTCAATACTCACCGGATGGCAAGTATACAGGTCCTGTCACATGTGCGGCATGTCACACGGTAAATAAAAACGGTGTACCGTCACAACTGAAAGGTACAGCATATGAAAATGACTACTGGGCATCCGTAACACTTGCACACTTTATGAGAGAAGGTGATCAAAAACTTTCAGTCAAAGAGCTTGTGGAAAAATACCCATATAAAAAATCCAGTCAAATCGTCAAAGATAGCTGGAAGTAAGACACTATCCCCGGATTTTCCGGGGATATCTAACCTACATTTTCCCATGTATATTGAGACTATCATACTTTCAAACTTCTATTAAAACACCTATATCAAAGATGATATAATTTGAAAATTTTATACCAAAGGAAAAGAAAATGAAATACTTTTATTATCCATTGCTGATTTTTACTCTATCTGTACAACAGAGTGTTGCCCAAGGTGATCAATACCTATGTGCTGATCCGGGAAAATATGTTGTCGAAGATAGTACCCAGAAATCAAGCTATGAAAACTGCAAACGCAACGGTATGACCTACTGGTACGATGACAAAGGAAAAGTAAAATCATCCGTCAACTTCAAAGACGGGAAAGAGAACGGTACCTATATCTCCTACTATGACAACGGCAATAAAAAACTGATCGTTGATTTTGTCGATGGACAGAAACACGGTCTGCAGCAGATGTTTTATGACAACGGACAGCTTGGCTCTGAAGTCAACTATGTGATGGGGAAACGGGAAGGAGTGATGACTGAGTGGGATCAAGAAGGATACAAGTCCTCTGAAGTCTTTTATAAAAACAATTATAAAGTCGGGATAAAAAAGTATTTTGACTCTAAAGGCAACGTGATCAGAACAGAAGAGTACAAGATGGATAGAAACCCTGTGATGCAGAAACTCCTCAAAGAGAAACGCAAAGAGATCATGATCGACCTATCGAAGTACGGTCTTATGCCTGAAGATGCCCCTGAAGAAGAGCGGGTACGCTAAAGAGCCTAAAGTAGTCCTACTTTAGCTCACCCCAACTGTCACCGATCGAAGCAGAACAGACAAGCGGTACATTCAGTTCCAGGACACTCTCCATCGTATGAACAAAACGTTTGACGATCTCATCGACCTTCTCCTCTTTCACCTCAAAGATCAGTTCATCGTGAATCTGAAGCAGCATATATGCATCCAGTTCTTCTTCTTTGATCATCGTGTCGATCTCAAGCATCGATAGCTTGATCAGGTCGGCTGCGCTTCCCTGAAATACCGTATTGACCGATTCTCGTAACATGCCGGCTTTCTGCATCCCGTTGGCATTTTCATAATCAAAAATACGTCTGCGCTTCAGGATCGTCTCGACATAGCCGTCGATTTTTACACGCTCCTGAATCCCCTCTATAAAACTTTTTACGGTAGGAAAGGTAGCAAAATAATTTTTGATCACCTCTCTGGCTTCACTCATCGTAACACCGGTATCCTCTGAGAGCTTTTTGGGCCCCATTCCGTAAAGCAGGCCGAAGTTCACCGCTTTGGCAAAGTGTCTCTTCGCTTTGGCATCCTCTTCTCCAAAGAGTTTGACAGCCGTTGCCAGGTGGATATCTTCGCCATTCTTGAAAGCTTCTACCAGTGCTTTATCCCCTGAGAAGTGTGCCAAAAGACGGAGTTCTATCTGCGAATAGTCGATGCTCACCAGCTTATACCCCTTTTTGGCAACAAACGCCTCCCTCACAGAGCGCCCAAGTTCTGAACGCACAGGGATGTTTTGCAGGTTCGGCTCTTTTGAACTTAACCGTCCCGTAGCCGTTCCTGTCTGGATGAACGAGGTATAGATACGGCTCTCGGGATCCTCTTTGGCAAGTTTTAACAACGGATCGACATAGGTAGAGAGCATCTTCTGGTTCTCACGGTACTCCAGAATCTTTCCGATCACTTCATGCTCATCGATCAGCGACTGAAGGACTGCTTCGTTGGTGGAGTAGCCTGTCTTGGTCCTCTTCCCGCCTTTCAGTCCAAGCTTTGCAAAGAGTATCTCACCCAGCTGTTTCGTTGATTTGATGTTAAATTCGCTATCTGTCAAGGCATAGATCTCTTCGGTGAGATTGGCAAGTCCGCTGCTCAGATCTTTCTGAAGTCTTTTCAGGTGCTCCTGGTCCACCCTGATCCCGAGACGTTCCATCCTGATCAGTACATTGATAAAGGGATATTCGACCTCTTTTGCCTCTTTGAGCAGCGGTGTGAGGGATGCGAGCTCCATTTTCTTTTTGAGGGCAAAGTAAAGGAGCCTGGTCATCCACGCATCTTCTGCGGCATAAAAGGTTGCCTCCTCTATCGCCACTGAAGAAAAATCTTCCCCCTTCTTGACTGCCTCTTTGAAGGTTTTCATCTCATACTTGAAAATCTTTTCCGCCAATGCATCAAGCCCTACCTTGGTTCCCGGATCGTTCAGCCATGCCATGATCATCGTATCCGCATAAGGCACCATCTCTTCAAAACCATACTGGTGGTAGAGCAGAGAGAAGTCAAATTTCAGATTTTGACCGACGATCTTATGCTTCATCAGTTTTTTCAATGCCTCAACCGCATCAGCTTCATCGACCTGTGCCTCTACGCCCAGATAATTATGTGCGATCGGTACATAATAGGCCGTTGTATCATCATAGGAAAAACTGAAGCCGACCATTCTGTCGGTTTTGGTGTCCAGCCCTGTTGTCTCCGTATCAAAGGAGACAACACTCTCTTCACCGACACGCTCGATCGCTTCAAAAAGCTTCTCTTTTGTATCAAGGGTCACCGCTTCAAAACCAAGTACATGCCTGGCCTCTTTGGGGACCTCTTTGACCTCACAGGTTGCCGGTTCGCCTACACGCGCCTTTTTGATCGCCTGGTTCATCTCATATTTTTGAAACTCGTCCAGCAGGCAGCTCAGGTAATTTTTGTCTTCAAAGAGGAAATTCTCCAGCTCCAGCGTCTCATAGATATCATCACGCATCGTCACCAAATCACGGGAGAGGAAAGCACTCTCCCTGCTTTCGGTAAGAAGCTTTTGGATACGCGGAGTTCCGCAGTTCTCCAGGTCCTCGTAGATTGCTTCAAGCGTACCGTATTCATTGATCAGTTTGCTCGCCCCCTTCTGCCCTATCCCCTTGACTCCGGGTACATTGTCCGAACTGTCCCCTAATATCGCCTGGAAATTGATAAAGTCTTTGGGTCTGACACCGAATTTCTCCACGCATGCCGCCTCATCGACTTCCCTTTTTTTGACCGAGTCATACATGACGACTATACCGTCATCGATTAGCTGGTAGAGATCTTTGTCATGGGAGACGATACGCACCTTTATCCCCTTCTCCTTGGCGATCCTGGTCACCGTAGCGATCACATCATCGGCTTCGTATCCCTCTTTGGAGAGGTTGGCAAACCCCATCTTTTCAACCCATTCAATGGCAATGGGAAGCTGTTTGACCAGATCTTCGGGCGGAGCTTCACGGTGTGCTTTATACTCCTCATAGACATCATTGCGAAAGGTTTTTCCCTTGCTGTCGAGTGCAAAGACCAGATAATCGGTATTGTGATCTTTATGCAGCGAATCGACAAAATTGACAAACCCGGTCAGGAGTCCGGTAGGGAATCCCTCGGAGTTACGGAGCGGAGGGAGCGCGAAGTAGGAACGAAAAAAGAATCCGAATGTATCTATGATCGTAATAGTTTTCAAAATGAACCTTCAACTTTTTGTGTATTATATCGACAATTGCAATGAAAGAAAAATAGTTACGGATAATGCCGAAGAAATCTTGGGGAACCCGTAAAATGCACCTCACAGGAAAATCATCAGATGCTACAGCGTTAATCACTTTAAGGAAGAGCCGTCTATAATATACCCCAATTTGCAATGAGGACAAACAATGGCTGGTCTGCTTAACGATCAAAATGACAGTATCAACATCAAACCTCATGAGAAAAAGAAGTTTCAGTCAAAGAACAACAGTTTCGGCAAACAGGAGATCAAGTACGAAGATACGCCTCTTTTCTTTCCTCCCGGGTTTGAAAAGCTCTTTCTTCTCATCTATTTTGTCTCTCTCCCGTACATTGCAGGGCTTTTGTTTCTCTTTGTCTATGTGGCAACAAGCAAGTATGAAACATTTTTAACCCTTATCCAGAAGTCTTCGTTTTTCATGACATGGGCGATCGGGTATGAGATTCTCGCGGCATTGACACTGCTCTATATTGTCAAAATGGCCATCACCTTCAGCATCAGAAACAAGCCGGGTGCCAAGAAAAACTTTAAAAGACCGGTATAAAACGTTCCCGCTTTATACCAGAAGAAGGGGTTATATCCCCAGCTCTTTTTTCAGGTATTCTCCCGTATAGCTGCCTGTCTTTTCATACTCTTGCGCCAGTTGTTCAGGTGTCCCCTCTGCGATGATCAGCCCGCCTTTATTCCCCCCTTCAGGCCCCATATCGATGATATAGTCAGCATTTTTGATCATATCGAGATTGTGTTCAATCACCACGACAGAATTTCCAAGATCTACCAGATGGTGCAGTACTCCTGTCAACCTGTCGACATCTGCAAAGTGCAGGCCGGTTGTCGGCTCATCCAGGACATAGAGTGTATTCCCTGTATCTTTCCGGCTTAGCTCCTTGCTCAGCTTGATACGCTGAGCCTCTCCCCCTGAAAGGGTCGTGGCATTCTGTCCGAGCGTGATATAGTCAAGCCCTACATCCTGCAGTGTTTTGAGCTTGACAGCGATTGAAGGTATCGCCTTGAAGAACTCCAGCGCTTCAGCCACGCTCATCGCAAGTACATCGGCGATCGACTTTCCTTTATAGTGCACCTCCAGTGTCTGTGCATTGTAGCGTGTACCGTTGCAGGCATCACACTTCACCATCACATCAGGCAGGAAGTGCATCTCGATCTTGATCTGCCCCTCACCCTGGCACTTTTCGCAGCGTCCGCCCTTGACATTGAATGAGAAACGCCCTACTTTGTACCCTCTCAGCTCCGCCTCTTTTGTTTGGGCAAAGAGTTTACGTATCTCATCCATCACACCCGTATAGGTCGCGGGGTTGGAACGTGGCGTACGACCGATGGGACTCTGGTCAAGATAGATCACTTTATCCAAAGCATCCAAACCGTTGATCTCCACCCCGTCGACTTTGTTGACCTTTTTGGCATGATTGAGAAGCTCTCTGGCAACAGGAAGCAGCGTCTGCAGGATCAATGAACTCTTTCCGCTTCCGCTTACCCCTGTGATACAGACGAAATTATGGAGCGGTATTTTGGCGCTGAGATCATGGATATTGTTCAGCGTCACGTTTTTTATCTCTATCCACTTCTCCTGAGGTTTGTCATGCGGATAGGAGACATCCTTACGTCCGAACATATAATCTGCAGTAAGCGTTTTTGCTCTCTTCAGTGCGTTGGTAGTACCCGAGAAGACCACCTGGCCGCCAAACTCACCTGCACCCGGACCGATATCAACGATATGGTCAGCTGCTGCGATCGTCTCTTTGTCATGCTCGACGACGATCACGCTGTTGCCTTTATCACGCAGTGAGACCAGTGTCCTGATCAGCTTCATCGTATCACGTTCATGCAGTCCGATACTCGGCTCATCCAGTACATACATCACCCCGGTCAGTCCGGATCCGATCTGGGAAGCGATACGGATACGCTGTGCTTCACCTCCGGATATTGTACGCGCATCGCGGCTAAGCGTAAGGTAGCCCAGTCCTACATCGTAGAGAAAGAAAAGCCTCTCATAGAGCTCTTTCAGGATCGAATCGGCGATGAGCCGCTGTTGATCATTCAGATGCGAAAAGCTCTTTTCATCCGCAAAGTAGGCATAGGATTTTTCGATCGGCATATCGACAATATCTGCGATATTTTTCCCTTCGATCTTTACTGCGAGTGAACGCGGACGGAGTCTGTAGCCCTGACACTTGTCACACACCTTCTCTGTCATATACTCGTTGAGATCTTTTTCCTCTTTGAACATCTCATGGGCAAACTTCACGACACCCGGCCATTCGCGCTTCAGATGATGGCGTTTCCAGGTGAAATCCACCGTACCGCCTATCCCGTACAGGATCGCTTTTTGCTGGTGTTCTGCAAGTGCGCTGTAGGGCACGGTGATATCGATCTCATTCTGTTCACAAAAAGCGTTAAGGAATTTCGTATAGTAGCTTTTGTTAAACCCGTACATGATCTTCACTGCACCCTTATCGATACTGAGATCCGGATCGATCACTTTTTTCAGATCGATGGCATAACGGATTCCCAGTCCGTCACATGCCGGACATGCACCTTTGGGCGAGTTGAAGGAGAAGCTCACAGGCTCCAGCGGTTCAAAGCTGAGTTTACAGTCAAAGCAGGCCAGATGTTCGGAGTAGTGCATATGCTGACGGTCAAATCCTATCTCTTCATGGTTCAATACCTCGATCTCTACCTCACCAAAACTCTCTTTGAGCGCCTTTTCCACATCCTGACCGATACGGTCCCTGCTCTCCTCTTTGACAACAACCCTGTCGATCACCACTTTGATCGTATGTTTTTTTGTCTTGGAAAGTTCGATCTCATCGTCAAGCCTTACCATCACTCCATCGATCATGGCACGTACATACCCCTTGTGGCGGAGCGATTCGACCATATCGGCAAAGGTACCCTTTTTCTCTTTGACCAGCGGTGCCATAATGACCAGTTTCGCACCATCCGGAAGTCTGAGTACCTCTTCGATGATATCGCTTGCCGACATTGAAGAGATCGGCTTGCCGCACTCGTGGCAGTATTGTTTCCCGACTCTGGCAAAAAGCAGCCTGAGATAATCATAGATCTCGGTAATCGTCCCTACGGTAGAACGCGGGTTTTTTGACGTAGTCTTCTGGTCGATCGCGATCGCAGGCGTAAGCCCCTCGATCTTATCCACATCCGGTTTTCCTACACGGCCGAGAAATTGTCTGGCATAGGAAGAGAGAGATTCGATATAGCGACGCTGTCCTTCCGCATAGAGCGTAGAGAATGCCAGTGTTGACTTTCCCGAACCGGAAATCCCCGTAAAAACAACCAGTTTGTTTTTTGGAATTTCCAAATCGATATTTTTGAGATTGTTCTCTTTTGCTCCAAAAACCTGTATCGTATCTTTTTTTATGCTTGACATTGTTTACCTTATTAAAACCACATTTTATTAATCAGAATAACAATTGCTACGACATACATAAGCAACAGTGCTGTTTTGTGTTTTTTCGATGTGATATGCTCTTTGAGCCATATACCGATCCATACGCCGATCAATGAAGCAATCGCAACAATCAGACCATTCTCAAAATCTATCGTCCCTGTGAGCAGACGGCTTGACATGCCGGCTACAGAGGAGAAGACAACAAAAAAGAGTCCTGCACTGACTGCCTTTTTGATCGGATAGTGCAACAAACCTACCAGTATCGGTGTCAGTACGATCGATCCGCCTACTCCCAATGTAATCGCAAAGATACCGATTACTACACCAATAGAGAAGAGCAGTGCCTTATTGACCGTTCTTGTCTGGCTACCCTCTTCTACATGCTTCGCGGTAAAAAGCCTGAAGAGTGCGAAAAAAAGTAATCCGAGAAATAAGAATTCAAGGACCCTGTCTGCAAAGTACTGTGTAATATATCCGCCGATAAAACCGCCGATAAAACCGCCAAGGCCTACCAGTATCCCATCCTCTACGATAAGGGACCCTTTTTTATGGTTAAGATAGGAACCGTAGATCGAACTGAATACCATCTGAATGATCGAAATACCGATCGCATCTTTTGTCGAAAATCCCATAGCCAGCAGAATCGGTACCAGTATCGTCCCCCCGCCTATGCCGAAAAATCCCGACATTGCACCGACCAGTATACCTACAGGTATCAGTTCCATCATCATCTCTATCCTACTCCGTAAATTTTGTCTGGATTATAACATCTTTTATGATCACCCTGCCCGATTGTCAACAAAAGTGATCAGTGTGGGCGGCTGATATAGTCCTGGGAGAAAAACGCTTCTGCGACCTCCCGCATCTCTTTGGGATCCTCTATACGGTTGACAAGGTCCCTGAATGCCGAAGCTCCCTGAAACCCCGCTTTCGAGTAGGTATGCAGATGCTTGCGGAACATGACCGCTCCGTAATACCCGTAGTGCTCGATCATCTGATCAAAGTGCTCCAGTACTACCGCTTTGATCAGAGCCGGGGAGACCTCTTCCATCCCCTCTTTGATCTGATGGAATATCCAGGGCCTTCCCACTGCCGCACGGCCGATCATGATACCGTCAGCCCCTGTATGTTCAAGGACGCGTTTCGCTTTTTCCGGCGAATCGATATCCCCGTTGGCGATCACCGGGATCGAAACCGCTTTTTTGATATCACGGATCGCATCATAGTCCACAGGGGCCTTGTAGCGGCCTGCGCGAGTGCGCCCGTGTACCGCGATAAAGTCTGCTCCGTTATCCTCGCAGATTTTGGCGATCTCTACAGGGTTCTTTTCATTGAACCCGATACGGATTTTTACCGAAGTATAAGGCTTGTTGGAGTACTTTTTGATCGTACGTATCGTCTCACCCATTTTTGCTAGATCCGTAAGCAGAGAAGAGCCTTGCAGGTTATTGACGATCTTGGGTGCGGGACATCCGCAGTTCAGGTCGATCACCGAGACATTCTCCAGGGTGTTGACATACTCTACCGCCTGGCGCATCACTTCCTGGTCAGAGCCGGCAAGCTGAATACTGTAGAGATCTTCAAGCGGGGATCTTTCGACCATACGGTAGGTTTTTTTGCTTTGGTGGACCAATGCGTTGGAGCTGATCATCTCTGATACGGTAAGATCAACACCGAACTTCTTGACAACCGAGCGGAAAGGCAGGTCGGTAAAGCCTGCAAGAGGAGCTAGCGCGTAAAGCGTTTTACCAAAATCAATTGTAGCCATAGATTCCTTTTAATACTTTGCTTCTTTGCAGATCGTATGGATATTGATGATATCCTCCAGTTTATATCCGGTATTGGACTTTTTCAGCGTGTAGAGCGCCCTGAAGCGCATAAATTCGGAATCTTCCTGTTCATCCAGATATTTTCCGACCTCGTCCATCAGTTCATACTCGAAGAGAAGATAGAGATAGGCATACTGTGCCTTCGGGTTTTTTGTCTGATAGCTGAAAAAGAGTGCCAGGTTATCATCAGGTGTAAAGAGTTTTTTTGTGATCTCCGCGATACGCAGGAAATCACTGCACGTAGGATTGACATGATCGATAAAATCTTTGAGTATCTCCTGGGAGATACCCATGTCATCATCCTGGTTTACACGTTTGAGCATGAGCAGAAGATTCTCGATGTCAAACAGCCTCGCATATTGTCTTGCTTTAAAGAAGTTCTCTTTTGCCGCAAAGATCTCAAGCGCTCTCTTCCGTACAGGCTCTGTAAACTCCGAAGAGGACTTCATCACCTCTTCAACGAACTTCGCATCTGTCTCCAGTCGGTTGAGCCTGTTCTGGATAAGATAGGGGTTCCCTTCATTAAAAACTTTTGCCAGTTTATGCTCTTTGAGATCGACATATTCGCCGCTTTGGATCTTTTTAAGGATGCCGGTGATCTTTGTCAGCCTGGGATTGAGCTCGGGTATGCCATCTTTCATTTGCAGATTGCTGCAGGAGAGTAAAGTTGCGGACTTTCCTATCTCCTCTACCAGATACTTCTGTTCTTTGGACTCGTTGAGCAAAGCCCAGTAAAGTGCATCATCCAGAGTCTGCGCATCTTTCTTCCAGCGGTTAAGGGTAAAATGATTTTTCAGTCCATATACCAGCATATGAAAAAATGTAAATAGATACAATATAAACATAGGCAACACCAACCACGCTGCTACAGGGAAATTCAAATTCACTCCCATCACTTCAACAACATAATGGTCAGCATTGACGGTATACGCCAAAGCCCCCACTATCATCATCAGTACGATCGTGGCAAATGTATATAAACCAAGCTTCATCTTCTACCCCTTCTACTTCTTACTTTGGCCTTTTTCGTTTATCTCCCGACACGTGATACAAAAACGGGCAAAATTTTTCACTTCCAAACGTTTTTTTCCTATAGGCTCTTCACACATCTCACAGATACCGTAAGTACCTTTTTTTATTTTATCCAAAGCAAGTTCAATTTCCGCTAATTCTTTGCGCTGTTGTGTCAAAATAGCACTGTCAACTACGGTTTCAGCAGATGCCGCCGCGAAATCCCCCTCGTCATTCAGTTCAAGATCACGCATCCCGTCCAGCTCAAGTTCTGTACCTGCAAGGTTTTTCTCGATCTGCTTTTTTCTCACTGCCAGCTTCTCATTGAAAGCCTGAAGTTCTTCCTTTTTTAACATCTTCCTCGTCCTATTTATGATATGGGTGGTTATGATTGATCGCCAATCCTCTAAATATCTGCTCAAGCAACACCACTTTCACTAATTTGTGTGAAAGCGTAATTTTACCAAATGATATTGCTTTATTACATTTATTTAAAAAACCTCTCTCAAAGCCGTATGCACCGCCAATGTAGAGATTGACCTGGGTCTTATCCTTAAGCAATTTGGCAAAATCATGGCTGTCCACCTCTTTGCTGGACGGATCAAGTGCGACATTATACCCACTGCCCAGATATCTCTCCAGTGCCCTGGTATATGATTTTTGGGCAGCTTGGGGTGAAATATCGTGTGCTTTTGCGATCTCTTTGTCAAACACCTCTATCACTTCTACCTGTGCAAAAGGCTTGGCGATCTTCCTGTAGTGCTCGATAAGCGGGGCATAGAGAAGCTCTTTCCCTTTCTTGTCTACAATAATCACGTTGATCTTCACTTCAAATCCTGCATTTTTTTGAAAGTATACACTCTTTGGTAAAGAAATCAAAAAAATAGGGGATAGACTAACCTGCTTCAAGTGTGATTTCAATATTTTTCGAGCGGATTATACTTCACTGTCACCGCTTCAGAAAAGTTCGGAACATCGTCATAGGTAAAGACCGAATAGTACTTCTCTTTCTCCAACGAAGCAAAGTTGTCATAGGTATAGGTATCCCTCCCTCCATAGAGCTTTACCCCGTCATTAAAGTGTTTCGGAGGATGGAAACTGTTACGGACGACATAATAGCCCTTGAGTGCAGGATCATCAATGTGATCCCAGCTCAACTTGATCATTCTATTCTCTTTGGTGATACGGAGATTCTCCACCTTGGCCACAGGATGACGGCGTTTATGGATATATTTGATCACCAACTCGGCATCGGAACCCCACTCTACGATCCGCTCTTTCACCCCGGCAGGGGAAGTCGGCTTGATCACAAGCTTGAGTCGTTTTCCTTCCTGATGCATCTGGTCAAGGATTTTTCTCGAGAATGTATCAAAATTGAAATATTGGCACTCTTTGGTGTCGAGGTCGGACTCTGCCACTTCATAGCCGAGATACTCGATCTTGTCACGATTTTTTATATCATTATACTCCCCCACTTCGTCAAGTTCGACCAGCTCAACATAATAGCGGATATCCGACTTGTTTTTAAAGCTGTTCGTGTTGTGAATGCGCAATGCACATTGGGTAATGATCGTGGTTTCATGATCGGGCAGTTGCGAAAGATCAAAATCCATATAGCCGTAGACTTTTTCCCCGGCTGCATCATAACCGCTCCTGAGCCCCTCACTGATACGGTATTTGGAGATGGTATTCAGCCTCTTGGCCGGAAGTCTAATCTTCTCGGGTTCGACCGTATATTTGATATCAAGTACCGGACGATAGTGTATCCCCCCGCCGAATGTCCCGTAGCCTATATCAAACTGCATCATCTGAGAATCCTCACCATCCGGGAGCTCTTTGGGACCATCTACACGGAATACTGCCTGACCATTGGCAATCTCCTCTTTAAGCAACTCACACTCATGCGAGCTGAATTCCCAGAAGTTCCATATCCCCTGGGTGAGATTCTGGGACTTGATCGCTTCGCCTATCACCCCTTTGGCTCTGGCACTCTCTATCTCATGAAAATCGCTGATCTCGCTGAAACTGTCAGGTTTGAGAAGCGAAAGGTTCCACTCTCCATACTTTTCGATTTTCGCCGCCACACGGTTCATCGGATAGAGATAAAAACGTGCCGATTTGATGATGGCATGTTTCGGCAGTACATCAAGCTCAAAACTGATCACTGCGTCACATACCCCCTTTGACCTGTTGACTCCCGCAAAAAGCGAGTTGAGACCAAAGTGCGAACGGTTCTGCTCCTGGGTATACTCCCCCACATACCCCGTACCGTTTTTGGAAGCAAAGAGAATTTTAAAGAACTCATCATCCTCCAGCCATGTACGTACCTTCACTACCGGGGCAAACGGCGACTTGTAACCGGTATGCCGGTTTACCGCCCTGATCGTATAGTGATAGTTTGTGGAGCTGGAAAGATCGGTGTCGACAAATCTGTGCTCCCCCGCGATGCCAACCCGGGTACGCGCATTGCATGCATCCTTGTCCCTGCTGCTCCGATAGATCTCAAAAAAGATATCCTCCCGCTTTTCATACTTCCACACCAGTGTGACCGAAGTTGCATCTCTCTGCTCCAGCGTAAACCCGTCGACTCTTTTGGGTGCATCGCTTGAGTAGTTGACCACTTCGCAAAATGCCATCTTGAGCGCATGGATATTTTCGTTGATCGAACCACTCATCACCTTGAGATAGTCAGGGATATTTTTGGTACCCACCTCAACGACGATTGCCAGAATCCCCCTGGAGTAGTAGTATTCGCGTCCGCTTCCGCTGATCAGTGCTGCAGGCGGTTTTCCCCTGTGTATGCCGTATTTGCGTCCGGTAGTCTTGTATATCTCTTCATTCATATTGGCACAGAGTGCATTCATGTCGGTACCGTCTATCTCCGATTCGTGCATAAACCTGTGTGCGGGGAAAAAGACATTGCCCTGCGAATGGTAGTCAAACGCGAGCGTGATGTTGTCATGTGCATCGACAAAGGCTTTGATCGCTTTGGTCTCGGCCTCGCTGAAGGGGTACTCCCCTCCATAGACATTCGAGCCTGTATTGTTCTGCCTGGTAAACCCTACGGAGAAGTTGCGGTTGAGATCGACACCGACCGTCCCGTCATGGTTCACACGCCTGTTCTTGCGCCAGAAAGAGAAATGGGTACGGGAATACTCATACCCGTCCGGGTTGAGGCAGGGAACCATGTAGATGGTCGCATTGTGAAGGTTTTTTTCAAGTGTGGGATCAATGAACCGGTTCTGCGCAATATCTTCGATCAGCTTAAGCGCCAGTTCATTACCGACCCACTCGCGTGCATGGACAGTTCCTGTATAGAGCATTGCAGGCTTCCTATCCGCTTTTTCCACCTCATGGCTGATCTTCACCAGGACGATATCCCGCCCTTCATATGTCGTACCTATTTTGACCACCTTCAAAAGATCCGGATAGGCTTTTTCCATACTGTAAAGATACTCCAGACTCTCCCTATAGGACCTGTACTGTCGTTTCATCTGCTCCCTTTGATTCGTTGAAGTG
The DNA here is from genome assembly GCA_028684885.1 of Sulfurovum sp. Classification (GTDB taxonomy): domain Bacteria; phylum Campylobacterota; class Campylobacteria; order Campylobacterales; family Sulfurovaceae; genus Sulfurovum. Next base: position 64,356 of record JAQUFB010000001.1, on the reverse strand, counting down.
ATATAGGTCAAGGATCACTTCCAGCGACCCTCCCTGTAAAAAAAGTCTCTTACGCCTAGAGCCTGTTTTTAAATAAACTCCATACCTCGTTGAGTTCTCTAAGCATCTTCTTCTTGAACCATACGAACTCTTTTTTGAGCATCTTTGGAGCATTTTCAAGCAGTTCGACCAGCTCAGGCGCATCATACTTCTCCAGGATCTTTTCCGCCTTTTTCCTGCCGATCCCCTTTACCGACATCAACACTTTTTTTATCTCCTCTTTTTCGATGAGCGGCACGGACGCTTCGGACTCCCCACTCTCATCCGAACCCTCTTTGTCAAAAGGTTCAGGAGATTCCTTTGTTTCTGTCTGCTTCACAGCTTTGCCGTAGTTGTCCTGAAAGTTCCACGTTTCGCTCGGCCACTCTTCGTAATCTCTCTCTTCTGTAGAAAGCATCGGGTAAAGCGAGTCGAGTTCATGCAGGAATATCTCTCCCTCTTCTCTCTTCTTCACCTTCCTGTCAAGAAAATAGGCGCCGTCATAACTCGGTGTGTAACGGCCAAAGGTGATATGGCGCAGGGTTCGGAGTACGGAGCTGTCCATCTTGCCGAGCTCTTCCCAGTTAAAGAGCGGGATATTCGGCAGGGGGAACCTTCCTTCGGAAAACTTCCACATCAGGTACTGCCCGATCCAGTCACGGATATAGGGAAAGGCCGCAAATGCCGTAGCGCATTCGAGTATCCGGTATTTGCCGTCTTCCCCCACGGCGACATCGCATGCCCAGTACTCTGCATTGGCTGCTTTGGATACTTTGACCGCCAGATCAAGGAGCTCTTTGGGAACATCCATATAGTCCATGGTACCGCCCTGGCTCGTATTGGTCAGCCAGGCACCTTCTGGCGGTCTTCTCCAGAATGCACATACCGGTTTGTGTCCGATAAGCATCACTCGGACATCGGCTGCCATCGGGATAAAGTCCTGCAGATACTGAGGATAGTACTTCTTCTGCGCAAAGAGTGCTTTTGCCTCCTCTCTGCTCTCTACCTTGTGTACAAAATATCCCCCGTAATTGGAGGGACCGTAACTTTTTTTGATGATCTTCGGATAGCTTGTGTCTTCGATAAACGCTGCCGCTTTGGCCTTGTCATAAAAGATATAGGTCTTTGGCACAGGGATATCATACTTCCACGCAAAACGCGTCACATTCTCCTTGGACTTGTTGGCAAACTGTGTATCCAGCGAAGGCACAAACTGCACATCCGGCAGTTCTCTGGCGATCTCCCTGAAGGTCTCGTAGGCGGTCGCGGGGATATTGCCGATCAGTACATCGATCTTTTTACGTTTTACCTCTCTGATAAAACGCGCCTTGTCGTTTTTCCAGTGATAGACCACGCGCTCTATCTTGTCGGGCCATCCCCTGAAATTTGAGTGGTCAAAAAATCTCAATACATGATCAAGGTAGAGAAATCCAAGTTTCGGTAATTTTTTTTCCTTCATTTTCTTTTCTGCCATATACTATCCCTTTCCTTTAGCGTTTTTACAATGATTGATTCAAACATATTGCCCTCGGCAGGCGGTTACTGTCTGGCTGCTGTCCTTCTGTCTATCAGGTCTACAAGCAGGTCGATCTTCTTCTCGTTGAAGTCCAGCCCCATCTTCTCCTGTTCGGGTGTTGCAAACGCGGGGATGCCGTTCACCTCAAGGACCACATACTCCTCTTTCTCCTGATCATAGATGATATCCACCCCTGCGATATCCGCACCGCAGATTTGCGCCGCTTTGGTTGCAAGCGCCACTACTTCATCGTTGGGTTCCCTCAAGAAGACCGAACCTCCGCTGGTGACATTGGTACGCCAGTCCCTCTTGTGCGCTTTGCGCCCGTAGCATCCGACGAACTTCCCGTCCACAATATCCACACGAAAGTCGGTATTGTCATACTTGACAAACTTCTCAACATAGAAGAAATAGAGATCCATCTGGTTCATAAACGGCAGCAGCATATCCAGCGTTGCTTCGTTTTCGATCTTGGTCAGTCCTACACCGCCCCACCCGTCCGTAGGCTTATAAACCATTTTGTTCCATTTTTTGATGATCTTTTTCAGCTGATGGGTATCATCCCGGTGGCAAAGCTTGAAACTCGGTGTTGCTATCCCGTGTTGTCTGAGCATAAATGAGGTCTGGAACTTATCCTCCGTCAAGGCAAATGCCTCATAGGTGTTGATCATCGGTATGACACGGTTGAGCGCCTGATATAAAAAAACCTGATACTGTGTCTGTTCGCCGGCATTGTAAGAGAAGAAAAGATCCAGTTCATCTACCTTGAGATCCTTATAAAGGATATGCCCGTTCTTTGCGATCGCATGCCGCAGATTGATATCCGTCACCGTTTGAATATCCCTCTCTTTGAGCTTTTTTACGATCTTTTTTTGTATGACATCACCGCCGCTGTTGCTGTAGAGCCACATACCTATTTTACGACCCATTTTTACCCTCCTCGATGAATGCCAAATTGTACACTCTCTTACTAAAAAAATTTCCGAAAAAAGGTAACAGGGTGATTACCGTTATGTAACCGATTTATTACCGTTTTTGATTAAAACATCTGCAGCAAAATGCAACACAATCATGACCATACATGGAGCAACAATGGGCCAACCAAACTTTGACGAACTCAAACAGATCATAGAGATCAACTCATGGACCAGAAACAAAGAAGGGGTCGATAAAAACGGTGAACTGTTTGCTTCATGGATGGAAGCGATCGGATATACGCTTACCCGTTACCGCAGAGAGGAGATAGGAGACCACCTCCATTTCACCGTTCCTTCCACAGAGGGAAAGAGGCTGCTGCTTCTGGGCCACCTCGATACGGTTTTTCCCCCGGGTACCTTTGAGGGATTCCGGGAGGATAAGGCATGGATCTACGGACCGGGCGTATGCGATATGAAGGGCGGCAACTATGTCGCACTTCAGGCGCTCCGCAATATCCGCGAAAAATTCGGGACTCTCCGCAATATCGATCTGCTGCTGGTCAGCGATGAGGAAACGGGGAGTGATGACAGCAAACACCTCTCCTCCGAACTTGCAGGGGCGTATGACTACTGTATGGTCTTTGAAGCGGCGGGATCCAATGATGAAGTGGTGATCGGACGCAAGGGGGTGGGGACCTTCTTTGTCGATATCGAAGGGATCGCCGCCCATGCGGGGAACCATTACAGAGACGGTGCCGATGCGAACCTTGAAGCGGCAGAGAAGCTGGGCCGCCTTGTCGCCTTGACCGATCTGGACAAAGAGACGACCGTCAATGTAGGAAAGATCGAAGGGGGGATAGGTGCCAACACCATCTCGCCGCATGCCAGACTCACTTTGGAACTGCGGTATACCACCACAGAAGAGAGGGACAGGGTCCTTGCAGGGATCAACCGTATCGTCATGGAGTCTACAGTCACAGGTACCACAGCGACGCTTTCAGGGGGTATCCAAAGGGATGTGATGCAGCCTTCACCCGGGCAGCAGCGCTTTATAGAACAGATCAATACCCTCTGCCATACAGCGCTCCCCACAGAAAAACGGGGAGGTGTCAGTGATGCAAACATCATCTCTTCCCAGGGGGTACCAACGATTGACGGATGGGGACCCTTCGGCGACGGAGACCATACCGTGCGCGAACGTGCCTCCAAGAAAAGCTTCCGTGATCGCATCGCGCTGGTTACAGAGATATTTGACCACTTCGTACAAGGAGAATTTCAGTAAGAAGGATTACAATTCAATTCAAAAAGGCACGCGATGCAAAGTGATAAAAAAATTCTCTTTGTCTGTCTGGGCAATATCTGCAGGTCTCCCCTGGCTGAGGGGATCGCACAAAAACATATCGAGAAGAAGGGGCTTCCGCTCTACGCGGAATCGGCAGGGACAAGCAGCTGGCATGAGGGGGAAGCCCCCTGTCATAACTCTGTCAAAGTAGCGCAAAACTACGGCATCGATATCTCGCAACAGCGCTCGCGTCCTGTCACCAGAGCGGATATCACTGCATTTGACTATGTGATTGCCATGGATACCCAGAACCAGACGGACCTGCAGGCTTTCGGCTTTGAGAAGGTCTACAGACTCGGAGAGTTCGGAGGCTACCGGGGTGCGGATGTGCCCGATCCCTACTACTTCAAAGGCTTTGAGGGATTTGAAAAGGTCTTTGAGATGGTAGAGTGCTGCGTAGAGGATATCTTGGCACAGATAGAAAATAACCGACTATAAAAGGAGCAGAGATGGTCATCGATTTCAAGGAGAAAACCGCCGCAGAAAGATACTTTTTGATGGCAAAAAGCGTGGTCCCGCGCCCTATCGCATGGATCGCTACCCAGGGAGAGGTGCTCAACCTGGCACCCTTCTCCTACTTTACCCCGCTCTCTTCCGAGCCTCCGACCCTGATCGTCTCGATCGGGCACCGGCCCGACGGCACACCGAAAGATACCCTGAGAAACCTCCGGGATACAAAAAAATGCGTTATCTCCATCGTCGACGAGACACACTTTGAAGCGATGCATCTCAGCTCGAAGGATCTTGGGCCTTTGGAGAGCGAGGCGGAAGCATTCGGTATCGCTACACGGGAGGTGATCGAAGGGTATCCCCCTATGCCCGAAGGGATCAAAGTGGCTTTTTTCTGCGACTACCTGCAGGAGGTTGCGCTGCCGGGGTCTCAAACCATACCCGTGATCGTGGAGATCAAACATCTCTACCTGGATGACCAAATCATCACGGACAAAGAGAAGATCGATATCGCGTGTGATGCCATTGCAAGGGTCGGCAGAGGCTATGCCGCGCTCGACTACTCGCTAAAGACACCGCTTATCCCTTAGTCCGGCAGGTACACTATGCCTGAGTGTCCGGGATCGGCCTGGTCAGCAGATAGCCGCCTATGACTACCGGGATGACACCCAATACCTGGCGCGTCTGAGGCACTTCGCCCAGATAAAAGTAGGCAAATATCAGCGTCATCACAGGCATCAGCCCCATCATCGCGCTCACCTTGGTAACCGAGGTACGATGCAGTGCCTCTATCCAGAGTATCTTCGAGCCGACATAGACCACCGTGCCGATGAGAAGGATATAGGGCAATGCATCTTTCAGCATCTCCATGGAGACAGCAGGTTCAAAAAAACATGCCATCATCGCCACCATAGGCAGCCCCACGACGGTGCGGAATGCCAGGATCGTCTCAGAGGAGCAGTAGGTACGGGCACGTTTTTGATAGAGGTTTGCGATCGGCGCGATCGCTGCTGCCACAAGGATCAGCAGGTCCCCCCGGTTGAAAGCCATATCCTCGGGGAGCAGTATCACAACAGCCCCTGTCCCCATTACCAATGCACCCCAAAGGTGGAGCCTGTGCATCTCTTCTTTTCCCAAAATATTGAAGTAGAGATAGGAAAAAAGCAGCTGAAGGAAGATGATCACCGCCATATTGCCCGCGGTGGTATACCGCATCCCGATAAATACCAGAACAAAAAGCGCTGTGATCCAGAAGGTCGTCCATAGCAGGTCAGGATAGGCCTGCGCATTGCGAAGCTCGCCAAATCTCTCCCTGCGGTACATGATCAGCAAAAAGAATACCAGTGCAACCACTAAAGAGTAGGCATAGGTATGCAGCGCCCCTACATACGCCATCGCCGAGATCGACAGGATAGGGAACCAGCTCTCAAAGAGTGCCGACCCTACCATCAACCATTCTCCTTCACGCTCTTTCGTCATACGCTTCTCCGGTTACAGATCGATTGCATACTGTTTCAGGATCTCAAGGTCAACCAACTCAAGCATACGCTCATGGGTAGCATGGATAAAGATCTTCGGCGCCATCCCGTCGCGCAGTGCCTGTATAAAACGCGGCCCAGAAAGACACCAGCTCTGCCCGGGTTTCACCCCGGCAAAATTGTACTCTGGCATCGGTGTGGAGAGATCATTGCCCACTTTTTTTGAGTATGCCAGAAACTCCTCTGTTGCATAGATACAGACGGCATGATACCCGGGATTGTGTTCATCCGAAAAACAGGTACCGTCCCTATAAAACCCCGTCAACGGCTTCAGGCTGCATGGCTCCAGAGGTTCGCCCAGTACATTCAATGCTTTACTCATGGTAGACTCCTTATCTCTATTCAATCTGTTATACCCTCTTAGCGCTTAACTCTTAATAGATTTTGAGATAAAATACTTGCATGAATAAACTGCTCGCTTCATTGAGATATCTGACTCCCAAAGAACAACTAAGCTACCTTCTTGCTGCCATCGTGATCAGCTACCAGTTGATCGTTGGGCTGTATGATCTGTTCTACCGCTATGAAGTGACATTTGCACTACTCCATTTTATCTTTATGACAGCACTGATCTATTTTACCTTGCATTATATAAAACAGAGAGAGATACACTACAGTGCCTATGGAGTGCTTGGGACCAGTTCCCTGTACTTTATTACCCTGCTATATCTCAATGATTTTACACTGAGCAGCTATTTCTTTCCCATCCTTTTGCCTATCGGAAGTTACTTGATCCTCTCCTTCAAAGAGTCTACAGGCTTTATCCTGCTGCATTACGCAGCAGTGACACTTGTTTCACTTTACGGCTACCTGGTTTTGGGGGTTGACTCTGCCGCTTTTGCATTTATCCCGCTGAAGATCTATCTCTTTATCGTCATTTTTATTATCCTTTTTGGCATGGTATACCACCTGACGATCTCTGAAAACTATCAAATGCTTTTTGATGCCAATCAAAAAAAAGCGCTGGCACTCAGTGAAATACACCATCGCATCAAAAATAATCTCCATGTTGTCTCTTCGATGCTGAGTATCAATAAGTTCGGAGCCGACCAACAAGCACTGAACAGTGTGATGCTCGGAAGTAGTACGCGTATCGAAGCGATTTCCCTGATCCATAAACTTCTTTACAGGCAAAAGGATTTTGCTTCGATAGACTTTGAGAGTTATGTAGATGAGTTAAGCAGCTATATCTTTCACTATAGCGATCAGCCTATCAGCCTTGAAAAAGAGATCGATCCTCTCCAGTTTTCCATCAAAACCATGCAGCACCTGGGTATCATACTGGCTGAGCTTTTAACGAACTCTGTCAAATATGCATTCAGTCAAACCACTGCCCCGAAAATCACCATCTCTCTGAAAGAAGAGGGAGATCTGCTGCGTTTTGTTTACCGGGATAACGGCAGAGGATATGATATCAAAAAGCTCAATCACAAAAATGGACTGGGATCGGCTTTTATCAAAGCCTCTACAGAGTATCTTAATGGAGAGATGCATATTGAGTGTTCCAATGGGCTCCGTTATGAGATACGCCTTGATCCCCTATTGAAGACACAGAGGTTCTAAGTTGCTTACGATCGTCAGATACTTCAAATCCCTTCCCCTCAAAGCGCTTCTGGCACATCTTCTCTTCAGTTTTGCCGTGGTGCTCAATGCAGTAAGTGCCCTCTTTGACCTGACGTATGAGCGGTACAACTTTGCTCTCGTACAGGGCACTGCCGTAGTGATCAACAGCCTACTGCTGCTACACTATCTCAAGTATCGAAATCTCCGTTTTGCTACCTTTGGACTCTCCATCGTCTATTCGGTAGAGATGCAGCTGATCATGTACTTTGAGGAGTTTGCACTCTATAGCTACTTTTTCCCGCTTTTTCTACCGCTGATCGCCTATCTGACGCTCTCGTTGAAAGAGTCTACCATCATGACACTGCTGCACTACACCTCGGTGACCATACTCTCCCTATATGCCTACTTTGTCTGGCAAGTGGAGTCTGAGATGTTTCAGGCATCTGTCATCTACGCGTATATCCTCAGTGCATGCTTTATCATCCTCTTTGGGCTTTTTTATCATCTGACGATCGTAGATGCCTACTATGAGCTCTTTGACAACAACCTTAAGCACGAGCTGGCACTCGGTGAGATCCATCACCGGGTGCGCAATAACCTCACGCTCATCAATAGTATGTTCGGAATGCAGATGCACCGCCATGCTGAAGAGGATATCCAATCACTCATTGACAAGAACCGTACCCGTATAGAGACGATCGCCGCTATTCATGATACCCTCTACAGGAAAGGAGAAAAAGAGAAGATCACCTTTGAACATTATGTCGATGAACTGATCGACTCCATTCTTTCTCTGAGTGAACTGCCGATCAAGATAAAGATGAAGATCGACACACTCTATTTTAATGCACAGGTGATGCAGCAGCTGGGTTCCATCATCCATGAACTTGTCACAAACTCACTGAAATACGCATTTGATCCAAATAGCAACAATATGCTAGAACTCACGCTCCATCTCAAAGATGACACACTCCACTTTACCTACCGTGATAATGGCAAAGGGTGTGAGATGGAGAAACTCGAACAAAGCCATTCTCTCGGTGCAGAGCTTATCAAGCTGACAGTCAAAGAACTTGGGGGAGAGGTCAGCTTTCAAAATGATAAAGGGTGTATCTGTCATATCACACTTCCTTCTTTTCATCTTCTGAAAAGTTAATCCCATACTAAGTGGCTTCTTTGTATATTTGCACCTATGAGAATATTACGAAGCATTAAAACCAACTGGGCAAGGACCTGTCGCTGTAAGGTCAGCGAAGTACGTTACCCAAAAAACGAAGAGGAGATCATGGCTCTGGTCAAAGAGGCCAACGCACATGGGAAGAGACTCAAGGTCGTAGGGGGCGGTGATTCCTATAACGATATCTTTTGTCCCGAAGAGGGAGGGATCCTGCTCTCCCTCAAAGTAATGGATCGGGTGCTGGAAGTGGACAAAAGGCTGAACCGGGTCACCGTTGAAGCGGGGATCATGATGCCCGATCTGATCAGATGCCTGAAAAAAGCGGGACTCTCACTCTCCAACCTCGGTACCAATATCTTCGACAACCTCGCAGGGGCCTGTTCGACAGGATACCACGGAAGCGGGATCAACTACGCCATCTTCAGCTCCTTTGTCACTGCTTTCGAGATCATTACCCCCACGGGGGAGAAAAAACATATCGAGAAGAGTGATGACGCGTTCGCGATCTACGCGGTGGGGCTCGGGGTGCTGGGGATCATCACCAGGATTACGCTGCAGTGTGAGCCCTACTTCAGACTGGAAGTGGTAGAGAAAAAGATGCCTTTTGAGCAAATCGAGGCGGAGTTTGATCAGCTCCTGGCGGAGAATGACCACTTCAAGTTCATCTGGGTCCCGCACACCAAGGATTTTATGGTCTGGCTGGGGAACCGCACCGACAAACCGCGCTCAAGCGCTTACAAAAAGTTTATGACCTACTTTACCACCGGTCTGCTGATCAACAACCTTTTTCATGAGTTCCTGCTCTTCTTTGCCTCGTTCAGACGTTCGCTGGTCCCAAGGATCAACCGCTTGATGAGCCGCATCCTGCTTCCCGAATACAGCGAGAGTGTCTACGATGCGCACTGGGCATTTTTCCTTCCCCATCTACTTAAGCAGGATGTCGTGGAATACGCCTTTGATATCAAAGATACCTTCAAGGTCTTCAAAGAGGTGATCGCGATGATCGAAGAAAAGGGGATCTACGTAGACACCCCTGTGGAGGTACGTTTTGTCAAGGGTGACAATTACTGGATGAGCCCCTCGTACGGTATGGACAGCTGCTGGATCGGTACCAAGATACACTTCCCCTACTACAGGCATCCCGAGTATCAGCGTTACTTTACGGAGATTGACACGATCCTGCTTCGATACCGGGGACGCCCGCACTGGGGGAAACAGTTCCGCATTACCACCGGGGATTTTAAGCGTACCTACCCCAAATGGGATGCCTTCTGGCGCTATGCGGACCAGGAAGACCCGAACCGCATACTTCAAAACGGTTTTATCAGGAGACTGCGAGACCTGGAGGAGTAAAAATGTTTTTCATTCAATTTTATTGTTTGATTTTGCAATAAATAGCCTATAATTGTCTTATGAAAAGAGAGAAAAACACATGGACCCGGGCACTCAAAGCAGCCTTAGGCACACTCTACAGTATGACTCCCATGTTATTGGCAGTGATCGGTCTGGTGGGACTTTTTCAAACCTATATCACACCGGAGATGATCCACTCCTTTTTTACCGGTTCCGCACTCTATGACACGCTCATCGGGACGGTCACCGGAGCCATCTCTGTCGGTCAGCCTTTTATCAGCTATATCATCGGCGGCGGGCTGAGTCAGCAGGGGCTTTCGCTCTACGCCGTCACGGCGTTTATCCTCTCTTTTGTGACCCTAGGGGTGGTGCAGCTGCCGATGGAGTACACACTCTTTGGAATGCGATTCACGCTGGTGAGAAACCTGTTGAGCTTTCTCTTTTCAATACTCGTCTCTGTGATGACCGTATGGACGCTGGAGGTGCTGCTGTGACTGTCTCAGAAAGAGAAAAAAGCTTTGGCCGCATCCTGCTGCTGATCGTCATCTCTTTATATCTTCTTGCCGCACTCTTCGATCCGGCTTCTGCCGGTCAGGCGCTGATGAAGAGTCTTTCTGTGCTTAAAAACATTGCACCTGTATTGCTGATTGTGTTGTTCCTCATGACCCTTCTCTCTGCCTATATCCAGCCTCAAAAAATCTTCCATTATCTGGGCAGAAAGAGCGGGCTGAAAGGATGGGGGATCGCACTCGGCGGCGGGGTGTTGAGTCATGGACCCGGCTATCTCTGGTATCCGATCCTCAGCGATCTGCGTGCGCGCGGAGTCAATGAGGGACTGATCGTCGCATTTTTCTATGCCCGATCGGTCAAAGTTCCCTGGCTGCCTATGATGGCGAGTTATTTCGGGATCGCTTTTACGGTGATATTGACCTTTTATATTTTACTCGCAGCAGTGATACAGGGGAAGATAGCAGAGAAGATCATTCCACCGCAATCAACCATCTAGCCGTCTTTTTTAAGGAGTCATTTGAGTACTTTGCAGTGATTCTGCGACTATGTGATTGCGGAGGAGAATAACCACTTTGATTGGTTGGCTTCGAAAAGCACAGATAATCGAGGAGGGTGAGTTTGAAGCCAGTGGCACAAGAGGTTTTACATAAGGAGAAAAACATCTACTTCAAACTCATATATGATTATAGTTAAACATACTGATAATATGTTTAATATTTACATTCAATATGTAAATTAAATACACTTATGATGTAGTTATTTTACATAATATGTGTTTTTATACTCTAGACTCAAATCTCTTCAATATCAGAGATATCTTTCCCGGAGAGAGATTCAAGTGTGGTTTCCACTTGGTTCAGAAACTCGTTCCGATGTGATTCATTCATATGGTGCTGCAGCATCTCCATGATATACTTGATGCCGTTGGCATTGATCTTTCGCACACTTGCCAGGTAGTGCACGAAAGCGACCACTTTTACATCATTGATCGAATAGAGCTTTTTACTGCCCTCCACCTCTTTGGGCGGGAGCAAACCTTTCTCTTCATACATTTTAAGGGTGCGGACTTTCGCACTCAAGAGTTCAGCGATACTGCTCAGGGGCAATACATCCTTATCGTTGTCAAGCAGCGCCAAAGAGGCTCCTTTATATCTGTTGTTTTATTGTATATTATAGCATATACTCAAGAAGCAGTTAACTTTGGATATGTTATAAATAGACACACTATATGTATTTTTGTTACAAATAGTATGATTTTTTTAAGCAGGAGAGAGTCTATGAAAGCCATCTACATTAAAAACTATTTGAATCTCTCTAATAAAGGAAAAGACGATGAGTCTGCCTGAGTATATCATTCAGAGGGTAAAAAAGGTAGCCTACGACTGGCAAAAAGAGATACAGGTCTCACGCAAGGGCAAAGAAGAGGATTTTCATGCGATGATGCTGAAGATGCTCAAAAACCCGATCAACAAGATCTTTCTGATCGAACTGCTCGACCAAAGCTTCCGCTCCAAAGACCCCCAGAGAGTTGCCGATCAGCTTGACCATATCTTTGAGAAGTATCAAAACACGGACTTCTTTTCCGAATTCGAGCAGATACTGATCTGGCTTTTCCGGGATGTAGGGATCTATGTGAGTTCCATCTCGATACCCCTCTTTATCAAATATCTCAGAAATGATATCAGTGCGATCGTTATCCAGGGGGAAGACCCCATTCTCTCCAGCCATATACAAAAGAGAAGAAAAGAGGGAACCCGGGTCAATATCAATGTGATCGGCGAGGTCGTGCACAGCGAGGCAGAAGCGAACCGGAGGGTGGAGAAGTATATCTCATTGCTTGAAAACCCGGATATCGACTACCTTTCACTGAAGATCTCCAATATGTTCTCCCAGATCATCCCCCATGCCCATGAACATAATGTCGCAAAGATATCCAGCCAACTCGCAAGGGTCTATCGTGCCGCAAAAGCCAATACCTATACCGACAAAGAGGGGAACACCTGCCACAAGTTTGTCAATCTGGATATGGAGGAGTACCGGGATATCGCCATCACGATCGACTCCTTCAAAAAGGTACTCTCAACCGAGGAGTTCAAAGACCTCCATGCAGGTATCGTGATCCAGACCTATCTGCCCGATGCGATGCTCTATATCAGAGATCTTGCCGCGTGGGCAAAGAGAAGAGTAGAGAGCGGCGGTGCGCCGATCAAGATCCGTATCGTCAAAGGGGCCAACCAGGAGATGGAACTGACAGAAGCTTCGCTGCGCGGATGGCCCAATGTCACCTATACGCACAAAGCACAGTCGGATGCCAACTACAAGATCGCCATGGACTACCTGCTCGACCCGGAGGTTGCCCCCTATGTCCATACCGGTATCGCCTCGCACAACCTTTTTGACCAAGCCCTGGGGATGCTTCTGGCAAAAGAGCGTGGCGTGGAAGCCTATGTGAGTGCGGAGATGCTTGAAGGGATGAGCGAAGCCGCCTATCATCTCCTGAAAAAAGAGGGGCTCAATGTCATCCTCTATGCTCCTACCGCCACCAAAGAGACCTTTACCAATGCCATCGCCTACCTGGTACGAAGGTTTGATGAGAATACCGCCGAGCAGAACTTTCTGCGTCACAGCTTCGGACTGAAGGTGGATACGCCCGAGTGGGAAAGGCTTGTGCAGACCTACGAGGATGCCATCGCCTTCATCCCAACCCTCGACCGGCAGCCTTACCGGATGCAGGACAGAAACCGTGAGGTGATCAAAGAGGAGACAGACCCTGCCTCCTATCATTTCAGAAACGAACCCGATACCGACTTTGTCCTGCCGGCCAACAGGAAATGGGCGGAAAAGATCCGTGATAAGTGGCAGCATATCGGCGATGCGGGAGGGTTTAGCGCCTATCCCGTAGTCGGCGGCAAGATCATTCAAAGAGAGAGCTATACCGAGGTGATCGACAAATCCCAATACCATGAGAAGAGACTGGCAGGCCGCTATGTCGAAGCGCTCCCGGAGGAGATGAAAACGGCGATCGCCACGGCAAAAGCCGATCCTGACGGCTGGCGGACACTCTCCCCTCATGAGAGACAGAAGATCATGATGGATGTAGCCCATGAGCTGAGGGTTGCAAGAGCGGACCTTATCGGGATTGCGGCAGCCGAAGTCGGCAAAGTCTTTACAGAGACCGATGTGGAGGTCAGCGAAGCGATAGACTTTGCCAATTTCTACCCCTACAGTGTCAGCAAACTCTCCGGATTGACCGGCATAGAGACGGCAGGAAAAGGGGTCGGCCTAGTCATCAGTCCGTGGAACTTCCCCATAGCGATCCCGGCAGGGGGCATCGCCGCCTCTCTTGCCGCGGGGAACACGGTGATACTCAAGCCATCCCGCGATGCTGTACTCTGCGGATACAGGCTCTGCCAATGTTTCTGGGATGCGGGGATAAGCAAAAAGACCCTTCAGTTCGTCCCCGGCCGCGGTTCTGAGGTGAACGAGCATATGATACCGGACAAAGCGATCGACTTTACGATCCTTACAGGCGGAGAAGAGACCGCATACAGGATCATCCAGTCCCGCCCCGATATTCACCTCAGTGCAGAGACCGGGGGAAAAGATGCCACGATCGTCACTGCGATGGCAGACCGTGATCAGGCGCTTGGCCACGTCATGGCTTCAGCATTCCATAACTCGGGCCAGAAGTGTTCGGCGACCTCTCTGCTCGTGCTCGAAAAAGAACTCTACGATGATGAAACCTATCAAATGCAGCTCAAAGAGGCCGCAGAGTCCCTGCATACCGGTTCGGTATGGGACTTCAGTAACAGGATAGGCACGCTTTCCAGCCGCCCGACAGGCAATCTCGAAAAATCACTGACTTATCTGGATGAGAGAGAAGCCTGGCTGGTCAAACCGGACTTTGCAGACAGAGGAAACCCCTATATGCTCAAGCCCTCCGTAAGATGGGGTACAAAAGAGGGAGACTTCTGTCATATGAATGAGCTTTTCGGGCCGGTTCTGAGCGTCATGAGAGCGGAAAACCTCGACCATGCCATAGAGATCGTCAATGCCACGGGATATGGGCTGACCTCCGGACTGGAATCCCTCGACCAAAGAGAACAGGAAAAATGGAAAGAGAAGATCATCGCAGGAAACCTCTATATCAACCGGGGAACGACAGGGGCCATTGTAGTGCGCCAGCCCTTCGGAGGGATGAGAAAATCTGCGATCGGAAGCGGGAAAAAAGCGGGAGGGTTCAACTATGTCAGCCAGTTCATGGATATCAGCTACCAGGAGACGAACCTCTATGAGTCCTGCTCCACCCCCTATATCGACCAGATGCGTACACTCCTTACCAGGGATACCGTCTTTCACGAAGAGTGCGAAGCCGCGCTGCGCCACATCTGCCACTTTGCGCATTGGCATGAGATAGAGTTCCTGAAAGAACACGACTATGCGCACATCAGAGGCGAATCCAACATCATTCGTTATCTGCCTGTCAAAAATGTGCTTTTAAGGCTTGAAGAGGGAGATCGGCTGGAAGAGATACTGACAACGGTCATGGCGATCAAAATGATCGGTGCGAACCTGCATATCTCCCTGCCCGAGCACTCAAAGCAGGCTGAGTTCCTCTGGCTGGAGTCCAAACAGGCAAGCTTTATAGGTAAAGAGGATGCGATGACCCGGGATAGTCAGGAGGCATTGATCGCACTGATGCCGGACTATCAGCGGATCCGATTTCTGCATCCCGAAAATGTCTCGGAAGATATCTTTGATCGTATTGCTGAGCAGGCGATCTATATTGCCAGAGAGCCCTTTGTATCGCACGGACGTATCGAACTGATGCACTACTTTATCGAACAGAGTATCTCAAACAGCTACCATCGATACGGAAATCTCGGGATACAGGGATTGCAGTTCAAAGAGGTGTAACATTTAGATTAAAAATGTATCTTGATATAATATATAAAATAAACCGTGAGGGAAGTAAAAAATAATGGAAAGAATTGTCATTAAAGTAGGTACAGCTGTCATTACCGAGCATAATGTGATCGCAAAAGAGAGGATGATGAATCTCGTCTATCTGATTGCAAAGCTGAGATCCAAATATGAGGTTGTACTGGTATCTTCCGGTGCGGTAGGTGCAGGATACTCTGCACTGAAACTGGATAAATCCAAACAGATCGGCAAAAAAGCGATCGCCGCTGCCGGGCAGCCGATCCTGATGTCATCCTACAAACGGATGTTCGATATCTTTGATATAGATACCGCGCAGATCCTTCTTACCGAAGATGATTTTGACTCAAGAAAACGCACAAAAATGTTTCAGGAGATCATCAATGCACACCTTGCAAACGATATCCTTCCCATTGTGAATGAAAACGATATCAGCTCTACCCCCGAACAGCTTTTTGGAGATAATGACCAGCTCTCCGCAAATGTCGCACATGCGGTCGATGCCGATATGCTGGTGATACTAAGTGATATTAACGGCTACTTTGACAAAGATCCGTCCAAATACCACGATGCAAAGCCCTATAAAGTCCTGGATGAACTGCCGGAGGGTGTGCTTGAAGCACAGGCGACACCGAATGATCCCTTCGCGACCGGGGGTATCGTCACCAAGCTGAAAGCAGCCGATTTTATGATGAAAAGAGGCAGACAGATGTTCCTTGCGAACGGATTTGATCTCAGCGCAACCGAATCCTACCTGATGGAAGGAAAACATACGCTGGGGACACTCTTTACTCCGAAAGGAAGTGTAAAAAAAGCAACCAAAACAGAGAAAGGCGGTTTATGAAACTGACATTTATCGGAAACGGCAACATGGCGAAAGCGCTCATCAAGGGCATGGTAAAGAAGTATGAGATAGAGGTACTAGGGAGAAACGAGACTACCCTGGCCGCACTGCAAAAAGAGCTGCCCCAGATCACAACGAAAGTGATGGGCGAGACGGAGGATATCACAGGAAAGCACATCATTCTCGCTGTCAAACCCTACTCTCTTCCCGACCTCGCGCCAAAACTGAAAGGGGAAGCTGAAGCGATCTTCTCGGTATTGGCAGGGACTTCGCTGGAGAGCCTCAGGTCGCAGCTTCCTGCCAAAAAGTTCATCAGGACGATGCCGAACCTCGGTGCCAGCCACCTCAAGTCGATGACCACAGTGACCGGGGACACATCGCTTAAAGCAACGGCGCTGGAGCTCTTCAATGCTATCGGCAGGACCCTGTGGCTCGCTACGGAAAACGAGCTGGATATCGCCACAGGCGTTGCGGGAAGCGGCCCGGCATTTCTGGCACTTGTCGCTGAGGCTTTGGCTGACGGCGCGGTAAACCAGGGGCTGAAACGCGGGGATGCCCAGACGCTGGTGGCAGGACTCTTTGAGGGCTTTGCCGCACTCATTGCAGAGGAAAATCCCGCACTGATCAAGGACGGGGTGATGAGCCCGGGCGGTACGACTGCTGCGGGGTACGCGGCACTGGAGCGGTGCAATGTGCGCCACGGGATGATGGAAGCGATCGCCGATGCCTATGCAAAAGCCAAAGAACTGAAAGCAAAAAACTAAATAAAAGGAAAACATAATGACAAAACTTGAAAACATATCAATGATCAAAGAGGCAAATATCTACTTCGACGGCAAAGTAACAAGCAGAGCGATCACGCTGGCAGACGGGACAAGACAGACACTGGGCGTCATGCTGCCGGGCGAATACACCTTCAACACACAGGAAGCGGAGATCATGGAGATGATGAGCGGCGAGCTGGAGATAAAACTTCCGGGTGAAGGATGGAGAACCCTCCATACACCGGAAACCTTCAATGTCCCGGCGAACTCCTCTTTTGATCTTAAAGTGCATACAGTGACGGATTACTGCTGCACCTATATTGAAGCATAAAGGAAGATCATGGAACGTTTTTTAAAAGAAGCCAAAGAGGCCAGCCGTGTACTGATGACGATCAGCGGTGCCGAGAAGAAGCGCATACTCCTTGAGATGGCACAGGGGCTCAGGGACAATGCCCAGGCACTGATCAAAGCCAATGCCCTGGATATGAAAGCCGGAGAGGAGAGCAATCTCTCCTCTGCGTTGATGGACAGACTGCTGCTTGATGAAAAAAGGATCGAGGCGATGGCAGTGGCGATCGAGGAGATCGCTGCACTGAAAGATCCCGTGGGTCGCATCCTTGACGGGTGGGTCACCGAGAATGGTCTGCATATGCAGAAGGTCTCTATCCCTATCGGTGTAATCGGCATCATCTATGAAAGCCGCCCCAACGTCACCTCGGATACCGCAGCGCTCTGTTTAAAGAGCTCCAATGTCTGTGTACTCAAAGGCGGTAAGGAGGCACAACACTCCAATGAGAGCATTGCGAAGATCCTCCAGGATGTCCTGGAGGCCAACAACCTTCCGCGTGCGCTGATCGCCCTCATCCCGGATGCTTCAAGAGAAGGTGTGGACAAGCTCATCAAGATGGACAAATATGTCGATCTGATCATCCCTCGCGGCGGTGCAGGGCTCATCAAGCATGTCAGTGAAAATGCGACCGTAAGCGTGGTCAAGCATGACAAGGGGCAGTGCCATACCTATATCGACAAGGATGCCAACAGGGATAATGCGATCAGGATCGCTATCAATGCAAAAGTGCAGAGACCCGGTGTCTGTAACTCGATGGAGACACTGCTGGTAGACAGCGCCATCGCCGAAGAGATCCTTCCGCAGCTGAAAGAGGCATTCGATGCGGCACATACAGAGCTCAAGGGCGACAGCAGAACACAGGCGATCATCGATGTGGAAGATGCGACAGATGAGGACTATGATACGGAATACCTGGCAAATATCCTCAACATCAAAGTCGTTGACGGGGTGGAGGGTGCCATAGAGCATATCGTACGTTTCAGCTCCGGCCACTCCGAGGCGATCATCACCGAGAACATCACCACGGCCGAGGTGTTCATGAACGCGATCGATGCCGCCGCAGTCTATGTCAATGCCTCTACCAGATTTACCGACGGCGGTGCATTCGGGTTTGGAGCAGAAGTAGGCATCAGTACCAACAAACTGCATGCCAGAGGCCCTATGGGGATCGAAGGGCTGACCACCTATAAGTACAAGATCTACGGAAACGGACAGATCAGGGAGTAGTCTCCCTGCATCATCCCATCTCGTTCTCTATCTCTTGAGATTGAACGAGTGGGATATATTGTGCTACACTTCTTCATATCCGGTCATAGATTCACATACATCAGATCTTGTAACTTTTGATACAATGCTCCTCCTTAGGCAATCTCATCACCTTTTTGCCTTGTTTGTTTATACTTTGAACATATTTGGCAAAACTCATAGCATAATCAAGATAGGTATCAACACCTTTGCCGCGCTGCTGCTGCACTTCTTGCAATGTCGTATAACCGTCCCTGCCCTCGGCAATATAGCTATTGACCACTACGACATAGCGTTTTGACATGTCTATAGGCACCCATTTGCCGCTACGGCGTTCTTTGATCTCCATATTATAAACCCGATCATTTTTGGGTCTGCTCATATCTATATCATATCTAAGCCCATACGCATACGGGAAAGATCCGTCCGAGCCGTAGTTGTCATAAAAATTGATCAGTGCATCTTCCAACACCTGCTTGACTTCTGCTCCTGAGAGTTCTATCTCTACGAGTGTATTGGAAAACGGTAAAAGTGCATAAACCCCTTGGGTCGTCATTTGTCCGCCAGTAAGACCGGAACGGACACCGCCAGCATTTTGTATGCAGAGATCTGCTCTTAGACTGGCATGATAAAAAGATGCGGCTATCACGGGAGCCAGTTCACTGCCAAGCGGCAGTGCTTTGCCGTCGACTCCGTCATATGTTTTGCCGGGCACCCTGATGTGTCGCAGATCCTCGCCTATGGTTCCTATCACTTCAGCTGATTTGCTTTTGATCTGATCTTGATACACAGAGAGCTTTTGGGCAATTTTTTCATCATCATTGACTATCGCCAAAGAACCGCTGCTTTTAAGCGCATCTTGCAAAGCATAGAGTTTATCCTTCCCTATCTGCTTCTTTTCTCCTTTGGCATCTTTGAGATAGATATTTTCTCCTGATATCAGGTGTGTTTTTCCATTGCATGATGCTACATTCCCCTTGCCATCAAACAAGACATGGAGCTCACCGACTGCTTTTGAGTATTCCCATGCCTGTGCTATGCACACCTCTTTTCCGTCAAGAGAGCGCACTATTGTCGGATATTGGCCTGAAGATGCAAGTCCTATAGCAGAAAAATCGCCAAGCAAAGTGTGCGAGTCTCCATCGATAATGACATCAATACCTTTTGTGTTTTGAGCCAATCTTTGGTCATTGTCATATCCAAAGTGACTCAATAAAATAATTTTCTCTACGCCTTGCGCGCGCAGCTCATCGGTATAGCGTTGTGCTCTCAGTATCTCGTCATAAAAGCTCACTGCACTGCTGGGACGCGATGATGCGGATGTCTTTTGTGCTGTCTCCAACCCTATGATACCTACTTTTTGTCCGTCAATCTCTTTGACGATGTAAGGCTTCCATTTATCAGATAGCACCGAACCTTTCAACACCTCTACGTTTGCGCTGATGACCGGGAAGTTAGCTTTGTCGATAAATTTGGCAAGCACGTCATCACCTTCATCAAACTCATGATTGCCAAGCGTAAAAGCATCAAACCCTGTCTCATTCATCAGCTCTACATCGGCTTCTCCTTTGAACAGCGTAAAATACAATGTCCCGCTCATTGCATCTCCGGCATGCAAGACAAGAGGATTTTCGGATCGCTGCCTGAGTGCTTTTATCTGCGAAGCCACGCGTGCCATTCCTCCTGCTTCGATTTCATAAGTTTTGCCGTTTCTTTTTAACTCCAACGGTTCCGGATCAAGATGGGAATGGTGATCGTTGATATGTATGATGCTCAATTCAAAAGGCTTTTGGGCTGCATAGGAAAATTGGGCAGAAAATGCCACAGCCAATCCGGCAGATATCAAAAAACGTAATCTTTTCATCTTTAGTCCCCCTTTTATGCATATTGCTGCTGCACAGTAAAGATCATTGATTATAGTACTTTCCGCTTTAGATTTTTCTGTTTTGATCGCCCTTTATTCTCCCAAAAATATCTTTGCAAATTGCTTTGCCGCATCGATATAGGAGGATTGGCTTTCGTCTGTCTCGTCCTTGCTGTACTGCCAATTCCAGCACAGATCCTCTGCCACGTTAAATCCAAAAAACTCCAGCACTTTCTTTTGGGTATCGAGCACCTGGCTGCTGTTCCAGTTTTGTGAGACGATAATGATGCCCGCATCGATATTTTGGACGATGTTCTCTTCCCCGAGTGTGGAGTGCCTGTTCTCTATCCAGGTGAGACGTTCGATCAGTTTTTGGTATGTGCTGTTCATCTGCCCCCAGCGGACCGAACCGAAAAAGACCACACACTCCGACGCAAAAAGCTCCTTGCTGATCTTCCAGAGCTCATCATCTTTATTGTTGACGCTTGCCCAGCAGCGGTGATAGCCCGAGGGGTTTTTGAAGGGATCTTTTGTTCTCGCATCCGCCACACCGCAGGTATTGCCTCTCTCGGTCGAGACATTGCCTTCACAGGGATGGATCGTGAACAGCGGAACTTCTATGATGGAGACCTGTGGGCCGCCAAGGCGCTTTACGATCTCGTAGGCCAACTGAGTGCTTTTGGGCTTTTCACCGCCCTCTTCTCCCTGCCAACGGTTTGAAGTGGTCAAAAAGAGTATTTTTTTATAGTGCTTCAGTGCCTCCAAGGTGTTATCAAATATGCTTTTATACATTTGTTCATCAGTCGATCTCATACTTACCCCTTCTTTTAAACTATCTCATTATACATCAAAAAACAGGTTTATTTTTCCCCTCTCGTTTGTATCGGGAGATATAAAACAAGTGAAATATCTTTAAAAATCTTACATACCATGATGGATTCCCACCTGAACAGGGGAACCAAAAAAATGAACAATATAAAATATAGCTATTTAATAATAGATAAAACAAATTTTTTGTATTATCTATACTATTTTAGATATATAGGATAGAATATTGGTATGAATATCATGCAGCTAAAAAAAGAGATCACCACATCGGTATTTACCCATGAGAGACTTGAAACACTTTTGTCCGATAGGGTAAGCAATGTCAATGCAAAGATCTCCTATATGGTCAAAAAAGGGGAGCTTATACGTCTGAAAAAGGGGATATATGCCTTTGGAGCAGAGTACCAGCAAGAACCTGTTGATCTGATCACCGCAGCCAATATGCTCTATACCCCTTCTTACGTGTCGTATGAATATGCATTGTCCTACTATGGACTGATCCCGGAGAGGGTTTATGAAGTGACCTCTGCAACGCTGCATAGCAAAAAGAGTTTTGAGACCCCGATCGGACGCTTTACCTACAAGCCGGTACCTTTGCAGGCTTATTCCCTGGGTATAGACTGGCTTTACGACAGCAATAACGGGGGTAAACTGATCGCCACACCGGAAAAGGCTCTGTGTGACAAAATACGTGCAGACAGAGGGATCGGTAAACTTTCACAGGAAAAACTCTCAGAGTATCTGATGTATGATCTTCGCATTGATTGGGAGGAAGTCGTTGCCCTGGATGCAACACTTATCTCACAGATCGCTCAGGCATACCGTTCATCCAACCTTACAAACCTTGCCAAACTCATTATCAAAAGGAAAAAAAGTGCCTAAGCCGATACATCCTGCTATTGCCAAAATGCTTGAAAAATATGACCTCTCGTGTGCTGAAAAAACCCATGAAGCACTTCGTGAAATACTTCAGGAGATCGTACTTCTTGGACTGGCCCGGGGAGGTTTTTTTGATCATGCACTTTTTTACGGTGGTACGGCTCTGCGTATCCTCTATGGCCTGGAGAGATTCTCTGAAGACCTTGACTTCTCTTTGATAAAGGCCGATCCTGATTTTGACCTTGGCAAGTACGAAGATATCGTAGTGGAGACGTTGCAATCATTCGGATTTGATGTACACATAGAGCTAAAAGAGAATAGAGGAGCGATCAAGTCTGCTTTTCTCAAAGGCAATACAGAACAACACCTGCTCAACATCGAAGCCCCGCAAGATATCATCCAGAAGTTTGGACAGGGTAAGCTCGTCAAGATAAAACTGGAAGTGGATACCCATCCTCCGCTTGATTTTAACAGTGAGAAGAAAACCCTTTTGACTCCATCTCCGTTTATTGTCCATTCGATGACACTGCCTTCTCTCTTTGCAGGGAAAATGCATGCTATTCTTTGCAGAAGCTGGGTCAGCAGACCAAAGGGGCGCGACTGGTACGATCTGGTGTGGTATATCTCCCATGGGTATGAACTGGACTTCGAACATCTGACTGCCAGACTAAGACAAAGCTGTGACTGGCAGGAGAAACAGCAATTCACTTTGCCCGAAACGATCGATCAGTCGTATATCCGGGAGATATTGAAAAAACGTATCGAAGATCTGGATATCAATGCTGCCAAAAGAGATGTAGAGGTGTTTATCTCCGATCGGAGAGTGTTGGATATATGGAGCAAAGAGTTTTTTACGGATCTTGTTGAAAAAATAAAATTGTTTTAGATTTAGATACGGATTCCACATTGGGAAATGTGGAACCAGAGAAGAGTGTACCTCCTTACAAGACTATCACTCTCCCCTCATCCAGGCTCTTCCGCCCGGCTTCCAGTATCTTTGTGACATTCAGGGTATTTTCTATCGTAGGCAGTTCTTGAATGAATTCAGTAAGTTTTGCAGGCTCTGTAACCAGCGCATCTGCTGAAAGTACAAAAGTCTCTATGCTTCGGTAGCCATAGCCAGTTTGTCCGGCAAATTTGCCGTCTCTTGGGGTGTATAAAGAGCGGGTTGGCACTCTTGTATCCGTTCTCAGAGGATAAGGAAGTGATACTATCACGTTCACCCCCTCCCCAAGACCTTGGCTTGATACGAAAACCAAAAAATTAGAGAAGTCAATAGATGAATGATTGTCTGCTATAATAAACTACACCCCCTAGTAGGAAGTAAAAATAAATATGGAATTGTTTAATGGAAGAAGAGATAGAAGAACCTCATATACTTGACTACCCCAAATGCTACCAAAGGGCTGTAGAGGATCAGCAGTTGGCACTTGTAGAGTATGGTCTTGAGATCGTAGAAGAAGATCCTTATGAGGCATTGAAACTCTACCGTGAAGCTGAACATCTCTATGAGGAAGTAGGTTATCTACCTGGTATAGCTATCGATTTATCGATTGCAATAGTCAAGAGCATGGCTAAAGAAGATATGCAGAGTGCTATTGATTTACTGGAACTCATAGAGGTAGAGTACTATAGGTTAGAGGTTGCCAATGATCTACTGGCTCATGTTTTACTTGATGAGCAGAAAAACTCTCTCAAAGAAATGGTTCTAAAACTGCGTGAATCACCAAATTGTGAGAGTCGATCATATCTAATTAGTGCATCAGAGCTTACCTTTGATCAGGACTCCTGATATATGAAAACTATGAGAGATAACCTTAGCTGATATACTCATACACATCATTATCGACATGATAGTAATTACCCTCAAGCATTAAATCTATAGCTATACCTTCATAGTCGATGTGGTTAGCAATCAGATCAGGAACTTTATCCAAGCTATAGCATTCTTCGATAAGAGAGTAGGCAATATCTACCATACTTTGGTTTTCATGTATCACTACATCATCTACCTTTTCGACAGCATCATAGATATCACCAGCAAGCCCTTCAGACATCAAAAAAGCTAAAGCCTTATGTTGGTATACCTCCAAGCTTTCAAGGGCTTGTATGGCTGAATTTAGCTCAAAGATATTACTATACTCTTCAACTTTGAACAGCGATATATCTACCCACTCATAGTCTGTGATGAAGTACTCTTCGTGGTGTGAGCTACCACTGGTAGATTCTCCCTCTGCTAAGACTTCTGAGATAGCTTGTGAGATGTTTGATGGCTCATCAGGTAGCTGAATCCATCTGCCGACAAGATCGCCTTCATTGTAGCTCTGTAGGTCTGTCAGATATACTTGTAGCATGATTACTCCTTTATATGTATTGAGCTAAAGCCCACATCATTAAAACAAGAAACTGGAACTACTGAAGTGTCTATGGTGACTTGAAAAAGTGGGGATAGATTAGTGACTCTTGAAGTATGTGGGGCGGGGTATCGGATGAAGTGTGGGTACAAATGGTAGTTATGCACGTATTGCCAATGAGGTAGATTTGCTATATGAATTGGATGGTAACCCGCATCCTTTAGTAGTTTTATTATCTTTTATTGAGCTTTATATTACAGTTGATTGACTATATAAAAAGTGTATGATTTCATAATATAGATAAAGGAGATAATTTGAGCGATCTTATTGAGTCAGAATTAAAAAATAAAAAAAGTTCAGTAGACACAGTTTCTTTAGAAAAAACTATTGAACATAATACAGATGAAGGTGCCATTAAAGAGAAGACAATAGTTACGCATAAAATTGATAAAGGTAATACTATTGATAATGTAGTGCAAACAGTAACTGAAAGTAAATCTGTTCAAAAGGCTGTTGGCTTTCTTAATAAAGTTGCTAGACTAGGAGTATCTGGAGTTGGTGGTCTTTTTGCAGCAGCAGGTTCATATGAATTATTATCTAAAGAAATATTTTCAGAAGAAGTAACCCCTTCAGGAACGGGTGGTGTACCTTACATCCGAACATTTGTTTGTAGTATACCTGAACCTTTATGTGTGATAGGATCTATAGTTATTGGCTTAATTGTAGCAACTATCTTATTTGCATTGTATACTAAAAAGTTTATAAAATAAATAGTGTCTTCCATATGATGCGAAGTGTAAGCTGAGCATCCTTTTCCTCTTCCTCTCCAAGTCGCTTGTGAAGAGATGGTCTGAAGATCGATTTCTGCATCTACGGAGGCTTTAGCCGAAGTAGTGCAGATAAGATTGATCTGAAAGTATCATCGATTGAGCAATGGAAGTCTCGTTAGAGTGTAACTTCAAGAAACAAGTGCAATATTTTCTAAGCCACTTCTTCGAGTAGAGCCTCTTTAGGTGTTTTGAAGCCAAGAGCTTTTCTTGGTCTGTTGTTTAATCTATTCTGAATCATTTTGATGGTCTTATAGTCTATCTTAGTAAAATCAGTTTTTTTAGGCAAATATTGTCTAATAAGCCCATTAGTATGTTCGTTGAGCCCCCGTTGCCAAGAGCTATAAGGATCACAGAAATAGAAGTCTATTCCCAACTCATTTTCCATCTCTTCGTAAGCAGCAAATTCAGAGCCATTATTACATTAAATTGTCATATTTTGTCTATAAAAAACTATTTTGTTTGAATGATCAAGAAAAACACTCCAGCAATCAGATCTGCACGATCCATAGGAAAATAGACATAGTCTGTCTAATTGGAATACTATACTTTTCAAAAGCGTAAGGAGGCAACCATGCACAACTATCCAAAGGAGCACACTGTACAAAGAGCATGGAGACTTCCTGTATCTCTGGGTGATGCACCTATGTCGTTAGGCTATACAATGCATGCGTATCTTTGCAGTTGTGATGAGATCACCTATATCTCAGATGATGACCTCTATATGCTCGATACCCGGTGCGATAACTGTGGTAATACCAGATTCTCTAAGCCAGAGACTTATGAGATAGAGGATTTCTTTGAGTATGGTCATTTCTCTTATGGTGCTAACTATATCGAACCCTCTTTTCATCTGCGTTCATCCTTCTCTTGCATCACTGTACTGTATGGTCTGAAGATACCTGAGAGCATAGATATCTCAAGCGGTGAGATTAACTATACTTACCATTCGCTCTGTACCTTGTCTATCGATCTAAGTGGCAATCTACAAGAGCAAGGGTATAGCACTTCTACGATGCACCATAGAGCAGAAGCAGAGAAACGACTGCTCAAAGAGGCAAAAAGAGCCTTCAGAGGTCATCTTTGCACCGAAGTACTTCATAGTGTCAACCGCGGAGATAAATTAGGCAGTTTTTCGTAAAGTTAGTATTACGAAAAGTAACCTCAAACACCGTGGTTGACAGGGAGACCATCCATCTTTGAATTTCACTCTGATATAGTTTTCTATGGTTCGGATAATAACAATATCATATAGTTGTTCTTCTACTAATCGTGAAACACGTTTTTCCTCTTTTATTTTTACTAAAAAATCCCATCATCATTCCTGTTTAAATATACTATTTGCATTTTATTATACTGCACCATTATAACCCAAGATACTCCGCTAACTGTTTTTCGATTTTTTCTTTTAAAGACAAAGGTTCTATGATCTTGATATGAGGTATCCACTGTTTGATAAAATCAATCACTTCAAGTTCTCTGGTCACAGTGTAGCATAGTCTAAGGTTGCCATTGTCAAGCTCTTCAAGAGTCTCTTGTGAAGGAAAAAACTTATTTGTTTTGAAGTAGCGTGCTTTATGACTATTGACTTCAAGAATCACTTTTATCATATTTTCTCTAAATCTTGGGCTGTATCGGGCTACAGGGGTCTGCATGTGCTTGATGAAGTCTTTGACTTCAGGGTTTGGGTGAAATGTTCTACTTGTATAGATAATCTCTTGGATGTTGGTGATCCTAAAAGGGCTAAAAAGAAACACCTGATCGATCACTTCACAAGCAAGATAGAAGTTCCCCTCCATAAATACGATCTTGTAGGGCTTCACTTCAAACTGCTGCACCTCATTCTCTACCTTGTAGTTGAGATAGACTACTTTGTTGTGGTAGATGGCATGTTCAATCTTCTTGAGGAGTTCGTATTCTGCTTCTTTGTTCTCAAAGGGACTGGTTTTGAAGTTATAGAGGTTTTTGTACTCTTTGGACTTTGCTTCGAGTATCGCTTTATCAGAAGCATCGATGTCAAAGCTCTCAAAGAGGTTGCTTCGTTGTGCGATGTTGAATGTCTGGACAAAGAGAGAGATGTTGCGTTCGTTCATGAAGTTCTTGAAGGCTTTGTGAGTGATGGCTTTGTAGCATCCTTTCTCTCCACGGATAAGCTCAAAGGATTTAGGAAACACCAGCTTGATCACATCGAGGTCACGGCGTATCGTCTTTTCACTTTTTCCCTCCCATAGGATTTCGTTCTGCAACTGGCCGATACAGACTTTCCTACCATTGTTAAATCGTTTCAGAAGCTCTAAAACACGGGCAGTTTGATTGGTCATTGTGTACCTCGTATATAAATTGGTATGTGGTAAGTATATCTTATTGGATGGACATATTATGTCATAAAGTTTTAAACTTTTTACTTTGAGTAAACTGCGAATCTAACAGCATAAACAGTTCTTTGCATTTGAGATACTGATGGTTTTCATACCCTTTGACCTGTCCTAAAAAGTTAATTTTCCCTTTGACAATTGCTCGGAAACTTGCGGCTCTGTCTTCATGGTATTTTGGTTGTTTGTTATATAAGGTAAAATGCTTATCGGCAGCTTGATCTATTCCGTTTGTTTTCCAAGAGTGCAACATACTTCGTATCTGCTTCATATACCTTTTTTTAACATTCACTTTTTTGTTAACCACAAGACCAGTCACTATCTGTTTTTGGTTTGCAAATTGAACTCTTGTTTTTTTCTCATTTACTTTGAAACCATTGGTTTCAATGATTTTAATGATCTTATTGGTTATTGATCCAATTTCGTAATTATCCAGCTTTTTTTTAGATGAAACTACAATATCATCTGCGTACCTTGTGTAGCTAAGGTTATCTTTTTTAGCTAATTTGTTCAACTCATTATCTATTCCATGGCATATGAAATTTGAAATAATTGGTGATGTTGGTGCACCTTGGGGTAGTTTGTTTTTATATGTTGTCATCTGAGCAAAGCAAGTTGCAATTTTTTCGGGCATCCTGAATGGGTAGGAAAGAAAGAATCCTCTAACCCTCCCAAAGTTTATTGAATCAAAAAAGTTCTCTATATCAACACTTATCACTACATATTTTTCTGTATGTTGTGAGGCATTGGTGATTATATTTCTTCTATCTTGACCTCTGCTCTTTATAAAACTGTGAACTGCCCCACTGGCAAAATAGTACTTTTGGAGTATATCAAGCATTTTATTCTGTAGAGACTTTAAATTGCTGGGCGGTATTAAAAGCTCTCTTGGACTACCATTTTTTTTAGTGATTTTTTTGCTTACATATCCATTTTTTTTATAGACTTCATACAGTGAGTACATAATGAGTTTTTCATTATCAAAATAGTAATGTATCAATTCGTCGTTCAATTAAAACTTCCCCTCACATATTCTTTATTTTAACTGGGAATCTTTAATCTCCCTTGTCTGAATAAGTGTTAGCACATCATTTTTTAGTATTGGCTCAATAAATATTCAAAACGTCCACTACACAAAAGAACAAAGGTGGATACGGTAAGGGAAATCCTTAAAATTTGTGGGAATAAACTGTATCCCATGCTAGAAGACAACCGGAACAGTTGCTTAAAAATTTATATTATTGAACCGCTATTATTATAGCTTTTCATTTCTGAAAAACCTATATCAAGTATCATCTATTTGATAGCATTCACAATATATTTCAAGTCAAAACTTTTCAACGCGGCTGATATTTATCTTGACTTTATAGTTGAGTAGGCATAATTAACACACCAAAAAATGTGGATATAAAGTTTGAGACAATTAGCAAAACAAATTAAAATAACAATAGATCAAAAGAAAGAATACGAAGATGCCTACAATAAAAAAGTTAAAAAAATTATAACTTTAAAAGCAGACATTACTTCAATCAAGCAGCAAAACAAAACTACGGCTTTGGAAATAGCTAAATATACACAGACGATAGATCAATTACCAACAAGCTTTAAACCTACTTTTTTGCAACTACTTATACTATGGTTAAGCCTTGGTATAAAAAACTACAAAAAAGAATACTTATCTCACTTAGAAACTTTAAATAATGAGAAGAACAAACTAAAAGACACTTTATCGACTAGAGAACAAAATATTGTAAAGATACAAAAAGAGATTGAGTATGAAGAGATTGAACAAAAACGTATTATTCAAAAAATTAAACAGCTTAAAAATGAGATTTCCATACTTGAGAATAGTTTTGATAAGAAGCTTGAACTATTTAAAAATACACTTACAAGCTTTCAAACCAAAGTCCTCAAACTATCTAAAAATCAATACATCAATGACTATACAAGAAACAAGTTAAAAAATGAACTGAATAGTATCCTTAAAAATAAAGATGAGTTTTTAACTCACAGTAAAATAAAAAGCTTTCTCACAGAGATAATATCATTTTATAGCGATGATGTAATATGGGTGAAAAATAAAAATAGTGCCTTTATAAAAAATGAGATGGTTCGTGAAAAAGATTTTTTCGATACAGTTGAATCACAACCATTGACAGAAAAACAAAAAGAAGCGGTGCTTGTGAATGAAAACAACAACTTAATCTTGGCAGGTGCAGGTTCTGGAAAAACAAGTGTTGTTGTAGCAAAAGTAAGCTATTTAATTAAAAAAAAATATTTTACATCCAAATGAAATTCTTATATTGGCATTTAACAGGAATGCTAAAGAGGAGTTGCAAGAGAGATTTGAGGAAAAAGGCATCCCTGTTAAAAACAATACCACTCACTCTTCTGGATTACAAATCAATACCTTTCATGCTTATGGATTAGACATCATAGCCCAATCAATGGCTAGAAGATTTAATATATGTCCTATGTCTGAATCTCCAAAGAATATGAACAAATTTATCAAAGATAGTATCTTTAAACTACTTACTTCAATGGGAACATTTTTAAAAGAGTTCACTCAATATATAGCTTATTTTAGTATTCCATATAAAAATGAGTCGGAGTTTAATAGTCTTGGCGAATATTATGATTATCAAAAAGATTTTGATATGAAAACTCTTAAACATGAAGTTGAAAGATGGGGTGAAACAGACGGAGAAAATCTTATAACATTTCAAAAAGAGACTGTAAAAAGTTATCAAGAGTTATTGATAGCAAATTTTTTCACGCTTAATGGGATAAGATATTTATACGAAGAGCCTTATGAGATACAAACTTGGACTCGTGAGAAAAGACAATATAAGCCAGATTTTTATTTACCCGATTATGGGATATACATCGAACACTTTGGCATAGACAGACAAGGAAACACTGCTCCATATATAGATAGAGATAAATACTTAGATGGTATGGAATGGAAAAGAGAGCTACACAATAAAAATCAAACTACACTCATCGAAACATTTAGCTATGAGTTTTCAGAAGATAGAGGACTGCAACTACTAAAACAGAAGCTGCACGCCCATAATGTGCATTTTAGAGAACCTACTGAAGCAGAATTGTATGAGATTTTAAAAGATCCGATTGAAGATAGTGAGTTTACAAAGCTATTTACAACTTTTTTGAGTCACTTTAAATCAAATAGGCATACATTAGAAGACATTAAAGAAAAATCAAAAGATGTTGAGCGATCAAGTCTGTTTATTAGATTGTTTGAATTTATTTTTAAAGAGTATCAAGAATATCAACAAAGAAATAATTGTATAGATTTTGATGATATGATTGTAGAAGCTTTGAACAATATAGAAAAAGGCAAGTATAGACATGGTTTTAAACATATATTTATTGATGAGTTTCAAGATATCTCTACAACAAGGGCTATGCTTATAAAATCACTCTTGCCTATAAATAACACTTCTATTACAGCAGTTGGAGATGATTGGCAATCAATCAACAGATTTGCAGGAAGTAATATTAAAATCATTCAAGATTTTGAAAAAACATTTGGTGTCTCACAAATTGTAGCTTTGGATTATACATTTAGATTTGACAATATTGTCTCAAGTGTTGCATCTGACTTTATACAAAAAAATCCAAATCAACTACAAAAAGAGATTAAAACAATCAAGACTCAAGAACAAAATAAGTTTAGTATTATGTTGTACTGGTCAACAGGAGACAATAAAAAAGATATTGAAAGTGTCTTAAATAAAATTGTAAGAAAAGAAGGAAAAAATCATAAAGAAGTAAGGATTTTGGCTCGATATAATTTTTTATTGAAGGATTTAACCTTTAGATATTTTCCGACATTAACTATAAAAAAATCATCAGTTCATGGCTCAAAAGGAAATGAAGCCGACTACGTAATTGTTGTTGGTTTAGATCATGGTAAGTTTGGATTCCCATCAAAAATTGTGGATGATCCGATTTTAGATATTGTAATGCCATCTGGAGATGAATACGAAGATGCGGAAGAGCGAAGACTTTTTTATGTAGCACTCACAAGAACAAAAGGACCTCTGTTTTTACTTAGTAATCAATATGAAAAATCATCATTTGCAGAAGAGCTAATCAAAAACTATAAAGATGAAATTTACTTTATGAATGATGCTGGTGTAGAGATGATACATTGTCCAGAGTGTAAAACAGGAATTCTTAAGAAAAATACAACACATGAAGATAGGTCAAAACATTTTTATGGTTGTAGTAATTATCCAAGATGTAAATACACTGAAAATATACATTACTGCCCTCAATGTGAAAGTGAAGTCAAAAAGGATTTAGAAAATAGAGTTGCAAAATGTATAAATAAAGAGTGTGATTTTGAGTCAACATTATGCCCAACATGCAATGGGCATCTTATAAAAAGAAATGGGCAATATGGTGAATTTCTAGGGTGTGAAAGATATCCAGGTTGCAACTATACAAAAAATATATAAGATATGCTTATATATTTTTTGTAATTATCTAAATTTCATTATGCAGCGATAGTAATAGAAGGAGTACGCTTGCAACGTTTGCACGCTCTGAACCCCAAGGCATCCAGGATCTCACTGTCAACGGAAAAGTCAAACTTATACTTCTGTTGAAAAGCCTCGGTCATCACACTGATGAGCTGCCGCTTGACCTCGTGGAACTCATGGATCACCTCTTTCTCTTTCGGGTCACCCTTTGTCCTGAGATAGCCCTCCATTTTGTAGTGAGGCATATAGACTATCTTTCTTATCTTGTCTGCAAACTCCCCGTCAAAGTAGAAGCGAAGCTGGGTGTACTTCTTCAGATACTCCTCTTTGAGTGTGGTAAAAGGATTCTCGACAAGATCCTCTATCGGGCTGTTGTCGATGGAAGTGGTTCCTGAGTTTGCCAAGTCTATGACCTTTAAGTCTTCTTTGCAATTGAAGGTCTCTTTGAAGCGTAGGTTGAGTTGCTTAAAAGAGCTTTGGAACGCTTCAGGATCTACCTTATGATTGTGCATCTTGGTATATTCAGGTTGCTCCTTTGCCCACACTTTGGCACGTTTAGCTTCAACGTCGGAGAGAATATCTGGGAAGCTGATATTGAAAAAACTGCTATGCATCCCCTCGCAATTATCATCTATATGGTATGCAGGCATCTTTACATCATTCATATAGAAACGGTTTTGTGTTTGGATGATCTCCTTGATGCTTCTTTGGTTCTCTTGGATCTCGGTGAAGACACCTGCGAAGTTCTCAAAGAGTTTTTTGGCCGCAAACATCTGACCGATCTCATAGTGGTTGAGTAGCTCGTTGAGCTTTTGGATGTCAATGAGGTCATCTATAGGAAAATCCCTAGAGAGTTCGTCAAGCATGGTATTTTTGTCTGTTTTGATAACATTGGTAAGTTTTGAACTGATTAGGTTGAAACTTCGTTTTGTAATGTAAGCTGTAGGCATCCTTGACTCCTCTATTTGATTTTGTTACCCGTAGTATAGAATTAGTTTTAGACATATTTTGTCCATAATATTATTGAACTAAAAAGATAAAACGTCACCCTTTTAGACAAAATCTGTCTATAAAATGATCTATAATTTGATATGCCTACTTGTTCGTTGGCAGGGTAGACAAACAGAAGGAGAATCTATGTTCAACAAAGTCATATTCGCAGGTAACCTCACCAAGGATATCGAAATACGCTACACACGGTCGACAAACACTCCCCTCGCCAAGGGTAGTATCGCCTCTACGCGCAAATACACTGCCAGAGACGGTAGTCACAAAGAGGAGGACACGACATGGGATAACAGACAGACAAGCTGATATGAGATAAATCAAGAGGTGTTTTGAGACAGGATAAAAAAAGGAAAAGAAAAATGAGAAAAGTAGTTTATGGACTATTTGCAGTAGTGTTATTTGCAGGCTGTGCAGAAGAGTCATTTTCAAAAAGTGAAAAAGAGGTGGTGATAGTCCGGGGCGTCGCCAATGAAGGGGAGTGTACAGAAGGTTTGATCGATAGTAATCTGCTGCTTTTGATCGGTAAAATAGAGTCGGTAAAGTATTACCCTGACCTTGTAACTTGTGATGCCTACAGTGAATATAAAGAGTGTACAAAAGTGGGCAGAGGCGGTGGTTCGTGTGTCGGCATTATTGCGCCCGAAAGAATATAAGATTTCAAAGGAGGAATTGAATTATGAAAAGTAAAATAATACCGTTTGTATTGATCACATTGCTGTTGTCCGGTTGTGCATCAAGCCTATATGAAGCCGCTCCAAGCGGAACAACAGTGGATACCAGAGTAAAAGAGAACGCTACTATCGTTTTCTCCAGACCGAGCTTTTTAGGCGCGGCACTACACAATACGGTGGTAGCGTTTGATCCTGAGACCAAAGCTACTAGCTATGTAGGTACGCTTGGTGCTCAGACAAAGATAGAATATCAAACTACTCCAGGCACACACTACTTCTACATGCTTGGGGGCGAGAATGATGATATGATCAAAGTGACTACCAAAGCTTCCAGCCAATATTATGTTGTCACCGAGCCTCAGATGGGACTGGTTGCCGGGAGATTCTACTTTAAGCCGGTTCGCTATGGTAACGTGGCAGCTGCAAACAGATTGCTGGGCAAGAAGTGTGATAGTACTCTTCTTACTCAATATGGCTTCAAAAAGCAAGAAGATGGGGCAAAAGAGTTGCTTGGTGTAAAGCAATACCATAGCCCTAAATACCATATCGACATTGAGTGTAAAAAGAGTAGTGTCGTAAAGTCTAAATATACAGGCTACTCTTTCGCAGATGTATCAGAAGTTCAGCTTGTCAGGAAGACAATGGAAGGTGAAAAGTACTATACGGGTAAATTGCCTGAGATTAACAAAGAGATCAAAGAGGACTTTGATAACTGGATAAAAGAAGAGGCTTCAAAAACAGCCGTGATGCCAAGTGATGGAAAACCTCTTTAGCCCAAAACGAAGAAAGAGAATACTATAGAGCAAAAGATCTTCCTAGGCAAGAGAAGGATCCAACGCTATAGATCTAAATCCTTTTGATCATATAGATGGTAAAATATCCAAAGAGATTGATAAAGGGAAATGAACTATCGGGAGCTTTTGGATCTTCTCCTGGTTCATTGGCGGGGTTTGCTGTTTCTTTTAAATGGAACATTGTTTCCATAAAATGATGTAACCTATGCACGTTCGGACATACATACATTTTAGGTTATTGACAAGGAAAGGGAAAAGATGAAAAAAATTTCCATGGGTGCATTGTTCTTATCTGTTTTGGTTCATCTATCTGCAGCTCCGGCTGAGATAAAAGATATCAATGATCGCTATGAGGTACGCATTGTCAAGAGTGATGATCTTATCTCGAGTAACTCGTATTGGGAGATCAGAGATAAAAAAGACCATACCATTGTGTATAATGAAAAAATGCTTCCCGGTTACCAAAAGGGGGATGAGTTCGCTTATCAGCATTATCTAGATATAGATGGAAAAACATTCATGATATCAAGCTGGTCAGGTGGTGCTCACTGCTGTTATGAAGGAAGATTTTTTGAGATTGGAGACAATGGTTCATTAGTATTTAAAATGGCGATAGACGGCGGCAACTGTCATATAAAGTTTAAAAACAATGTGATACATACCTGTGATGATACTTTTGCCTATGCCTTTGGCGCCTATGCAGCTTCACCGTTGCCTGCGATTATTTATGAGAATTATACATTTGCCTATGAGAAGATGAAAGGCCAGGATGTAGACCCGATCGAGAAGACGTTGCAGGATGCTTTGAATGATGATATGTATATTTCAAGCGATAGGGTTTCTAAAAAAACAAAACGCATTGAATCATTTTCCAACAATTTATATTATCATATCGTTAAATATATCTATACCGGAAAAATCGATATGGCGGTGGAGCTTTTCAACCGATATAACGAGCAGATAAAAAGTAAATTTCAAAAGGAAAACAGACTCTTCAGTTTGGAGGACAATAGATACATTTTTGAAAAAATAATGAAACATTTGAAAAAAAGTTCTTACTATGGAAATATTAAAAAACTTAATGAAGGAAACAAACATTACGATTGGTTTAACAGATAAAAGCGATATTGAGATCCAGTGAAAGTACACTCCCTCTGGGAGTCTACTGCCTTACAGACCTATCACTCTCCCCTCATCCAGGCTTCTGCGCCCGGCTTCCAGTATCTTTGTGACATTCAGGGTATTTTCGATCGTAGGCAGATCTTGCTTGAATTCAGCAAGTTTGGAAGGCTTTTCCGCCAACTCGTCTGCTGAGCGTACAAAAGTTTCGATACTCCGGTACCCATACCCCTGCTGCCCTGCGAATTTGCCGTCTCTAGGGGTGTACTTCATAAAAAGCGGGTTGGCACTTTTATATCCGTGCTGATCGGTGGAGATCCCGTATCCTCTGTGCGCCTGGTCGATGGTCACCTCGCCTTTGTGCCCCATGTAGAAAAACCGCTGCTGGGAGTGCACATCCGAAGGGGGAGCGATCCATGAAGCGGTATGGACACTCGTCCCCAGCGCACCGCTTTGCAGGTTTTTCCACTGTACCGTGAGCGTGATCGTATCTTCCACCTCTCGCCCCAGTTTTCTGTCCGCCACACCGGTTGAAGCCGTGGCCACGACCGAGACCGGTTTGGCTATATCCTGCACCGCCCAGCAGAGCAGATCGATGTGATGGGCATTGAGGTAGTAGCTGATGTCCGAGCTGATCCCCGCCCAGCTGGCAAAGGTATCCAGCTGCGTCTTTGGCTGGCTCATATAGCTGTGCATCAGGGAGAAATCCCCGAAAGTGCGTATCTGATCGACTGCATCCGCGTAGATCGGATCAAAACGCTTATGCACCTCCAGCATCAGCAGAAGCCCTTTCTCTTTGGCAAGTTCTTGAAGCTCCAGATGCTCAGCTGCCGTTTTCACAAGCGGCTTGGCTACCAGCACATGCATCCCCGCTTCCAGTGCCTCTTTGGCGATCTCGAAATGGGTATCATCGGGGGTGAAGATCATCACGCATGAACCCTCTTTCATCCGGTTCAGTGCCTCTTTGTATGCTTCATCACTGAATCCGTCTTTGGGATGCGCCTTAAATGAGGTATCAAGTGAAGGATAGGCAGCTTTCAAATTGGTCTCAAAATGCTCCCGTATCAGTTCAAAACGCTTGGCATCTCTTCCGGCCAGATGGATCTCTCCGACCAGCCCCCGATCCCTCATATCAAAAAGGCTCAGTGCGACCACCCCGAAGCTCTTATCCGATTTCGCGGCCCCCTCGCCCGAAAGTCCTGTCACATATTCGCCGATACCGACAACCAATACATCAATCATTGTTATCCTTTACAAATATCACATCTCCCGCTTCCACCCCAAGGGCTGCCAGCTGTATCTTTGCACGCTCATCCTTGGAGGCCATTTTCATCTCATGGTATGCCTGCCGCTCCTCCGAACTCCACTCCGTATCCCACTCCACAGAGTCCAGGTGTATCACCTTCGCGTTCATCGTGTAGGGTTTGAGACGCTGCAAAAGGGAGATCGTCACCACCTCCTCTACACCGCCGGGGACATCCTCATAATTGCCGCTTGAGACGGACAGGAAACCAGTCAGTGCAAGTTTCTTCAGATTCCAGATCGCCAGGGTATTCCACGGCGTTGTCCAGCCGTCCAGTTTGCAGGTCTCCCCCTCATCGCCGTGCCCTTCACAGAGCCTTGCTCCTACGACCAGCGTATTGCCGTCAAGATGTTTCTCCAGCCGCTCCATATCTTCCAGAGAGATCGTCACTTCGATACTCTGGAAAAGCAGTTCTTTTGCCCCCATCGAAAGTGCTTTTTCGACCATCATATTCAGCGGCTGCGTGTAGCTGATCCAGGGATCGATATGAAAGAGCTTGATCTTCTCGCCAAAGCCGTAGAGTATCTCCTTGGTCGCTTCAAAATAGTGCCTGTCAACCACCACGATCAGCAGATCACAGTAGTTCAGTACATGCTCGCACCACGCCCGGACATGATCGACATTGATCCTGGCATTGTCATTGGTGGTATGCAGCCGTGTTGCGACCATTCTCATTTTGTCCCCTTTGTACCCAACACTATCCTGCCTTTCATTATACCCTGATAGTTTTGCTCATCCAAAGGGTGGTAACCGTCATCCAGCAGGATATAGTGCGGCATCTCCTGAAATCGCTCTATCCCCTCTTTTGCGAGGTGCGCCTTCTGTATCTTCAGGGTCGAGGTGGTACGGTGCTTCTCTCTCTGCACTCTCAGAAGATAAGGAAGCGCGTAAGGCGCCACCTTCCCTTTGAGCTTCTCATATAATGTATTTGCATCTTCTGCTCCGAATGGTTCACTGCTGACCAGCGAAGCCATCCCGATCTTGCCCTCGATAGATGGCAAAGCGATACCGTACACCACCACCTCATCAAACCTACCTGCACTTCGTATCGCCTCCTCTACATCCACACAGGCGACATTCTCTCCTTTGAAACGGTAGGTGTCCCCCAACCGTTCGATAAACATAAAGAACCCCTCTTCATTGCGCTCCAGCAGATCGCCCGAACGCCACCACAGGTCCCCTTTTTCAAAAAGGTTTCGCACCAGTTTCTTCTCATCCAGACGCTCATCCATATAGCCGCGATATTTCCCGCTCGGCACGACAAAGAGTGCTTCACCACGGTAAGGGTTTGGTTTCAACTCCTCATCGACCAGTACCATCTCCTGGGCCTTGGGATCATCGGGAGGGAGATAACCGCAGTAGCCGGGGATATCAAACCAGTTGGTCAGTGCTCCCGCAGGCATCTCTGTCGCGCCGAAATGTTCCACCACATGTTCGATCCCATAACGTTTGACAACATCTTCCCAGAGGCTTCTGTTCAAACCGTTTCCAAAGATCACTTTGAGTGAACGGTTCGGGTTTTTTCCTCCCCTGTCTGCACTGACCAGGTACCGCCAGAGCTCCCCGATATGGACCATATGGCTGCATCCGTAGCGGTTGATATCTTCCCAGAAGTGTGTCACCGAAAACTTCCGGCGCAGGACTGCCGTCGCCCCGCTGAAGATGACTGCCGAGAAGGCAACCGCCAGCCCGTTACCGTGATAGAGCGGCAGAGAGATATAACAGCTGTCGCTGCTCTCCATCCCCGTACGCAGTCCCCATGCCACCCCCGCACCGATCATACGGCGGTGGGAAAAGAGTGCTGGCTTGCTTGGCCCGCTGGTACCGCTGGTGAAGATCACAAAGGCAGGATCTTCCAGTGTCGTTGTATGTACTCCGTACTTTATACTATCCTTCTGTTCACTCTGTATGATCTTCCCGATCGTATAGTGTTCCAAATCCCCTACCGGGTCACCGAGTACAGTCTTTACCAATGTCGTCTCTGCCAGTTTGACCAGCCGCTCCTGCGGTTCACGGTTGTTA
Organism: Sulfurovum sp.; assembly: GCA_028684885.1. Lineage (GTDB taxonomy): Bacteria > Campylobacterota > Campylobacteria > Campylobacterales > Sulfurovaceae > Sulfurovum. Next base: position 25,277 of record JAQUFB010000001.1, on the reverse strand, counting down.
AAAAGTATCGCGATACGCCCGGCCTTGTTGATACCGATCAGTGCTGCCATAAAAGCAAAACTGTTATGGTAATGCAGGCCGATATGATGGTCATCCGTAGTAGCCAATATAAAGGCTTTGATCTTTTCAGAGGCCGCTTCAAGCTCACCATAGCTGTATGTTGCCCCGGTATCGACTTCTGTGATCACACTTTTATGCTGTTCTTTTTCAGCGATCTGGCTGAAAAATGTTGTCCAGTTGGTGATCTTCTGAGACTCGATATTTTCCCAGATCTTTGACTCTATCCCGGCTAACTCGTAAAAGAGTTTTTCACGTCCTTCAGGCGTACGATGATGGCTTCGTATCTTTTGTAGTAGTTCACTGTTCATTGGGTGGAGTATAGCAAAAAGAGCTAAGAGATTAGGTCTATCCTACTGCTTCTGAGAAAAGATATATCACCCTAGCGTCATTCCCGACCCCGATCGGGAATCTATATTCAATCTTTTTTTCATTACGATGATATTCGTCATACCGCGTAGCTGATCTGAAACTTCAAGTCACGTATGGATTCCCACGAAATCGTGGGAACAAGCAAAAACTATCTCACTCTTACAACTTCAAACCCCTCTTTTTCAAGCAACACTATCACACTGTCCTTATCCAGAAAATGCATCGCTCCAAAGGCAAAAAGGTAGACCTTCTTTGGATTTTCACTCACCTTTTCTATGATACGTTGTGCCATACGTCTATTTCTCTCATAGAGGATCAGCTGTAGGAAACGCGCTTCGAGTGCACGGTACTTCTCCTCCTGGAACATCATTGAGGTCAGGTACTTCATCAGCGCTTTCTCATCGCCGTTGATATAGAGCTTTTGCATGATCTCTACATACTCCCTGTTCTGCTCCAGATAGTCCAGTGTCGCTTCATGCATCAGCTGTTGTTCCTGATCGCTCAACGCTTCCATCGCTGCCAGCTGCTCTTCGACCGTCTCTATCCCTCCGACCTCTTTGCCTTCCTTTTTCGCTTTTTGATAGATCACACTATCGATCGCAGGGAGTGACGGATGGTTCAGCTGCGCTTCCAGAAACTGCAGGATCGCCGAAAATGCCCAGAGCTTCATCTTCTCGAAAGGTTGCATGTTCAGTGCCGGGTTGAGAGACCTGAGATACGCCGCACTCCTTTGATAGAGTGGTGCGGAAAGCGTACCCTGCAGCGTCCTTCCGTCCGTTCTTTGCATCAACCTTGTCGATTCTAGCTGCTCTGCAGGCTCCATCGAGACTTCGGTATAGACGGCATCTGAACGTTCAAGTGCTTTTCCAAGCGTCTCAGGCAGTACCTGCAGCGAGGGATCAGCCAGGTGCATCGTGCCAAAGAGATAGAACTCGGTATCGCCTTTGCTCACATGCCACAAAAACGGGTTTTTTATCGCATCGGAGGAGGCGGCAGCCAACACACTTCCTAGCAGAAGATACACCAACAGTCTCAAAAATTTCATCTCCGCTCCTTTAAATCCGGATAAGCAATAGTTCGGGTTAATCACTATCATAGTACAATATCGTCACTAAAATAAACCCCGGATGAAAGGCAAAGTGATGACACACGAAGAGATCATTGAGAGTATCAAAGAACAATACACCAGGGACCTCCGCAAACAGCTGGTAAAAAGTCTTCTGGAACACGAAAAGAACAAAGATCAGGCAGCGATCAGGTCGGGTTACCAGATCATGAACCAGATCTTCTCTTATGTGCTGAACAAGCTGGGATGGACCATTGCCGACAGTGCAGACAAATGGGACAGCTCACCGCTTGATATCATGAGTGCAGTGTTTCCAAAGCTTGAAACCACACAATGGTTCGCACAGCAGCAGCTCCAGGTCAAAAGAGGCATCGAACTCAAAATGGCGGAAGAGGCGAAATAGGGAGCAGATGAGAAGCGTTAAGCAAAGTCAAACTGCTTTGACTTTGTAGCTTCGGAACCGGAACGGTCGGAACAAAGTGTAGCCGTGAAGGCATAGATAGCAGCAGGTTTTCATTGTAGAGCTTTGCCCAATCTTAATGAATAAAAGCCTACCATACCTACTACTTACTCCCTGCTCCCTGCTCCCTATTCTGTATTTCAGAGAGATGTTTCTCCTCATCAAAGGCAGCACCCAGGTATGCGCAGAGTGCCAGTGCATCCTGGTAGGCAATAGAAAGAGAACTTGAGGCACCCGGGCTGGGCGTCATATTGAAGATCGCACCGCTATCGGCAATCCTTGTCTCCCCCAACAGCAGTTTCTGCTGCTTCTTGTCAATGACCTGCGGCCGCATGCCGCCGTATCCTTCCGCAAATCCGATCTCCTCCGCTCTCAGTGTCGGGATGATCTTCTGCGCATCTTTGACAAAGAGCTCTCTGCCCAGCCAAGGCAGCTCCTCCACCGCATTTCTCAGGATATAGTTTCTGATCGTTTTATCTTTGAGGAGATCCATATAGACAGAGGTCACATCTTTGTCCAGATTGAGCGCAGAGATAAAGTCCCTGAGATGCAGGCTGTGGTAGCGCTCCAGTTTCGGCAATGCAAAGGCTGTCGGCCCGAAACGGGTACACCACTCCTGCGTACAGTCGGGGTCTGCATGTATCGCGGCAAACGGAAGCTTGGGATGCTGCATCGTATAGACCTTGGCGTTGAGCAGTTTCTCTTTGGTGAAGAAGAAGCTGCCGCCGATCGGCAGTATGGCATAGTCCAGGCCGTATCCCATTGACTGGGCAAAGAGCAGAGAGTAGGCACCCGCATTGACCACGACACTCCTGGCGTTGAAACGTGTCGTGTCTGTCGTGATCTCATAGGTACCGTCTTCCAGACGAACGATCCGGGTCACCTCTTCGTTGTAGCGTATCTGGATATTTTTCTCCGTATCGATCGCCTCCTGCACGAATCGTTCGCTCAGCTTCTTGAAGTCCACCGTCGTGATCTGCCCTGTTGCACCCATTGCCAGGACCGGCTCTTTGCGTCCCTCCATCAGCTTCGGCTCGATCTGCTTCAGTTTTGCTTCATCCCAGAGTTCAAGATAGGGATAGAGCGTTTTAAACAATTCATAGCGTCTTTTGAGCTTTTCTATCTCATCGCTCCCCACCGCGATCACCATCTTGTCACGGACAAAACCGATCTCCCCGACACCTCCGAAATGATGGATAAAGTTGCTGACCATCGATGAGGCTTTTTTCACCCGCTTCGCTTTCTCGTAGGTGTAGTTCGTTTCGATATCGCCTACATGCAGCGTCTGGGAGTTTGCCTTGGGGTTGGAGTTGAGAAGGCTCACCTCTTCATACTTTTCAAAGATGATGATATCTTTGAGATCGGTATATCTTGCCAGGGTAAAAAGCAGCGAGGTACCCGCTACTCCTCCCCCTATGATCGCCGTTTCAAAAAGTTTGTTGACCAGCACTATTTTTCCTCTGTTCCATCTAATGATCCTGTATAGTAACATACTACTCCAAGATAAACCTTATGGAGAATCTCTCCAAAGCTTACCCTTGCTTTAAAATCTTTTGATACAATCTCACCTACCACATCAAAAGGATTTTTTCTCATGAAATTTTTTATGACACTTTTACTCTCTGTCTCCGCTTTGCTCAATGCCGAGTCTTTTTTCGTGCTCAACAATATCAAGAAGGTCTATCCTGTGATCGAGATCCAGACGGACAAGATCGACCAGAGCTACAAAACAGAGATCCGCGACACCATGGATGAGACACTCAAGGAACTGGGGATCGACAGTTCAGGGTATGACCCGCGTTCACTCGCTTTGATCGTCTACCACGCCTATGCCGGAGAGACACTGATGATACAGACCGAACTCATCATAGGCGAAGAGCTGCGACGGCTCGATGATGGAGAGAAAGTCTTTGGACTCACCTACCAGGACAGGGAACATTTTGCCGTGCGGGACATCAACGATACGGAAAGTATCCATGAGGGGGTTGAGGACAGCCTGGACGCTATACTTTCGAGATTTGCCGAGCAGTACAGGGATGACAACAAACTCAAACCCAAGATGACCCATACGGGGGATCAGAGTTTTGCGCAGATGATGCAGTATGAGACCGACTACCAGACAGCACTGCAGAAAGCGAAGAAAACGGGGAAAAACCTGATGCTGGTTCTGACAACCAACTACTGTCCATGGTGCCGCAAATTTGAAACCAATGTGCTTCAAAAGGAAGAGGTGAACCGTGCAGTGCATGAAAAATATGTACCGCTGGTGCTCAACCGTGACGAGAAGAAATTTCCCGAAAAATTCACCAGCACCTTCACCCCGGTGATCTACTTTATTGATGCCACCGATGAAAAAGTCCTGCATAAAGTCACAGGATACAGCCAGAGAGAAGAGTTCCTCCATCTTTTGAAGTAGTCTGCAGGTGCTTTCTCAAAAGCGCCACTGCCGTTTTTGAAGAGCTGGATAGAAGTGCTGTTGATATCATTTTATACCGCAAAGCACATCACGGTACTGCCCCAGTTGCCATGCACTTCTCTCCCTTCCGCTCTCCAACCCTTTTTTGACAACTCTTTGCGTATCAGCCAGTTCATCACGCCGTGTCCCATCAAGACGATATGGTCATGCTCTGCGGAGAGCTGTGAGAGCCTTTCAGCAGCTTTTTGTGCCTCCTTTCTTGTCTCCCTCAGCGTTCCCGCCCATCTTCCTACACCCAGCAGCGAAAGCAGACGGAAGAGCACCAGCCAATGAACGGGCTTCATCTTCAAGCGTACTCCATTCAGCCGAGGGATCGCTGCCTCATTGAAGAGTCCGTTTTTTTCATCGATCTCCACCTCCAGCAGTCCCAGTGAATCTATACTGCGTTTCAGTGTACTGCTCACCACATAGTCAGCACTTCTTATACGCTGTATAAGCGCATCCTCCGGCAGTGTTTCAGTGACGATCTGCGCACTGTTATATCTCTCTTCCCATGCAGTGAGCTCCCTGCTATAGATAGGCAGGATGGAGTCCATATCCACTTTGGCATGTCTGATAAAGGTGATCTGTTTCATCTTATACCTCTACCTTGTAATCCAGCAGCATTTCATCCCCTGTCATGCCGCGAAAACCGAAGTGATAGGCAGGCTGTTCCAGGATACATATCTCGATATCCGAGGCTGACAACCTCACCTCCTTGCGTATCCGTTCATACAGCAGTTGGATCAGCCTCTTCTTGGTTTCTTTTTTTCTTCCCTCCATCATCATGATCTCTATGATGATATAGTCATGCGTACGGCCGACCGGATAATAGATATCTTCCGGGGCCAGAGGAATAAACCTGTGCGAACGTTTATTCTCAGGAAACTCCAAAGCCTCCACGACACACCGGTGAATCGTATCGGAGAGTTCTCTTTTAATGAGATTGAGTCGTTTCTCTATCCCATAGATTTTTATTTGTGCCATTCTCTATCCTTACTAGATACAATAGGCAGATCTCTAAAACTATCTGCCTCAAATCCCTACTTCCGAAGAAGTAAACGCAAATGGTTGAACAGTGATAATATTTATCGATAAAAAAAGTAGGTAGTAGGCTAGCGCCAGGAGAAGAGGAGCGTTCTGGTGGTTTGCATAGTAAGTGTGTTTTTCATTGATCTGCTCCTTTTAAAATGTAGTATGACAGTGTAAACCGTTTTCTCTTAAACCGGGCTTTTCTCTATACAATCGAACGCTATCAAAATGAGAGAAAAATTCGTTACAATATAGAGAGAAGAGAAACATCTCTCCCAAAAGCGACATAAGCAATCATGCTTTCAATCCAAGTTTACAAATCAGCACAAAAGGGGTGAAGAACAATGGAAAAAGAGTTGAACGAATATATCAAAAAGTCAAAAGAGTCACTGGAGAAAGTGGAAAAGAACGTAGAATCTTTTCGTAAGTCTATGGGGGATGATATGAGTGAGTTTTGGGGAAAACTCAAAGGTGAGTTTGGCCAGATCAACAAAACGCTTTCAGGTGCCAGAGAAAAATTACAACATGAGGCAAAACTTCAGGGAAAACTCGGTGTGATGGAAGCCAAAGAACACCTGGAAAAGATCAAAGGCACCTCAGAGGAGTTTATAAAAAAAGTCACGGACAATACCGCTCAGGAGCTCGATATCGCCAAGCTACATGCCCATCTCGCCAAAATGGAAGCTGCGGATCAATGGAAAGAAAAAGAGTCGCAGATGACATCACTCTATCAAGACTCCAAAGAGGAGTTTGAAAAACTTGCAAAAAAAGCGGGAAAAGAGATCAACGAGATCCTGCTGAAACTCACTGATTTCCGGTAGAGATCGGTGGGTTCATACCGGATCAACGCAGGGGTATGGACCACTTCTTCTGATAGGCTACAACTCTCACTATAACACCGGCAATGAACAAGAAGAAAGTGGTATAGAAGTTGAGTATATCAAACTGTTCAAGCCCATAAAGTACGATCGCCACCAAAAGCGCAACGGTACCGTAAAAGCCTGTTTTGAAAACAAAGGGCACCTCATTGATGATCACATCCCTGGTGATCCCTCCGCCTACTGCCGTGACAAAAGCCATCACCAGTACTCCTGTGAGATTGAGCTCATTTTGCATGGCAACAAGTGCGCCGGCGATACTGAAAGAGACCAGCCCGATAGAGTCACTGATGATAAAGAGCAGTCTGTTCTCTATGCTTTCGCGTTTGTGAAATTTCAGGACGATCATCAGGAGCATCATCCCCAGTACCATAAATCCCGGGGCTGCATGGGTAAAGACATAGGGCGTTCTATCTACAAGGACATCACGTATGATACCCCCGCCAAAAGCGGTCAGAAAAACCGAGATCAACACACCCAGAAGATCAAGCCTGCTGCGTACCGCCACGAAAAAACCACTCATCGTAAAGGCGATGATCCCGATATACTCTGCAACCTCAAACATCAATCGATAAACTCCACTACCTCTTCAAAGGGCCGGCGCATCTGTTCGGACCGAGGGTTGGCACGGTAGCCGAAAGGGACAAGAACCGCAACCTGATATTTACCAGTATCAAGTTGCAGTATCTCCTCGACCTTCCCTTTCTCCATCCCCTCTATCGGACAGGAGTCTATCCCCTCATATGCAGCGGCGGTCATCATGTTTGCCAGTGCGATATAGCACTGTCTTGCGCCCCAGGCATAGGTCTTCTCATCACTGCTGAAGGTATCTGACAGGAAGTTTCCGTAAAGATCGATATAGGCCTCTATCCTCTCAGGGGGCAGAGGGCGTCTGCCAAAACGCTTCGCCGGAGTACCGCTGCCTGGCCTGAGATCCTCTATCGCCGAGAGGATCACAACCAGATGAGAGCAGGAGGTGATCTGAGGCTGATCCCAGCATGCAGGCCTGAGCTTTGCTTTGAGTGCCTCATTGGTGACCACCAGAAACTTCCATCCCTCCTGTCCGAATGAGCTTGGAGATTTTCGCCCTGCCTCCAGGATATACCGCATCGTCTCATCGGGAATCCTCTTTGTCTCATCAAACAGCTTGCAGGCATGTCTGAAATCCATCGCTTTCATAAACTTATTTTGCATCATTCTCTTTTCTCCTCAATATTGTCTCATATCGTGCAGGGTGCGTAAACACGCACCGATATTAAAGATAAAATATCAACATATACGCCCAGAAAATTTCATTCGACAGTGTATCACAGAATCTATCAGAAGAGGAAGCAAATCAAATTTTTGTAAGTCCGGCATAACTATAAAAATCACTCAACCCACTGTTGATTTTCCAACAATCCTTTATTTTTATTGGAGTTCCTCTAAAACGCTTATAAGAGCATCGAAAGGTATTCTCTCTTGTTCGATCCGAAAGCTATTTGCGCTAAAGTCTGTACACAGTACATCGTAAACTTTTTTTTCATTTTCTGATAGATGATGTAAGATTTTTGGATTTTGCTTTTGTGTTAACGCCACTCCCAAATATCGATACTTTGTAAAGCTTTCATAATCCATCAAAAAAGAGCGAGTTTGCGGATAATACCCTCTCAATTGCGAAAGTATCGCATATCCATCAAGATCAATATCGCCCCAGTATAGTATCTCTTTATTTAGAAGCCACGGAATATTTCGAAGTACACTTACCCCATACCCCTGACCAAAGATCACTATGGCATCTTTAACTTTGGGAAAGGAAAGAGTGGTAATTTTGTTTTCAACGATAAAGACTTTTTCAGCTCTCATTTGCAAAGAGGCAAATTCACTTTTGGGCAAGCTGATATCGCTAAGATTATGCATAGCAAGCGATTCATCAAGCAAACGAAACCGCACTGTAGGCTCCGGATATAAAAGATGGTACTTTTTTTCAAAGGCATAGTTTGCGAGGCTTGCAAGAGATTGATCTTCATTGATATGCGAAAGTAGTGTATCAAGGATTTTTTTATATTTTTCGATAAATTTGGTATCAATATTTGCAATACTTAACTCTCTGATATAGATATTTGGCTTTGGATTGTACTGTAAAAAATCCATCACTGCCAAAAGCTCGTTCCATACATCTTCATACGCTAAAATATTAAAAGGCTTGTTAGCAAAAAGTGTTTTTAAGGCCGGATATTTATCTATGATAAGATCATAAACAGAACAAAATCTCTTGTATTCATCTTCTTTTTGTATAGCTTGTAAATATACTTCAAGATTTGGAAACACTACATTAACAGGAAGTCGCTGTTTACCCAAAGACTTATATGCAAACTCCCTATACTCCAAAGGTAATCCACTCTTTTCAAGCTTTTTTATCCCTTGTATAATATCTTGATAACTTTTTTGTATTTGGGATTCTTTTATTTTAGAGAGTGGAATCTTTAAGGGGAAGATTGAAGTTGCCTTGATATGAGAGATAAAAATATCTCCTCTGTCATATACACGGTTGACCTTTTTATAAAGCTGTTCTACATTATACATATACTACAAACTCTTTTTGTCCTGATACTCTTCAATCTTCATACTAATAAGACTTGAATCCATTCCATCTTGATTGTGGACAAAATGGACACTGCTGACAAACGGCTCAATCACATTTATTTTTTGCTTTGGGGTAATGACAAGCAGTTGAAGTTTAAGCTTTTCAAAAAGTCGTAGGGCGTATCTTGTAGATTCATCACTTCCTCTGCCAAAGGCCTCATCGATCATTACAAATCGAAACGATCTACTTTGTATTTTTTCATATTCTAAGCCAAACTGATAAGCCAACGAAGAGGCCAGGACGGTGTAGGCAAGTTTCTCTTTTTGCCCACCCGATTTGCCGCCGCTATGGGCATAATACTCTTTTTGGCTTCCGTCACTGAGGTATTTTTCACTGGCACTAAAATCAAACCAATTCCGCACATCTGTGACGGTTTTTCGCCACTTATTATCCAGGTCGATATACCCCTCACGCCCGTTAAATCTATCTATAAGCTCTTTGATTTGCAGAAATTTTTGCTCATCATAGTTATTGTCACTATTGATGGCTCCTGTAGTCGCCAGCTTGAGAGATTCTTTGAAGGCTTTGATATCAGAGATATTTGATTTTTGTGCTAGAAGCTCTATGTAAGTTCCATCGCTGTATTCGATATCTTTCAGGGAGAGATTGATAGTGCTAATCTTTTTGCTTATCTCTTTTGATTGCTCTTCTAGTTCAGCTTGCAAGCTTACAATCCCCTGAATCGTCTTTTCCTGCAGGAGGGATTTAAACTTTTTTTCCCACTTAGGAAGATTGTCTTTTTGCAAGACTTGCAGCCTTTTTTGGAACTCGCCTAGTGATTCTATAGAGGTATCAAACTCTTTGGACTCGACAGGATATTTAGTGATATAAACCCCCATTTGTTCCAGTATCTTGCCACTTGTTCTTTGAAGCTTTCCAATTATACTTTTAAGCAAACTCTCAAGATGCTCTTTAAGTCTATTTTGTGCTTGCATAATGGTGTTGAGATTGATTTTATACGCTATAAGTTCATTTTGCAAGCTTTGTAACTTCTTTTTTATCTCTTCATCCATGATGTTATTTTCGATAAGAAGTATAGCATTTCCCAACTCATCCTCTCTGTTTTCAAGGGTATTTTTTATACTTCCCATGGTTCTGAGTACTTCATCATATTTTTCTTTTTGCTCTTTTGCAAGAAGCTGTTTTTGCCTAATAGTCTCTTGAAGTTGCTTGATAATATCGCTTGACCCTTCCAACTCTTTTTGTTCAAGCTCCAAAGTTTCAATCTCTTTGGAGTATTTATACCAGTTGATAGACTCAAATCCTTTATAGTGTAAAGCATCCCTTAAATAGTCTCTTCTTTGTATGAGAGCGGCTTTTGCTTGCTCATTTTTCAAAATAGATTTCTCTAAAAATTTAAGTTTGTCCTGAAGAGTATCTGCTTGATTCTGCAAGCTCTCCAGCTTGATAAAGTTATCCCATCCCAGTACCCACCGGGTGCTATCGTTGATAGCAAATCGATCATCTTTTTCGTGTCTTGAAAAGTTAGTCTTAAACTGTCCGTGGATACTCAGAGCCTTTTTATACCGCCGAAACTCCTCCATACTTTCCACGCACGGGATGTTAAATCTACTGAACAACTCACTCTCAAGCCACTCACAAAAGGGACTATCTACTTTAAGTTCCAACTTTCGAAGGAGTGAGTCTTGTGCATATCCGTCTTGCTTGATATAGCCTTTTTGTGAATCAATCTTCAGATATACTAACTTTCCGCCTAAGTGGGTGTTTTCCACATAGTCGCTCACTGCTTCATAGTATCTGCTATCGACAATAAGACAAAGAGCAAAACTATGAAGCACCCGCTCAATAGCGCCACGCCACTGCTCATCAGTTACACTGATAAGCTCCCCTACAAACGGAAGCTCCTCATTTTCTATCCCTAAACTTTGTGCCAGATCAGCACGGATTTTTGAATTTTTGGCCGGGATATTTGAAGGATGCGTTTGAAGATAGTTGATCTCTTCTTCAAGATTCTCAAGCTCTTTTTTCTTTTTCTCCTGAGCGATTGTATCTAAGTTGATAGCACCTTGAAGGGACCTTTCTTCACTTTGTATGGAATCAAAATCTTTTTGAAGCGCTTCTAAAGTGATTAAAAATCGATGTTCATTGGATACCGCTTGGTATCCGAGTGCTTTGACAAGTTCATTATACTTTTGATTTTGCTCTTTGGCTCTCGTAAGAGTCAGACTTAAAAACTCTATCTCTTTTTTGATAGTCGCTATCCTGTCTCCACCGTTTTTTTGAAGCTCCACTTGTAGATTGGTCAAATCATCTGAGATCTTTTCCATGGTACTATCAAGCTCATTTTTGATCGATTCTTTTTTTTGCAGCTCTATTTGCAGCTCTTTGATTTTATTTTCAAGCAATCCTTTGTGTTGCATAGCAAAGAATAGAGTAGCTTTGTCTCTCAGCATCTCGGTGTTTGTTTGCTCTTGCACAAGCTTTTCATAGCGTTTCCCCTCACTGTCTATGGGATTTAAAAGTGCTATTTGATCTTTGGCTTTAAGCACCAATTCATGGGTATGGCTCAGATCTGCAAAGCTTGAGCATAACTCATCGACCTGCTTATCAATATCGTTGGATTCAAGCATATGGGTACGGATAAAATCGGTAAGATTTCCGATCGATTTAAGCGATACGGTTTGATAAAAAAGATTCAACGCCTGCTCATTTTTGATTCCCATAATGCGACAAAAACTTTTTGAGTATTCTTTAAAGCTATCAAAAACCTCCGTATGAGAAGTCTGTCTCAGACGTTTTTTAAGCTCTCGTATATCACCAAAATTGAAAAAATCTTTCTGGATAGAAAGCTTGCTGTGTGAAACCACAAAAAATTTATTCACCTGATTGTTTACCAGATAAAAGAACTGTGCAAGAGTGACACTCTCTCCATAGCCCTCATTTTCAAATCTCGCTAAAAGCACCGTAAAGTTACTGCTGTCTCTTAATGAAATTGCCTTGGCATTTCCAAAGTTTTCATCTTGACTTGATTTGTACTCCCCTACAATGTAACTATACAGTGTTCGTTCTTTGGTATCTGCCCCTGCAGCTTTATTGTAAATAATCTTTTGGTGAGGCACAAGCAGAGTGGTCAAAGCGTCAACAATAGTGGATTTTCCAGAGCCGATATCTCCCGTAAGCAGGGCATTTTGACTCTCAAGGCTTAGTCTTACAATTGATTTATTGTATGTTCCCCAGTTATAAAGTTCAAAATGTTTCAGACGAAATCCGGCAACTGTATCACTACTGGCAAAATCGAATTTTAACTCCATATTTTGGCTTCCTTATACGCTTGCAGTTTTTCATCAAAGGCATCAAGCCACTGAGCATCTACAAAGGACTTAATGGCTTTTTGTATCTCATAGCTTGTCTCATCAGTTTTGAGCTGTTTTAAAAACCCCAACTCTTCTACTTTCCTGATCGTAGTTTCGATATCTTTTCGGATTTTTACCTCATTAAATTGGATATCCAAAAACAGCAGTAATTGAGAGATGATATCCTCTTTGGAGACAATCGCTCTTTCATCCTCACTTTGGGACTCAAATAGAGCGATTTTTTGTCTCAGCAGTACACATAAAAGGGAGACTTTATAGCTGAGAGGCCGTGAAGCGATGAGCTTTGGCAATGCTTCATCTTCCTCTTCATAGACAATATTTTGCACATAGGCATATCCATCATCCTCATGCACCTCCAACTTCAACCCAATTGTCTCAAGATATTCAGCTATGGCATGCCGTGAACTTTCAAGCATCTCAAAAAAAGCTCTCTCATCATCTTTTTTGTAAAATATCCCTTTGAGCAATAAGATCATCGCTCTTTTTGCATCGTTATTCATCTATCTCTATTCTCATCTTTTTTACCATAGGCATCTCTTCTGTTATCTATTGTATAACTTTTAAATATTGAGTCTCAATCAATTTGTATGGTAGTGGATATTTCATGAATCAACTCAGGAAATTCAAAATCAAAGTTTGTTAAAAAATTAGTATCGATAATATGTATCTCATCAAAAAGAATTTTTGGAAAACTTTTAAGTCTAACGATAAGTTCCTCATCGCTAAATCCGGCTTTTTCATGAGCAGAGTCTAAAATATCCTGCCAGGAAAAATCATAAAAATTCCATATCAAATAGATATCAAAAATATCCTTGGGATTATCTCTGCCCATCACTGCTGTGAGTTTATTGCTCAAAATATTTTCAACATTGTCAATTATAAAACCCTCTTTGGTTACTACAACATCTTTGTATCTTGAGTCAATATCATTAACAAAATCTACTTGAAGAAGATTATTGATTTTATATCTTGTAAAATCTTTCGATTCTATCTCTACCTGAAGATCAAATTTTTTCAAAAGTGCTTTCTTTATATTTTTGATAGCGAAACTATATCTAGGGGATCTATTGGTAAAAAAATCAAGATCATCAGAGTATCTTTTTTCTTGATAAAACCTACTCAAACATGTTCCACCCGTAAGATAAAAAATATTTTCTACCTCAAAAACTACTTTTATCACTTCATCCTGAAGAATATACAACTTTTGATAATCAAGCACTATGCTACCCATTTGAGTTCATCTATCAGAAGTGGCCTATCCAAAAAATAAACCTCCGCCAAGTTTTTCCTTCTAAAAGCAAAATCACTATTAAATCGTGGAATTTTATAGTTATCTAATAAAATCTCAAGCTCTTTTTTATCAAATACACAAAGATCAGCAAATAGTTTTGTGCTATTAAGTAAGATTTTTTCAAATAAAAAAGATTTTTTTTGCATATCATTACTTTGGACAATATTTTTAATATCATCTACTTGCAAATCCATATCCCAAAAGCAATCTTTTAATATCCTTTGGTAATCCACTTCAGCCCCTTTAATATTTTATCTAATATTATAACACACCTTTATTCAAGCTACTTTGTTCTATCATTTTTCAAATACTGAGTCAGTATCTTGCCAAAGCTTTCCAGGAGAGTTTTCAACTTACTTAAAAACTACTTCACAAACACAATTTTGGGCATCAATACGGTTTTGACCCTCCCATCAAAATCTTCTATTTTCAGGCGTATCTTTTCACCATTTTCTACCCTCGCGTTTTCAGAGTTTTTGGCAATGCTTAGATAACCTATGAGCTCTGCAACCCCTTTTTTGATACCAAACTCATCCACAATATCATCCATACTGCATTGAGATTTGTGAAGAAGAATTTTATTAATATTTTTTTGCAAAATCTCCTCGTCGATAAAAAATTGATGATAAAAACTCTCAAGGTCGATATCGATATCTTTTTCCAGAAGTTCGCTTTGAAGTTTTTTCTCCTGCTTAATTGCATGAAGTCTATTTTCAAAAGGGGACTTTATGCTTGGATTACAGCCTTTGATAGCAAAAAACTCTTTGCTTTTTGGTGGCTGTGATTTGATATCCAAAGCATTTTTTTCTATCGATTTGCAAAGCTCTAAAATACGCTTATTATCCAACCACGCTCTATCATCGATAAACCGCCGTAGTTGTTCTATCAGTTTTAATGAGACAGAGGAGACTTTTTGTGCACTTTTAAGCAGCTCATATTTCAAGCTTTTAAGCTTCTCATCCTTGTCAAACTCTTTGACTACCTCGTTGTTATAGAGATTTTCTATCATGTTTGAGAGTCGTTCACTTTTCCTTGCATCGGTCAAAAGCTGCCAGAAAGCAAAAAAACTTTTGCCTTGATCTTGGTTTCTTATACTCTCTTCAATATCAAAAATAGAATCAAGCACTTTCTCTTTACCCTCATCCCTTGTAGCGATTTGCTCCATGGCGGTGCTGTTAAGATCCCTGAAGTTATACTCTATCTCAGTAAAGTCATATTTGAGCTTTCGTGCAGTCTCTTCTAGCAGCATAAAATGCTCTTTGATGCGACTGCTATCAAAACGAATATCTTGCTTGGTTTTGATAGCATTTATCTGTTCATCTAGCTTTTGCTTTTCTTCTTCAAGCGCTTTGATTCGCTGCTCATCATCAAAATTTGTCTCAAATTCCAGATCTTCAAGAAGTTCAAATATCACATTAAACTTCGACCTGCTTCCCACAAACTCCCTTTGCTCTAAACTTTGTAAAAACTCTAAGGCTTTGGTAGTGTGAGTAGTAAGTTCATACAAAGGCTCATCATCGGTTCCATGGTATTTTCGTAAGTATCCATTGGCATCATTACAAAATCCATCAAGATACTCTTTTGCACTCCTTGGGAACATTCCCTCATAGCTAAGTTTGAGACTAAAAAGATAATCATCAAGCAAACTTAGAATGTGTGAATGAGACAGAGTGATATTTTTCTTTTCTATAAAAACATGATAAAAAAAAGAGGCCATCATCGCAAGGTTATCGCTGCTTAGAAGCTTGATGGTTTTATTGTGATTTTTAAGATTTTGGAGGTATTCAAATGTCATAAACCTTACCTTTTATATCTAACATATCCAAAATTATATCTAACATACCTATACTGATATCAATTCGATCCTACAAAATGGTCAAAACATTTTTGGCCCATGAAACTCTCTTGCAAATGACAAAATAAATCTTTCACACTCAATGTCTAACAAATCGTTCCCTCACATACTCCAGAGCCTGCTCTTTTGTCGTAAGCCTGTCAGAAAGCTGCAGTTCATAGACCTCGTTGAGTATCACTTTGAACTGTTCTGAAGGCTTCAGCCCCAGTGCAATGAGGTCTCTGCCCTGAAGCAGTTTCTCCATAGGTTTGCGCTCTACCTTAAGCTCCCGTGCCCTCTCCAGGAGCCACTCACCCGCTTTGTACTCTCCGCTCAGCGCCTCCGGCGTGGTCCGCCCCAGGAAGTCTGCCCTCGCTACCATGACAAGCTCCTCGATATTGACTTTGAGAGCGAGCTTGCGTATCGCTTTGTTTCCGGCATGGGCTCTGTAGAGTTGGGAAGGCCTGAGATGGTAGGCAACAAGCGGCAAAATACTCTCGATAAAATCATGGGCATTGGTCAGGCGGTACATCATCGTCCCGGTCCGTTCCACTCCTGCTTCTTCATGCCCTATCGCCCGTATACGCCCGTCATCATCAAACGTTGTCGTAGTCGCCTTGCCAAGATCGTGGCAGAGTATCGCAAAGAGGTATTTGAGTTTCTGTCTCTCTTCTATATCTGCTCCCTGTTCCCTGCACTTCGCTATCTGATCTGCCATCACATCCAGACACATCATCGTATGGATCCAGACATCCCCTTCAGGATGATATTTGGGATCCTGCGCAACGCCGATCAGGGCTTCAAGCTCGGGGAAATAGTGCAAAACTCCCAGCTCCTTCATCATCTCAAAACCGATGGAGGGTTTGCGGGACTTCAATAGCAGCTTCTTCCACTCTACATAGATACGCTCTTTGGGCAGAGACTCCAGCATCCCCGAATCCACCATCTGCCTGCATAACACCTTGGTGCTCTCCGCCAGCCTGTACCCGAACCTTCCGCCGAACTGTACCGCCCGGTAGACACGTAAAGGATCTTCGACAAAGGTCTTGTCATCAATATGCCGGATCACCCCTTTACGGATATCCGCCCTGCCCCCGAAGGGGTCCAGAAAACGGTCTGCCTCAATCTCATACCCAATGGCGTTGATCGTAAAATCCCTGCGGCGCGAGGCCTCTTCAAAGCTCATAGAGCCATCCACCCTCACGTCAAAACCGCGGTGCCCCTCTCCGACCTTCTGCTCTCTGCGCGGCAGGGAGAAATCATACTCCTCCCCCGCATGGGAGAACTTCAACACCCCAAAACTTTTTCCGACCAGATTCACAGAACCAAAATGTGAGAGTATCTCTTCAAGCGACTCCATAGAGGAGAGGCCATAGACCTCGATATCATAATCCTTGATCGGCAGCCCGAGAAAATGGTCGCGTACCGAACCGCCGACGATGATCGCACGGGAATGATGTCCGGTCAGGGTATGGGAGATGTTTTGGAGGATAACAGGCAGCTTCATAGCGCTATTATAACCTAATCTTCTCACGTTCAACATACCATCAATCGTATTTCGGTTAACCCTACTATGGTATACATCCACTACAAATTTCTAAAGGAGACATCTTGGAACCGAATCTAAAAGATATGGATGACTATACGCAACCGCTCTCAGAAGCAAAGATACAAACCATTTCGGTCGCATTTTTAACCATCCTCATGGTTTATGCGGCCTTCGCCTACGGCATCAATGCACTTGGTTGATGCTCAGCCATCATTCTCTTAAAACATACGGGGCAGCATATTCCCTATGCTGCCCTGCACACTTAGCTATGAAAAAAGGATTTTAATGAAATTCAAACTACTGATGGTCCCTCTTCTCTTGACAGGTACGCTTTTTGCAGAGTTTAAAGTCGGGGAAAAACTCCCCTCAATCTCGCTCCCTGACCAGTTTGAAAATACCCTGCAGGTTGAAAGTACGGACAGGCTGCTGATCCTGGCATTTGAAAAAGATATCTCTTCTGCGATCAACGACTATCTTAAAACACAACCGGCAGACTACCTCAAAGAGCATCATGCCAGATATATCTCCGATATCAGTGCCATGCCCTCTCTGATCACTTCAATGTTTGCAATGCCGAAAATGAAAAAATTCCCATTCTCCATCATGCTGATCAATGATGACCTGGGAAAAGAGTTCGGCAAAGAAGAGGGCAAGATCACGGTTTACAGGATCGAAAACCATCAGATCAAAGCGGTAGAGTTTATCGCACCCGATCAGCTGCCTGCACTCTTTCAGTCACACTGAATCACTGAAGAGGTAGGTCTCTTTCCTTCCGGACAAGACGGTGCATGCCCCCTCTTCCCCAAAAAGAGTGCGAAGGGATCGCTTTTCTAAAAAACTGGATCATCCCTTGTTGAATTATGAAGGTTTCAGACCTCTGATCGCAACAAACGCCCCTTCATCATGCCCCTCTTTGATATCGGTTTTGACATCTTCAAGCGTTTTCCCGAAGAGTGTCTGGCAGGAGCTTATCTCTCCAAAACCGGACTCTTCCAGCAACCCGATCACCTCTTTTGCGCCATAGAATGTTGCCTCTTTGTAAAAACGGCTTTCCCTCCGGTTTTTTTCATACAGTTTTCCCAGCTCCGAATCCTTATCCACAAAACCGATGATCACAAAACCGCCCGGTTTTAGAATGCGGTAGATCTCTTTCAGGCTCTGAAGCGCATCATCGACAAAACAGATCGTCGTCACCATCAGGACAAAATCGTATCTCTCATCCATCAAAGGAAGTTTTTCGGCAAAACCTTCAATCACCTCAAGCCCTTTGGCCTGTGCCATCTTGGCCATTTTTGGTGAAGGCTCGATCCCTATTCTGATCCCTAGAGGCAAGGCGAACCTTCCGCTGCCGATACCGATCTCGGCAGCATGCTCAAAGGGAAGCAGCAGTTTTTGTATCGTTCTGATCTCGGCTTCATAGAGTTCCTGATGGGTTTCAAACCACGCTTCATATTCCTCGGAATATGCTTCAAATGCTTCAGTTTTTGGCATGACAGACTTCTCCTTTTGGTACATTATCGCATCAATGTCATTAAATATTCTCAATCAAATTAAAAATACCTAGTGCAGTAAGTCAGCCTCTTTAAAGATCCGATAGATCTTCTCTGACGCCATCAAGAGGTCCTCTTTGGTATGTTCCGCGGTGATAGACGCCCTGAGTATCGCCTGTCCCGGCGGAACGACCGGCGGGAAAACGGCGTGGATGTAGAGCCCGCTTTCCTGACATTTTCTTGCCAGTATCGCTGCCAGGTGGGCATCCCCCACAATGATCGGGACGATGGAAGTCACACTGTCCTGACCCAGGGGGACACCGCGGGCCAGAAGTGCCTCACGGAAAACCTCTGTATTGCTATGCAGCCTGCCTACAAGCTCCTCTCTCTCGCTTTCAAAAATATCCAGTGCTTTCAGTGCTACCGAGACCATGATCGAAGAGAGTGCAATCGAGTAGATAAACCCCCTGGATTCATGCTTGAGATAATCGATGATCTCCCTGCTCGCTGTCACATAACCGCCGCCTGCAGGTATGGCTTTGCTCAGTGTCGACATGATGATGTCTACATCATCGGGGTCCATATCGAAGTACTCAAGGACACCCCCGCCCCTTTTCCCGAGCACAAACATCGAATGGCACTCATCGACCATCAGGAGTGCGCCGTATTTTTTGCAGAGCCTGACAATCCCGGGGAGGTCTACCACCTCACCGCTCATACTGAAAACACTGTCCGTGATGACAAGTATTCTCGAACTCTCCGGGACACTCTTCAATGCCGCCTCCAAACTGCCCGGATCATTATGCTTGTATCTGATGAGTTTTGCCTGCGAATAGATCGCTCCATCGACGATACTCGCATGGTTTAGCCTGTCAGAAAGGATATAATCATTTTTGCCTACCAATGCGGCGATCGTGGAAATGTTCGTAAGATATCCGCTGGTCAGCAGCATCGCATCCTCTTTCCCGTGCAGCGCTGCGATCTTTTTTTCCAGTGCCGAATGCAGTTCTGTCGTCCCTGCAAGAAAACGCGACCCGCTCATCCCGGTACCGAACCTGCCGACTGCATCCACTGCCGCCTGGTTGATCCGCGGGTCACGATTGAGGCCCAAATAGGAGTAGCCGCCAAGCATGAACATTCTTCTTCCGTTGACCATCACCCATCCGGACTCAAGCTCTTTTTCGATCTCCCGAAACCATGTATAGAGATCGTTTTCTCTCAGATAATCAATATCCCAATGTGTCTTCCATGAAAAATTCCGCTCTTTGATTCTCTTTGTCATCTTCTCACCTTTTTAAGATATAATTAAAGTAACTCTTCCAATAATAGGACATTTGTCTTATTTTAGGACAATTATTCTTAAATAACTTTTAACTTAAAAGGTAATCGATGAACGCCAGGGATTTTTTAAACGCGGTAAAACAGGAACTCAATTTGGATACGGATGAAGAACTCTCAAAGTGTCTAGGGGCTTCAAAATCTTCTCTTGACAAGTGGATTCAACGCAATAGAGTACCAGACAAATGGAAACTTATCATCAAAGAAAAGGTGGATAAAGGCTCAAAAAACCGTAACCAGATCACTATTGTAGGCAACAATAACCACAACAGTATCGTCAACGGGGATATCCATATCAATATATCACAGTTTGATCATAAAGAGGATATCGAAGAGATCATCAGGCTGCTCCCCTATGCCCCCAGCAAGTTTCTTGAGCAGCTGAAGATAAGACTCAAAACCTTTGAAGCACTTTCGGATCTGTAAAATACAGCTGGAAACGCTTAGACACGTTGTCTCAAAAAGCTTTCTAGTGCAGCGATAAACCCCTGCGGGTTTTCCGCCATACTCATATGTCCGCAGTGCTCCAGAGAGACCAATGTGCTGTTTTGTATTCCCTCTGCCATTTTTCTCATCTGATCGGGAGAGATGATCCTGTCCTCCTCCCCGGAGATCAGCAACACAGGAATCTCTGCGGCGCCGAGGCTCTGCGTGGTATCTGTCCTTCCCAGCATCGCCAGAAGCCCGCCTTTGATCCCCGTGGGGCTGAAGCGCAGGATCTTTCTTTTCAGCTCTTCGAGTTTTTGCGCTTCTTTTTCCCTGTAGGCATCCGTAAAGGCAACGGAGAAGAAAGACTCCAGAAAAGGCGCTGCCCCCTCTTCATCGATACCCTTGATAGCGGCGGCACGTTTGAGCTTGCCTTCATCGTTGTCACCGGTTGTTGTCGTATTTGCAAAGATAAGTGCTTTATATTTTGTTTTCTCTCTTTCATGTGCCCTGAGCGCGATATATCCCCCCATTGAAAATCCGCAGAGGATCGTATCTTCCAATTCAAGCACAGAGATCAATTGTTCCAGATCCTCCACATACTGCTCCATCGTATATTGACCTGTACCCACTGCCGAACTGCCGAACCCCCTGATATCATAGGATATACAGTAGTATCTTTCGGCAAGTGCGGTGATGACTTCATCCCACAGGGTATGGTCATAGGGAAACCCGTGAATGAAAACAACAGGCTGATTGCTGCGATCACCGTAGAGGTAAACCGATATACCTTCTATCTGATACATCTCTGCTCCTTCTGATCTTACTCGACCAATAGATTTGCCATCATCGCCTGATCTTCGTGTTCGAGGATATGGCAGTGATAGACAAAAAGTCCGGGCATCGTAAAGTGCACAATAATGCGGACCGTCTCAAACGGCATCACGATGACGGTATCTTTCCATCCCTTATCTGTGGGAAACGCTATCTTTCCGTCTCTGTCCAGCACCTGGAACCTCACCCCGTGCATGTGAAAGGGGTGTGCCATGTGTACGCTGTTTTTGATCTCCCATATCTCCGTACCCAGTTTCACCCTTTGATCCACACGGTGCATATCAAACGGTTTCTGATCGAGTGTCCAGATACCCCCGGCGATGATCTCCATCGTGATCCTCCTGGTATTCACCGCATCAGAGGCTTGCAATCGAGGGATCGGGATCAGTTTTTCAGGAAGTACTTGCGTATCCAGGATCTTTTCGGTCACATGGAACTGCATGATATCCATCGGGGCATCGAAAGCAGGATAGTCAGGATGCAGGGTCAGGTTGCTTCCTTCTTTGAAGCCAAGGGTTTTGAGCGTGACCCTGTCGCCAACCTCCTTGTCTTTGAAATCCACGATGATATCAACACGCTCTGCCACACTCAGGACCACACTCTGCACCATCACAGGTGATTCAAGCAGCCCCGCATCCGTCCCGACCAGCGCAAACTCCCCGATCGTATCAAATGCCAGTTGATAGGTTCTGACACTTGAAGCATTGAGGATCCGGAGTCTGTATTTTTCGCTCTTC
Organism: Sulfurovum sp.; assembly: GCA_028684885.1. GTDB lineage: Bacteria > Campylobacterota > Campylobacteria > Campylobacterales > Sulfurovaceae > Sulfurovum. Next base: position 3,497 of record JAQUFB010000001.1, on the reverse strand, counting down.
ACCTCATGATAGGGGAAAGGAGTGGCATTGACCAGTATCACATCCCCCAGCAGGCCGTTGTTATCCTGTGGAACCTTGGGATCCTTGTAGCGCAGCTGGCGTTTCTCATCAAACCTTTTATCCTGGATCATCAACGGCAGTTCGAACTCCCCTTGCGGTAGGTTGAGCCGCTTCTCCTCCTCATCCTCGATCATATAAAACCCTGCCAATCCCCTGTAGATCTCTTCCCCCGTTCTTCCGTGGGGATGGGTGTGGTACCAGAAGGTACCCGCGCTCTGCTCTATCGGGTAGCGATACTGCTTTGTAGCACCAGAAGCGATCGCATCTTTCGGGTGCCCGTCCATCTCTTCCGGGACGATCAGCCCATGCCAGTGGATAATGGTAGGATCAGCAAGATTGTTCATAAAATCCAGGTCAAACACCTCCCCTTTTTTGATGCGTATCGTCGGGTTGGGAAGGTCTCCCTGGAAGGTCAATACTTCCGTCTGCATATCCGGGAAGATATTGACCTGACTCTTCTGTGCGGTCAATGCCGCCTTTTTGATCTGGGCGAAGTCTATTTCACCGGGGATCTTCAGTTTTTGGGTGAAAGGCATGATTTGCTCAGGGAGTTTCTCCTCTGCCTTCTGGGGCGGTACAGCTGCCGGAGAATCAGAGACAGCCTGCCGGGCTTTGCCTTCCTCCCTGCCACTGCGTTCTTCACATCCCGCAAGCAGATAGGCAGCAGTAATCGCCGAATAGTTCAAAAAGTATCTTCTGTCCATCTTTCACTCCTTTGGTTTCACTATGGACCGGCATATTTTTATTTACCTTTTAGCTTACATTGAGATATGACCGGATGTTTCAATTTTGAGATCTATTTTCCCTATCATAAGCAATTGGTGTGTAAAGCATGTGTATCGGCTGAGATATCCTGAACTACACATACAATACACATTGGTTCACTATGATAAATGAAGAAAATAAAAGGAGAAACGATGGAACATAAATTAATGGAACTTCCCTTTGACAAAGATGCGCTGGAGCCGATACTCTCGGCAGAAACCCTGGAATATCACCACGGCAAACACCATCAGGGTTATGTCAACAACCTCAATGCACTTATTAAGGGTACAAGGTTTGAAGAGATGCACCTTGAAGATATTATCCTGGAGTCCGAAGGGGGTATCTTCAACAATGCCGCCCAGGTTTTCAACCATGACTTCTACTTTAACGGCATCAGCGGCGAAGAGACCAAACCATCCTCTCATCTGCTGGAGTTGATCAAGAGGGATTTCGGCTCGTTTGAAGCATTCAAAGAGACCTTTCTGGATACCGCAGCAAAACTCTTTGGCTCGGGCTGGGTATGGCTCTCCTTGAATGACGGTGAGGTGCTGGAGATAGAAGCACACTCCAATGCCGGCAATCCGCTTCTGCGCGGGCATACACCCCTGATGACCTGTGATGTCTGGGAACACGCCTACTATATCGACTACAGGAATGCCAGAGCGGCGTATCTTGAGAAGTGGTGGGAATTGATCAACTGGGACTTTGTCTCGCAGAACCTGCTGAAGTTCGATGAAAAAAGAACAGAACATATCACTCCCTGTAACGAAAATAGCGAGCTCTGCGAATATATCGATGCGCTTGACAGGGCGGATCACAGCAATACGTAACAGCATTTCTCCGATAGGGGCTGCGGCCTCTTAAGAGGGAGATAAGGAGTCAGTTATGCCTATGCATCAACACACAGTCTCTCAAAATCACTCCCGGCATACGGATACTCATACCGCACACGACCACACGTCAGGGCATGGTCATCACATGCATGATTTCAAACAAAGGTTCATCGTCTCCCTGATCGTTACTATACCTATTTTGCTACTCTCCTCGATGATCCAGGAGTGGTTCGGGTTTGTGATCACTCTTCCCTATCAGAACACTATTGTGCTACTCCTCTCCTCTTTTATTTATCTCTATGGCGGTTGGCCATTTCTAAGCATGATGAGAGAGGAGGTCAGGTCACTCAAACCCGGGATGATGACACTGATCTCGATGGCGATCACCGTGGCCTACTTCTACTCCGCTTCCACACTCCTCTTCCATCAGGGCAAGGCGTTTTTCTGGGAACTTGCCACACTGATCGATATTATGCTGATCGGTCACTATATCGAGGCGAAAAGCCTGCTCTCTGCCAGCAGCGCACTGAGCGAGCTGGTCAAGCTGATGCCTCAACAGGCGCTCAGGATCAGACCCGACGGGAGCCGGGAGGAGGTGGCCGTCGAAGCCCTGCAGGTTGATGATCTGATACTCATACGCCCTGGAGAGAAAATACCCGCAGACGGTATCGTCAAAGAGGGCGAGAGCATGGCTGATGAGGCTTTTTTGACGGGAGAGTCAAAGCCTGTCAATAAAAAAACGGGGAGCAGTGTCTTTATGGGCAGTACCAACCTTGACGGTGCGCTCAAAGTAGAGATCTCCAAAGAGGGAAAGGAGAGCTACCTCTCCCAGATGCTCTCTCTGGTGCAGGAGGCATCCAGGAGCAGGTCTCATACCCAGGACCTTGCCAACAGGGCGGCCGGATGGCTCTTTTACCTCTCGGTCAGTGTCGCCGCAGTGACCTTCGCGGTCTGGTCGATGCTTACCTCGCCCGGTGATTCCGTACAGAAAGCGATCACAGTGCTGATCATCGCATGTCCCCATGCTCTGGGACTGGCTGTGCCGCTGGTGACTGCGATCTCAACTTCACTGGGAGCCCAAAAAGGGATCCTGATACGTCGCCGTGAAGCCTTTGAAAAACTGCGCGATGTAGATGTGATATGCTTTGACAAAACCGGGACGCTCACCGAGGGCAAACTGAGTGTCACTGAGATCTACGCTCTGGAAGATGAAGAAAAGATGCTTCAGTATGCCCTTTCGTTGGAGCAAAACTCTGAACACTCCCTTGCAAAAGCCATTATCGATTACGCAAAAGAACGACGGATCAAACCGCTACCGATAGAAGAGTTTGAAGCCTATCCGGGGATAGGTGCCAAAGCCAAGATCGGGGGGAAAACGATGATGATCGGGGGTATGCAGCTTTTGGAAAAAGAGTCGCTGGATATCCCTGAAGCGATGCACTCCTATGAAAATAAAGAAGCAAGCAAGGTGTGGCTGGCAGCCGACGGCAGGATCCTGGGTCTGTTTTTGCTTGAGGATTCGATCCGGAAGCATGCAAAGCAGGCCATAGATATGCTCGAGAGTATGGGGATCAAAAGCTATATGCTTACCGGCGACAATACGCTGGTGGCCGCAGAGGTAGCAAAGCAGACAGGGATCGCACACTATGAAGCCAACCTGTTGCCTGATGAAAAACTTCAAAAGATCGATCAGCTCAAGAAAGAAGGGAAGATTGTCGCCATGGTGGGAGACGGGATCAATGATGCCCCGGCACTTCTGGAGGCGGATATCGGTATTGCCATAGGTGCAGGTACGGATATCGCCATAGAGAGTGCCGATATCATCCTGACAACCAGTGA
>JAQUFB010000017.1 GCA_028684885.1 Sulfurovum sp. | reverse complement strand
GGTCGAGATCAGGAGCATCAGGTGCTACCGTATCGATCTCAAAGATCCCCGTTGAACCAGGCAGGGAATTGCCCCAGGCATTTGTAGCAACGGCCGAAACATAGTATTGGCCATCGGCAAGCGCTGTTTCCGGGGTAAATCGGTAGTTTCCATTGCTATCTGCCGTAACCGTTTTGGTCAATATTTCATCACCGGCACTATTTTTAAATGTGATCGTGACCGATGCTCCTGCTTCTGTATGCCCTTTGACCGTCGGTGTATTGTCATTGGTAACGGGGATACCGGTAGCGGGATTTGCTGCGGCGGTACTTACTTCGGTACTGACGAGCTGAACATCGCTCGTATCATCATTATCATTATTGTCATCATATACTCCTATCATCAAACTCTCTGGAGCATCCCCCTCTGCCGGGGGAGGGTTGTCACTGCCGCCGCCGCTGGCCGCTGCAGCGATCGCACCTGCTCCAAGTACCCCAAGGATGATAGGGAGCCAGTCAGTCTCACTCTCGGCGACAAGTGTATCTCCTCCGAGGCTGTAGTAGGACGCCGCAGGATCTGCTCCCTGCGGCATGTAGTTGTAGTACTGGCCGTTTTCCGCGACTCCGATCAGGTTGCAATCATGCTCAAAATACTCTTCGATAATGATATCTGCAGCATCATCTGCATTGCTCTCTTTTTTGCCGATTTTGATTTTGAGGTTTTTGCCGTCCCTGATGACATAGATTTCATCGGGAGCCACTCCTTTGGCTAGATTTTTCAGCTCATAGGACTGGTGAGACTTCGCTTTGATGACCAAAGGTCTGCCGCTGCCCTCTGTTACTGCGTTGCTTGAGATGACATTCTGTCCCTCTTTGACAATGACTACAATTTCTTTACCCATTTTAATTCTCCTCCTCTATTGTTTATTGCGCATCGTTTTGAATACCGATGATCTCTATGCTTACCCGTCTGTTAGGAGCCAGGCACTCAATCAGTTCCGGAGTCGCAACTTCACCTTGACACCCCTTCTTGACCGGATACCTCTCTCCCATCCCTCTCGCTTCTATATGGATGCCGGGGTTGATCGCCTGAAGGCGGTTTGCGACCGTTCTGGCACGCGCTTCGGAAAGCCTGTCGTTGTATTCGTGTGTTCCTATACGGTCGGTATGCCCTTCGATACGGATCTTTTTGATATTGATATAGTCCGTTTTGATCTTCTCTGCAAGTGTATTGACCGTCTGTTTCCCTTTCGGAGATAGTGTGGATTTGTTGAAAGCAAAGAGCGTATCGGCATTCAGCTCGATATATTCCGATCCGCAGTAGGGTTTATAGCGGTTCATCGCATTGGAGCGGCTGATGATCTTTTTGTTCATGCCTTCTGTTTTTCTGATACCGAAACTTCCGTTTCTCTGCTTGAAGACTTCAAGATAGAGAATCTCACCTTTTGGCGCAACGATAGAGTGGCTGGAAACATTTGGGCCGTTTTTGATATGGACAGTGACTCTTTTTGGGCATGACCATGTCTGTGCAAACTGGTCTGGCATCAATGCCCCTACGATACGGTCTTCCACCATCACCCTTGGAATATCGGCTTTGCTGCCTCCTTCACGGTAGAAAACAATCAAAGCCTCGTTTTTTAGGTCACCCGGAGCTGTAAACCCGAGGTCCTCTTTCTGAATGATCTGTTTTTGGGATGTACATCCCGCAACACCAAATACCACCATCGCCGCAAGCAGCAATCTGCCGATTAAATTTTTCATATGATTTATCCTCCTGATAAGATAAGGCTGCCTCCAAAAATATTTTTTGGAGAGGCAGCCTTATCTCCCCTTCTTTTAAGAAAGTTGGCTGAAATTTTTCTATCAAAATTTCAGCCAACCCGCTTTTTTTTGTGATATTACTTTGAAATGAACATGTTAAAAAAACACCTCTTGATATGATGGTATATAGATGAGACCATGATGCCCCTCTTCCCCACTACAGTTTTAATCATAGTTTTAACAAATATCCCCGTATGAAAACTGTTTTTATATACTTTACTTGAAGTTTTATGGCAAATTATCTGCTCGTATAGTGCAATACCCTCCTTTTTGAAGAGGGTAAATGCAGATTATGCAATAAGACCGCTTGTAGCAGAGCTAACAAGACCGCCTGCAAGGCCGAGCGTTGTATCTAGCACACCATCAACCAATCCAAGTGTAGTACCTACAGTACCGAGTACCATATCATTGACAGCAAAGTCAACCAAAGTAACTACATTGTTCACAGCAGGAAGTACCGTACCGTTCACCAAGTGGTCAAGAATAAAAGTTGTGTTGTCAACCGCACCATCTACAACCAATAGAACATTGACGATATCCTCTGTGATCGCTGTTGTAGCAACTGAAGTAGTCACATCCAAAATATGGTCAACAGAAAGCGCCAAATTCGCTACATCGTCAACAACAACATCAGCAACCGTAGCAACTGTGTCCACAGTATGTGCAACAGTACCAACCAAATGTCCAACGCTTCCTAGCAAATCTCCCAAATGTAATGTATCGAGCAACCCGTCCATAAAAAACCTTCCTTATGTAAAATGAATATAAATTTGTATACAAAAAGCATACAGGTCATTATACAACCAAATAATTAAAAAAGTCAAATGAATTATGATTTTTTAGGAAATGGTTCAATGAAATTGAGAATGTAAGCGAATGTGTCGGAAGAAGCTGCTCTAAAATTAAGAATTTATACGGGGCAATATCCTCTCCTTTCTCTGTGATATTTAAGCTTTACGCTTTTTGAATATGTTATAATTGAAATAAGTTGGTAGATCATGACAATATATATTTTTAAAGATAATATATTGGGTAAAAAGGGGAAAGGTGAGAAATATTTGTTTGGCTTTGATTGTCGGGTTAAGTAGTATAGTATATGCAAAAGATTCCTATCATGTCAATGAGTTGGTTTCTATGGTGATCAAAAATCATCCAAATATCAAAATGCAGGAGCATATGATAAGGGGTGCCGACGCCCAGGTAGAGAGTGCGAAATGGAACTACTTTCCGACACTCTCTTTCAGTGCGAACCAGGGAGTCAACCAAAACAAGGCATGGGATGGGACTGCAGTCGTTTCGCAACCGTTATGGACCGGGGGCAAACTGGATGCCACTTATGATATGGCTATCGCCAATCGGTATAATTCTGCATCCGGTTTGGGAGAAAGCGGATATATGCTGGTAGAGATGCTGCTGAATGCACTGAAGACCTATCTGAAATCACAGGGTGATCTTAAAGCATTATCAGAAGGGCAGAAACAGCTGAATATTCTCAAGGATATGCTTGCAAGACGTATCGAGGCGGGTGTATCTTCCCGGTCGGACATGGAGCTTTTAAGGGCAAGGCTCTATCAGATGCAGACAGATATTAACTATGCAAAAGCAAGTATGCAGGCATCACTCTCCCAGATTGAGCTGTTGAGCAATCATGATTTTAAAGGAAAGCTGAAGGTTAAGGGGCGGACGTCTTTTGATTTTGCTTCACTGGACACAATGATACAGTCGATGATAAAAACCCATCCTACATTGAAAAAGTATGATGCTTTGATAGACTATGCTGAAGCGGAAAAATCACAGGCCGAAGCAGTCTTTATGCCGAATGTCTCTCTAAAAGTGCAGAGAGGAGCCGGCAGCAATGACTATTATTATAATGATACTACAAGAGAAACAAGGGTCTATGTCGCGGTCGATGCTTCATTCGGAGCCGGTCTCTCAGCCGTGTCAGGAATAGAGCAGGCAGAAGCGAAAATCATGCAGCTGAGACAGGAGAAGCTTTCAACCCAGCAGGATCTTATCAATAAGATCATGTTTGCCTATAATGACTATATCTCATCGTCAAGCCGGGTGAATTCGCAATCGGGTTCGATCTCCTCATCGCAAAAGGTGTTTGAGTCCTATACCAGGCTTTTCCTGGCAGGTAAAAGGCAGTGGCTTGATTTGGTGAATACCTCCAGGGAATTAACGCAAAACCAAATGGCATTTGCGGAGACAGAATCGACACTTTTGGTCTCTGCGTACCAGCTTTTGCTCTTGAATGGCAAAAGCGATATTATGAAGATGTTGCCGGATACGGGGGAAAAAGAGCCAATAAAAACCGCATCATCCGAAGAGACGGAAAAGGTATTTATCCCATCTATGGATATACTGCCTGCCAAAGGGCAACAAAAAACGAAAGAGGATCAAGGGAGAGTCGGTCAATCCGATATAGCAGCGAATCATAAAGAAGGAAGAGTCAAGACAGCAGAATATCAAATGCTGAAAGCCGCGATGAGAAGCGAGGCAAAAGAGGAAGAGGCGAGAATGGCCAAAGCCAAAGCCGAGGCTGAGAAGCGCAGAAAAGCTGAAGAGGCAAGAATCGCCAAAGCGAAAGCCGAAGCCGAGAGACGCAGAAAAGAGGAAGAGGAGAGAGTGGCGAAAGCCAAAGCTGAAGCAGAGGCAAGAATCGCCAAAGCGAAAGCCGAAGCCGAGGCAGAGAAACTCAGAAAAGCCGAAGAGGCAAGAGTGGCCAAAGCGAAAGTCGAGGCAGAGAGACGCAGAAAAGAAGAAGAGGCGAGAGTGGCGAAAGCCAAAGCCGAAGCAGCAGCAAGAATCGCCAAAGCCAAAGCCGAAGCCGAGGCAGAGAAACTCAGAAAAGCCGAAGAGGCGAGAATGGCCAAAGCTAAAGCCGAAGAGGCAAGAATAGCCAAAGCGAAAGCCGAAGCCGAGGCTGAGAAGCGCAGAAAAGCTGAAGAGGCGAGAATGGCGAAAGCCAAAGCTGAAGCAGCAGCAAGAATAGCCAAAGCCAAAGCCGAAGCCGAGGCAGAGAAACTCAGAAAAGCCGAAGAGGCGAGAATAGCCAAAGCCAAAGCCGAAGCAGAAGCAGAAGCAGAAGCAAGAATCGCCAAAGCGAAAGCCGAAGCCGAAGCCAAAGCAGAGAAAAACAGAAAAGCCGAAGAGGCAAGAATAGCCAAAGCCGAAGCCGAAGCAGAGAAAAACAGAAAAGCTGAAGAGGCGAGAATCGCCAAAGCTGAGGCTGAGAAACAGAGAAATGCTGAGCAGAAAAATGCCGGCAGCACCCCACATCCAAAATATTATGTACAGTTTGATCTGAAATTGGATGAAGCGATGAAAAAGAAATTTGAAAAACAAAACTTTAAAATATCTACAACAGAAGATGGGCAGCAGTTTGTAGGTTCGTATGAGCGTGCGGCAGAGGCTCTTGCCGCAGCAAGAGAGATAAGAAATATCATTTATGATGAAGCATATATTGTTAGAAAATAAAAAAATGACGGGGGTTAAATGAGACTGGAAGACAATGAAGTCAAAAAGACTCAAAGTGAATTTTACAAAAGTATTGAGGCATTAAGAGAAGACAGCGCATGGCTGACGCAAACATGTTCGCTGCCGCATTTCTCAAACTTTAAGCTTTCAAAGTATGAGTATGATGCGCTTGAAAAACAACTTTTGGCGCAAAGCAGTGCAAGCAACGAGGTCGCTGTTGCTTATTATGAGAAAATCTTTGATGCATTCGGCCTCATCAAGCCACAATGGGTAAAGAGTATCAATGCGGAGATGCTGCCTTCACTTGCCCTGGTCCCGGGTGAGGGGATCTGTATCGTACTGGAACAGCTTCCCAGCGGACAATACAAGTGTGACAGCAGGGAAGGGATAAGATACCATGAACTTGATGGGGAGGTGTTCTACACTCCTATACGGGAAAAAAGAAAAGCTGAAGCGAGCAAAAGTGCCTATGAGATGTTCAAGAAAGTCGCTCTCAAAGAGAAACCGCGTATAGTTCATGCAGCGATTGCAACGTTCAGCATCAATTTCCTGGCTCTGGGAACTTCATTTTTCAGTATGCAGGTCTATGACAGGGTCATTCCAACCCATGGAATGTCCACTTTGGTATGGCTGGTTGTCGGTGTATTTATCGCAATATTATTGGAGATGGTGCTGAAGGTCGCGAGATCGGTGATCCTTGATCATGCCTCAGTAAAAATAGACAAAAGCTATTCGCATAATATTTTTGACCGTTTTTTAAAGATCAGACTTGATGCCGTGCCGCAAAGTATCGGTACCTTATCCGCCCAGCTGCAAAGCTATATCGCAATCCGTTCTTTTATATCGACAGCGGCGCTCTATTTCATTATAGATCTTCCGTTTACTCTGTTTTTTCTTATGATTATCATCATGGTCGGAGGGTTTTATATGGGAATGGTCCCTATGATATTTTTTGCTCTCTCACTGCTGACGGCTTTTTTCTTTAAAAAGAAGATAGAGTTTCTTACAATGCAGTCAGTCGCGGCGTCAAACAAAAAACTGGGACTTCTCGTAGAAGCCGTGGAGAGTGTAGAGACAGTAAAAGCATCAGGCCACGGTTATGCAGTACTGAGCAAATGGAATGCTTTAAGCGAGGATGCCATTTATGACGACATAGCCATCAGACATTATAGTGAGTTGTCAGGGTATATCGCAGCATTTTTACAACAGTTAAGCTATGTCGGGCTTATCGCATTGGGTGCGTATATCGTCAGCACGACAGATACACTTACGATGGGGGGATTGATCGCCGTATCGATACTCTCAGGCAGGGTACTTGCTCCTTTGGCGATGCTGCCAAACGTATTTATACAGTGGGGAAGGGCGAAAATAGCGGTAAAAGACATAGACAATATCTATGCGCTGCCCAATGACAATGAAGGGGTTGAAAAACCTCTTTTCCCTGAAATTCATACACCGGTCTATACTTGCAATAATGTCAAATTCAATTATGGCGAAGAGACGCCGACGGTTGCTGTTTCCAACCTCTCCATAAAGCCTGGAGAGAAGATTGCGATTCTGGGGGTCATCGGTTCGGGCAAATCAACACTGCTTAAGATGCTGGCCGGGCTGTATGCGCCGACAGAAGGGAAAATTCTGCTTGACAATATCGATGTACAGCAGATCGCAAGAGACAAGCTTAGCGAAACCATAGGGTATCTTTCCCAAAGTACACGGCTGATATCGGGAACACTCAGGGATAACCTTGTGCTTGGTCTTGTCGGTGTGGATGATGTAGAGATCATGGCAGCAGCGGAAAAAACCGGACTGAACATGCTGATCAACAGTTTGCCCAAAGGGCTTGATACGATTGTGCCTGAAGGCGGGAACAGTGTATCGGGAGGACAGAAACAACTGATTGCCATCACAAGAATGCTGTTGACAAACCCGAAAATATGGTTGCTGGATGAACCGACAGCCAATATGGATGATCTGACAGAGAAGAAGATTATACATATTTTGGGATCAAATATCGCAAAAGACCAGACCTTGGTTGTCGTCACGCATAAGCCTGCATTGTTGAAACTGGTGGATCGTATTATCATTATGACACCGCAGGGTATTGTAATGGATGGTGCAAGGGATGATATACTTGGCAAGTTGGCAAATGCGAAACAGCAGGCAGCAGCGCAGTCTTCTGCAAAAGCTGCTGCCGAAAATACGGCACCTGCATCAAATAATCAAGAAAAGAGTAACGCATGAGAGAACATATACCATTGATCACAAAAGTCAATCCGTTATGGATTATTTTTGGTTCACTTTTTTTATTGATCATCCCGTTTTTGATCTGGTCACAGTTTGCCACACTTGATCAGATATCACATGCCGAGGGTCAAGTAATCGCTACTGCCAAAACACAGGAGATTCAGGCTGCCTCAGATGGTGTAATAGAGCAGATATATGTCAGAGAAGGGCAGCATGTAAAAGAGGGACAGAGGCTGATTTTACTGGAACAGGATAAGGCGAAAGCCGGATATGACGAGAGCAGGTCAAAAGTAGCGGCTTTGAAGGCAACACTTATCAGACTTCAGGCTGAAGTGTTTGATAAGCCGCTGGTTTTCCCTGATGAGCTTAAAGAGTATCCGGAGTTTATAGCAAATCAGACCGAACTCTTTAAAAGACGCCAGCAGGCGATTAGAGACCAGACTACGGCGATCAATGAATCCCTGGCATTGGCAGAAGAGGAGCTTGAAAACAACCTGCCACTTCTTAAGACGGGTGATATCGGTTCGGCGGAGATCATTAAGCTGAAACGACAGATCGCGGATCTCAAGGGAAAACTCTCAAATGTGCAAAACAAGTATTTTCAGGATTCACAAACGGATATGACCAAAGCGGAAGAAGAGCTCTCCATGAAAGAACAGGAGCTGGCAGATAAAAAAATTACTTTGGAATGGACGGATATCAGGTCTCCTATGGATGCCATAGTCAAAAATATTCTTGTGACAACAAAAGGAGCAAGGGTCAGGGCCGGTGATGTTATCATGCAACTCGTGCCATTCGGCGATAAGCTGATCATTGAAGCCAAGCTGCCGACATCAGATGTATCGTTTGTAGAGAAGGGGCAAAAAGTAGCGGTAAAACTGGATGCGTACGACTACAGCATCTACGGAATCTTCGATGGAGAAGTCGCCTATATCAGTCCGGATACATTGGTCGAGAAAACTGAAAAAGGGGAAAAATATTACTTTAAAGTGAAAGTGATATTGAATGACACGACACTGATTGCAAAAAACGGCAGAAGAATAGATGTCAGCCCGGGAATGACCACACAAATTGATATCATTACCGGAGAGAGAACCGTATGGCAATATATCACTAAACCTATCACAAAAACCATGAATGAAGCGTTCGGGGAGCGTTAATGGGAACCGTCTTTGCAAAGGCGGTTATTTACTTTCAATTAATTTCGTTAAAGTATACTCGGGCTATTCATATATAGCGGTAGATAGGAGAAGAATGTGAGTCAAATTGTTGCCACTATTAAATCTGAGATTTCCAAAGTCCTTGTAGGACAGGAGAAGATGGTCGAAGGTCTCTTGGCGGGCCTTATCTGCCGGGGACATATCCTTCTTGAAGGTGTTCCTGGACTTGCGAAGACGACAGCGGTAAATGCATTGGCAAAGACACTTGGACTAGAGTTCAAACGTGTGCAGTTTACACCAGATCTGCTTCCCTCAGACATTATCGGGACTGAGATCTATGACCCCTCCAGTAACACCTTCAAGATCAAAAAAGGCCCGGTATTTACCAACCTTCTGTTGGCCGATGAGATCAACCGTGCGCCAGCGAAGGTACAGTCGGCATTGCTGGAAGTGATGCAGGAGCGTCAGGTAACGATAGGCGATGACACGTTCAAGATCGATCTTCCCTTTCTGGTCATGGCCACACAAAACCCGGTAGAACAGGAGGGGGCTTATGAGCTTCCCGAGGCGCAGCTGGATCGTTTTATGATGAAAGTGGTAGTAGGCTACAACACGAAAGAAGAGGAGCTTGAGATCGCCCGCAGGGTAGCCAACAGCGGCTTTGAGGAGATCAGACAGGTAGCAAGTCTTGATGACCTGGAGACGATCCGAAAAGAGGCGCTTGAGGTGCATATGGATGAAGAGGTTGAAGCCTATATCATCGAACTTGTCCACGCGACACGTGAGCCCAAGGCGTACGGCCTTGAAGAGTTGGAAGCCTATATCGAATTCGGGGCAAGTCCAAGGGCAAGCATCGATATGTATAAAGCTGCCCGTGCGATCGCTTACCTGAAAGGCCAGGATTATGTTTCACCGATCGAGGTGGCATATATCGCCAAAGAGGTCCTTAGACACCGTATTATCCTCAGCTACGAAGCACAGGCCGAAGATATCAGACAGGATAGGATCATCGAGAAGATCCTGGCGGCAGTACCGATTCCATAATGCACAGCATTATGGAAAATGAGGAGATAGGAATGAGGAATGAGGCGTTTTCGTATGCATTGCTCAGCAATGCTTCTACACTAAATAACAAAAGCTTTCCTAAAGAAAGCAATCCGAAACTATTCACTATTCACTATTCACTATTCACTGATTTATCGGAGCTGCACCGATGAATCGTACGGCAAAAAAGATCATTCTCAAAACCAAAAAACAGGTCTATGGTGATATGCTCGGAAACAATGCTTCGCTCTTCCAGGGTGAAGGATTTGAGTTTGCGGAACTTCGTGAATATGTTTACGGGGACGATGTAAGAAAGATCGACTGGAAGACCACTGCAAAACTGGGAAAACCCTATGTCAAGATCTATAAGGAGGAGCGGGAGCTCAATGTGGTGGTCGTTTCGATGCTCGGCGGGTCGATGTACTTTGGAACGGTAAAGCAGAAGAGTGATATCCTGGCTGAACTGGTCGCGACGCTGGGGTTTTCAGCGGTAAAAAACAGCGATCTCTTTACCCATATCCTTTTTGCCGACAGGCTCTATGAGCGCAGCAGGCCAAGCAAAAAACACTTTTCCATCCATAAAGCGGTAGAGGATGTTACAGCGTTTGAACTGCTGGGGAAAGAGGCGGATTTTGCCAGACTCACGGAGATGCTTAACACACGTCTGAAAAAGAAGTCGCTGCTTTTTATCCTTTCGGATTTTATCGGCGAGATCGATCTGCGGATTTTGAGCGTCAAGCATGATATCGTGGCTGTGATCATAAGGGATCGGTTCGAAGAGGATCCGAGCGAACTGGGATATCTGAGGCTGATCGATATGGAGAGCAAAAGAAGTTTCGAAGGCGATATCAATACCGGGGCGCTGAATGCCTACAAGAAAGCAATCCATCAGAATGATGAGAAGCTCTACACCCAGTTTAAAAAACAGGGGATACGTTTTGTCAAAGTCTATACCCATGAAGAGCCCGCGCTGAAGCTGATGAAATCGATGAGGAGAGCATAATAATGAATAATGAAAAATTAAAAATTAAAAATTTATGTATGCTTTTTTACAAAAAGCTTAGTTTTTATAAAAGTTTTACGATGCAAGACATGCCAAAACTATTCATTATTCATTATTCATTATTCACTTTTGCGAATGCAAATGAGCAAAACCTCACCGCACAGCTGCGGGATATCAAGCCGCTTCTGGAGATACCGGACTACTCCTTTTATCTTTATTGGGGATTGATCGGTTTTTTTGCTCTGCTGGGATTCGGGATACTTTTCTTTGTGGCAAAAAAGTTCTGGGAGAACCGCAAGGTTAATCTTGCAAAAATGTATCTGGAAAGGCTCAAGCAGATAGACTGGGAGGACAGCAAGCATGCTGCCTATGAGGCCACCAAATATGCAAGGCTGCTGGCGACCGATGAGAGAAGAAAAGAACTCTTCAGCCAGCTTGAACCGATGCTTGAACAGTACAAATACAAAAAAGTGGTCAATGAAGTGGACCAGCAGACGCTCAATCAGTTCCATCTCTTTGTGAGGATCGCGGATGAGTCAATTTAGTTTCGAGTTCCCCTATCTACTGCTGTTGATCCTTCCGTTTCTGCTCTGTGCAAAGTGGTGCAAGGAGCGGAGCCGGGCGATCTTTTTCCCCCATGTAGAAAAACTGGTGGCAAACAGCGTACATCAAAGTTCGTTGCTTCTTTTCCTCAAATGGTTTGGGATCGTCTCGGCGGTTATCGCACTGGCTTCTCCCGTACTTTCTCACAGCTACACCAATACGAAAAAAGAGGGGCGCGATATCGCACTGATCACAGATGCGAGCGAGTCGATGCTGCAGCGCGGATTTGATCTTCATAACCCTATGAAAAACAAGTTTGAAGTGGTCAAAGAGGTGGTAGAGGATTTTATCGGCAAACGCGAAAATGACCGTATCGGGCTGGTAAGTTTCGGGGCGATCTCCTTTGTTGCCTCTCCGCTGACGTTTGAAAAGGAGTTTTTACAGAAGATCATCTCGATGCAGTATATCGGCATGATCAACGGCAAACGTACCGCCATTCAGGATGCGCTGGTGCAGAGTTACAATATGATGAGCAAATCCAAAGCCAAATCCAGGATCGCCATCCTGCTGACCGACGGTATCGACAACGGCAGCAGGATAGCGCTGGAGGATGTCGTAGAGATGATCAAATCACAGGATATCAAACTCTATGTGATCGGGATCGGATATCCAAACAGGGACTACGATGCAGCCTATCTCAAAGTTTTGGCAGATGCAGGCGGGACAGAGGCTTACGGGGCCAGAGATGCCAGTGAATTGAGCCGTATCTACGAGGAGATCGACAGACTTGAAGTCACCAAGATCGACGATAAGCGGGTGGTACAGCATACCTACCTCTATATCTATCCTTTGTTGTTTGCGATACTGAGCCTGCTTTTCTATATCTATTTCAGAAACAGCAGGGGGATATAAAGAATGAGGAGTGAGGAGTTAGGAGTGAGGAATATTGGAGCAGTAGTGGTTGGAGTGAAGCGAAGCCACGAAGGCTATCAGCCAAGGAGCCAAAAATGACCTTTGTCTACCCTTATCTTTTTTGGATGAGAGGCGTCAGCAAACGACAACAGTTTGTCGTTTGTAGCTTCGGAACCGGAAGCGATGTGCACGTGTGCACCGCTGAAGGCCATCGGTTAAGGAGCCAAAAATGACCTTTGTCTACCCTTATCTTTTTTGGATACTCATTGTCCCTTTCATCCTCTTTGCCATTCTGATCTCTACCAACAAGGAGAAGCTCTCGCGCGTCTTTGACGAACGTGTACTGAAGCGTCTCAGTGCCAGTGACGAGGCGATCCCCCTGGTGATGCGTAATATCACGATATTTGCGGCGATCTTTTTGATGATCGTGGCATTGGCGCGTCCGGTGATAGAGAAGGGGGAGAAGGTTGTGGATGTGAAAGGGCTGAATCTGGTGGTCGGGCTTGATATCTCCGGTTCGATGCGCAGTACCGACCTCTACCCCAACCGCCTGGAGTTTGCAAAAAAGAAAATCTTCGAGTTCTTTGAGGCAATGCCCAGCGATGAGATCAGTGTACTTGCCTTTGCGCATTCCTCCTTTATCCTTGCCCCGTTTTCGGCAGATAAGCAGACACTTCAGATGATGGTGGAAGGGGTGGATGACAGCTACATGAGTATGGGATCAACCGATTTTTCCGAACTGGGTATGCTGGCAAGTGAAGTGCTGGAGAAAAAAGAGCCTAAGATCGTCGTGCTTTTTACCGATGGAGGGGATGAAGCAGCAATCGCAGGATTTGCAGATATTCTGGAAGAACACCATATAGATCTCTATGTTGTGCTTGTCGGAACAACGAAGGGGTCGCCGGTACTGACTCAAGAGGGGAAACCCTATATGCTTGAAGACGGGACGATCGCGATTACGCAGAGAAATGATGCCCTGCTTTCACTTGCACGAAAGAGCGGCGGCGACGGGATCGTTGCCGGTCACGGGAAGGAGGATATCAGGGAACTTGCTGCACGGATCAAAAACAAGTATCAGGATAAACAGCAGGGTGAAGTGAGGATCAAAGAGCGCGTAGAACTCTTCTACTATCCTCTCGGTGCCGGGCTTCTTCTGTTGTTGATCGCATTGAGTTCGATACCGAGAAGAAGCGTTCAGAGGGAGAAGTAGAAATGAAAAATGAAAAATTAAAAATGAAAAATTTTGGTCACTGTTTTTTCAAAATGCCTTTGATAAAAAAAAGCTTTTCATTGAAAAGTATACTGACACTCTTCACGCTTCACGCTTCACACTTCACGCTTGCAAACGCAGGAGTGACGGATTTTAAAACGATTGAAGAAGCGACGCGTGCGTATGAAGCAAAAGAGTATACCAAAAGTGAAGCGTTATTCGACTCACTTGATAAGCATCTGCCTCAAACCCAGTATGATATCGGTAATGCGCAATACAAGTCAAAAAACTACGATGCGGCGATCAGGTCCTATGAGAATGCCGAAGGCATCGATGAAGCACTAAGGCAACACAATATCGGCAACAGCTATTTCCAGAAAAAAGCATGGGAGAAAGCCATTGATGCCTATGAAAAAGCGCTGAAGGTAAGAGAGGATGAGGATACACGTTTCAATCTTGATCTTGCAAAACAGATGAAGCAACAGGAAGAAGAGAAAAAGCAGCAGAATCAAAATCAAAACCAGCAAAAAGACGAACAGAATAAAGCGCAGCAGAACCAGGATCAAAACAAGCAAGATCAGGAAAATAAAGAGGATCGGCAAGAGCAGAACCGGCAGGATCAGCAGAACAAGCCGGACCAGACGGATAACAAAGACCAAAGAAAAAACGAGGGAAAAGATCAAAAAGAAGAGGCTGAAAAAGAGCAAAAAGCCAAAGATCAGCAGGAAGAAAAAGAACAGAATGCCAAAGATAAAAGGCAAGAGGAGCAGAAGCCGCAAGAGCAGAGTGCTTCAGCCGCACAAGCAGAGATGAGCGAAGCAGAGAAAGAGAAGGCCAAAGAGATGAAACGGCTGATGAATAAGTTACCCGAGAAGATGCCTACGATGATGTATCAGATGGGTCGGGAAAAAGAGGAGGAGAAGAGCCATGCAAACCCTTGGTAAATTGAGCGTTGAGTGTTTAGTGCAGCGCATTGAGAGGAGCATCTTATGAAAAAATTAATTATCCTGACTATTCTTGGCTATCTGTTGTCTGGGTGGCTTTATGCGGCATCGGTTGAGGCGAAAGTCTCTGCTTCTGAAGTAATAGAGGGGAACATTGCAGAGCTGCAGATCCGTGCGGAAGGGGATGAAGTAGAGTTTCCCGAGATCGCTGAGATAGAGGGGGCGAAAGTGGTGGGAACGTCGATGCAGAGCAGTCGTAATATGACCTATCTCAACGGAGAGGTGAAAAGCGAGAAGACCACCACGAAGGTCATCGGATTTGTTCCGCAAAAAGATCTGACGATTCCCTCCTATACGGTGAAGATCGACGGCAAAACCTATCAGACCGAACCGATCAATGTCAAGGTGGTTGCTTCCAAGGCACCGCAGCTTAAAGCAGATGTACTCTACTCTTTTGAACTCAGAAGCGAAAAAAAAGAAGTACTGGAAGGAGAGAGTTTTATTCTTAGCCTCTATGTCTCTATCTCAGACCGTATACAGGGTGCGAAGCTCTCTGATTTTGCTGATCCCGAGATGAAGGACTTTTACAGCAAGCCGCTGGGTGAGCCAAAACAGTACCGCCAGAACGGAAATATCGTAGTAGAAAAACAGTATCTCCTCACAGCAAAACGTGAAGGAAACTTCACGATCGGTGCGGCGACAGCAAAACTTGGAAAGGCAGATCTCAGCCGTCGTGACTTTTTTGGGCGTTATGCCACACGGTGGCATGATATCTCCTCCAATGATCTGATGATCAAGGTAAAACCACAGCCCCAGAAGAGTGATCTCATTGGTGAGTTTACACTGGATGCAAAAATAGATACCGCCGAGACAGAGGTCAACAAACCCGTGAACCTTACGATCAGGATAGAGGGGAAAGGGAACCTTGAAGATTTTGAGTTTCCCCCTTATGAGATCGAGGGTGTGACGATCTTCTCTGATGATGCCAGGGCGGAGAGCCGGGTAGAGAATGGTGAGCTTTATAGCAGCTACACAAAAAACTTTGCGCTGATCTCGGACAGGAATTTTACTGTTCCGGCACGAAGTTTTACTGTATATAACCCCAAAACCTCACGTCTGGAGACGCTTGAGGTCGCATCGTATACTATCAGGGTAAAGGGGGACAGCAGTGCGCTGGTTGCCACGGTACCCAAAGGCACTTCTCCTTCAAAAGTTGAATCTAACGACGATAAAACTACTCCTTCAGCACAGACTGAAAAGGCGCAGGAGACACACCCTGTCACATGGTGGATGCTGGCACTAGCGTTTGCCGCGGGAATGGCGGTGATGTACCTTCTGCTCAAGTGGTCGGCACGCAGGGGGGATAAACAAAAAATCTATGGCAACGATGAGGCCCTCGGGCTGCTCTATCCGCATATCAATGAAGGCCCGGAGATAGAAGAGATGGTACGTAAACTCTATGCGATAAAAAATGGTGACAAAAGTATCACTATCGACAAAAAAGTGCTGAAGAGATTGATGGAAAAGGTACGAGATACGCAACAGTAAAAAAGGAGAGACATTTTCCTGCAGCGAAGTGCAGGTATCCCCTAGAGGATATCATGCAGCCTGTTGGCTTCCCCCATCCACTTGTTGAGTGCTTCCCACTCGCCATTTTCAACCATATGACGGCATTTTTTAAGCTCCACTTCAAAGCTTTCTATCGCTTCGATGAGGTTGGTTCGGTTCTGCCTGAAGATATCCTCCCACATCTGAGGAGAGGATTTGGCAATACGGCTCATATCCCTGAACCCGCCGCCAGCCAGCGCTACAATGCTGCTCGCATCCTCCTGTTTCATCACTGAGTTCGCCAGGGAATAACTGAGGGCATGGGGCATATGCGAGATAAAGGCTGCATGTCTGTCATGCTCTTCAGCATCCATATAGACAAGTTTCATCCCTATCTGGCTAAAGAGCTTTTTGGCAACCTCCTGTTGGTGGGGGCCGCTTTTTTCCATGTCGCATAAAACGACGATCTTGTTCTCATAGAGTTTCGGGATTGCCGCTTTGGGGCCGAATTTTTCCGTGCCGGTCATCGGGTGTGCCGTGACAAAATTCCTGCGGACGGATGCCGGGATGGAGGCTGAGATTTTTGCCTTGGTGCTTCCGAGGTCTATTACGGTGCACTTCTCATCGAGGTTTTTCAGCTCCCGGGAGACAGCAATGATCCCGTCCACCGGGATCGTCAGGATGATAATATCACACCTGCTGATCTCATCAAGCGAATGGACGATTTTATCCACAAGCCCGAGTTCAAGCGCCTCTTGTTGATGGGTTTCATTGTGGTCCATCCCGATAAAATAGTAGCTCTCCGATCGTTCCTGAAGTGCAATACTCAAGGAACCTCCCATAAGCCCAAGACCGATAATTCCGACGTTTGTCATAGCTATTCACCTCTCCTTGGAAAGGGGAGATTATAGCATGATTTTGTGAATTTTTTCCATGAAACGGCTCTGCTTCCCTGGAGTTTTATTGCCTGAGGATTAAGGTGTCAGATAGATAGAAAAAGATACACTATTAACAAAATTATTTGCAGGACAAGGTTAAAAGGAATGAAGAAAATAGCGCTTACTTTAGTACTCGCGGGGGCATTGCTCATGGCAGAGAAAATCAGTCAGATCGAGTATGTCGGCCTGGCACATCTTTCTCCGAGTGTCGCTACCGAAATATCGGGGATCCATGTCGGTGATGAGATGGATCTTGCCAAAATCAATCAGTCGGTCAAGAACTTTTATGCACAGGGGTACTTTGAGGATGTATGGGTAGAAAGCAAAGGGAGTATGCTGATCTACCACTTCAAAGAGAAAGTAGCGATCGCCAATCTTGAGATCAAAGGGTTTGGTACGGGGGATGAGGGGAAAAAACTGCTTGAGAGCACAGGACTGAAAAAGGGTGACCTGTATGATCAGAGACGTGTAAAACAGGCGCAAAAGGCACTGATCACTAATCTTGAGAGCCAGGGATACTATGATACGGTGGTAGAGGTAACAACGACGAAGGTGAACCAGAGCAGCATATCGCTTGTATTTGATGTCAACAAAGGCGAGAAGATCAGGATTCAAAAGACGAATGTTGTAGGGGCAAAAGAGGTAGAGAAAGGGGAGCTGGAAGCTGACCTGGTAAATAAAGAGGCTGATTCCTGGGGCTGGATACCGTTTTTGAACGACGGTGTAGCCAAGGTGGACCAGCTCGAATATGACTCCTACAGGATGAAAGAGAAATATATGGAGAAGGGTTACCTTGATGCCAATGTCAGCAAGCCGCTGATGAAAGTAGATTTTGGTTCCTACCGGGCAGATGTAGACTATCAGGTGGAAGAGGGGATCCAGTACCGTATCGGAAAGATCAACATCACCCAAAATCTCAAAGGGTTGGAGAGCAAAACACTGATCGATGGGCTGACACTGAAATCGGGAAAAGTCTTTAACATCAAACGTATGCGTACGGATATGGAGACCCTCAAAGAGAAGATCGGAAACCGCGGGTATGCCTACGTGGATATACTTCCTCAGATGCACAAGGACCCCAAAACGCAAACGATCGATCTGAACTATGTGATCAGAGAAGGGGTTCCTGTAACCGTGAATGATGTACTGATCTCCGGGAACAGTGTGACAAAAGACCGGGTGATCCGCCGCTATATCTATCTTGCACCGGGGGATAAGTACAATGCCACAGACCTGAAAGATTCAAAAAATGCACTGGGAAGGACCGGATTTTTTGAAAAAGTGGACATCGAGACACAAAGGGTAAGTGAAGACAAGATCAATCTTCTGGTTAAAGTGAAAGAGGCTCCCACAGGGACGATCTCAGCGGGAGGCGGTTACGGTTCTTATGAGGGGCTGATGGTCAATGCATCGATCTCTGACAAGAACCTTTTTGGTTCAGGGATCAGCAGTACCCTGGGATTTGAACTTTCCAAAATCTCTACAAACTATAATCTCTCATTCACGAACCCGAGAGTATGGGACAGTCTCTACAGTCTGGGATTTAGTGTCTATAAACGTGATTATGAATATATCGATTTTACGCAGGATCAGCTGGGTGCCAATCTCTCTTTGGGCCGTCAGTTTTATAGACATATTTATGCTTCTGTAGGCGTAGGGTATGTGGATAATAAGTCTGAAATAAATTCTGATTCCAATACAACCTACTGGCAGGATATTTTCTATAATGATAAGTATCAAAAGCTCTCGGGGTTTGGGAGTTTGAAGTTTGACAATACAGATGACTATTATCAACCCAGAGAAGGATTTATCGCATCTGCAACGCTAGAGCTTTCCAGCCTTGATGGGGAACTTGATCAGGGGACTTTGGAAGATGGCTACACGGAGTTTGCAAATTTTACGAAGTTTTCCGGTAAATTCGGTGCCTATTACGGGATGGAAGATCTGATCGATTACGACTTGATCTTACGCGCAAAAGCCAGAACTACAGTACTCTTCGCAGAAAATAATGCATATATCCCGATCGCTGAAAGACTCTTTATGGGAGGTATCGGATCGATTAGAGGATATGAGCCTTACTCTCTTTCCCCGCAAATCATTGAAGATGGTGGTATAAAACGTATCGCTGAAGAAGGTGAAGTGGGAAAACGTATCGGTGGTACAAAGAGTGCCTCTGTAAGTCTGGAAGCAAGTATTCCTCTCTCTGAAGCTGCAAAGATGCGGTTGGCCTTCTTTGTGGATTACGGGATGATCGGAACCGATCCTATTTTGACAAAAGATGGTGATCTTGATTTTGATGATATTACGCGTTCCTCTGCGGGTGCCGTGCTGGAGTGGCAGTCAGGGTTCGGCCCGATCAACCTGGTTTTTGCCAAAGCGATCGATCCCAAAGACGGTGACAGAACTTCAGTCTTTGAGTTCTCTATGGGGACGAAGTTCTGATAAAGTAGTAAGAAGCAGGGAGTAGGTAGTAGATAAGGTGGGGCAAAGCCCAACCATGAAATACTTACTATTGTATTCCAAGATTTTTGTTTTTCGGAATTTCATTTCTATCTGCGATGATGATCGCAAAAGGGGTAGGCTTCTTCAGTGTTCTGATATTCTCTTTTGTCAGATAGAGTGATTTGTCTGAGTAGATCACCAGCACCTGGTTCTCATAGCTAAATTCTATTTTGGCGCTATTGGATGCTTCTTGAAGTAGTATCGTAAGTTTATAGAAAAAACTGAGCCAGACAAGAGTGTCTTTTGGGGGGAGTAAGGGTTTGTACTCCTTGACAAGTACTTTCGGTACGGTACCGTCACTTTCCGTACGCAAAAGCAGGGCGATCAGTGCCATCTGCTCATGTGTAAAGCCGTAGTTTAGTTCCTGAAGCGCGATATAGAAAGCATGTTTATGCGATCTGTAGATAGTCAGGGTTTTCCCTATACTGGAGAGTTTTAGCGCATGCAGGAGTTCGTCCAGATAGGATTGGTCCATGTTGCTCTTTTGCAAAAAAGTATGATACAAAGCAAGAGCGATCTGAAGTTTCGCCTTTTTGTTTTTTTCCACATTGACCATAGGCTTAAATCTGCTGAGGATCGATTCGATACTGGGGTTCTTCCCTTCCGGGAATGTATGGGTACGTTTGTTGAGAGAACTACTTAAAAATATCCCCTCACGTACGCCGACACTGCTTGTCACCACCTCCTCGACGCCCATATATTTCAGCAGTTCATCGAATATAAGGGTCCCTTCCCTGACGGTATCATAGCGGCTCCGCTTGAGTAGAAATCGTTTCAGCCCTTTTGCCGAGGAGCGGTAGATCTCTTCAAAATAGGCATGTTGCGGAGCTACAGCATAGCGATAGGCATGCAGCTTATCCAGAGGGTATCCGGTGGATTTCATGATCGATTTTGAAAGCGTTCTTGCCGTACCTCCGATCCCTATAGCCCTATGGTGCCTAAAGTGTCCGGGAAGTGCTTCCAAAGCGCTATGGATATATGCAATCGCCTCCTCAATCGGTTTACCTTGATCAAAAAAAAGCTCTTTGAGCCTGACTGTACCGAGATTCAGGGAGAAGGTATCTACGATTTTACCCTTTTTGATCAGTGCAAGATCTGCCGACCCCCCTCCGATATCGATCGTTATCCCTTCATTGACCGGCAAGAGGTTCTTGACGGCGATCGCTCCGTATCTTGCCTCTTTTTTGCCGTCAATGACCTGGATATCCAGTTTAAGCTCTTTTTTGATCCAGGCGACAAATAATTCACCGTTTGGTGCATCTCTAAGCGCAGATGTTGCTACACAGATGGTCTTGGATGTTTTGTATTTTTGGATGGTTTCCTGGAAAGATTGAAGGGCAAAAAATGCCCGCTTGATGCCGTTGGGCTGAAGATAGCCCCCTCTTTGGTAGGCCCCTTCGCCGATACGGACTTTGGTTTTTTGTTCGCAGATGAGATGAAATCCGTAGCGGCTTGTCTTTTCATAGATAACAAGCCTGGCCGAATTAGAACCGATATCAATGATGGCGGTTCTGGGATTCATCGCTTAGTTATACTCTTCCTGAAGTTTTTCAAACTTGAACATTAGCTCTTCGACGTTCTCCACATTATCCGGATCCGGGATGATACAGTCAACCGGACAGACCGAAATGCACTGAGGCTCGTCAAAGTGACCGACGCACTCTGTACATCTGTCCGGATCGATCAGATAGATCGGATCATTCTCTTCAATCGCTTCATTCGGACACTCTTCTCTACATGCATCGCATGCGATGCACTCATCAGTAATCATTAATGCCATGGTTTCCTCAACTTTTATTTATTTTGTTATTTTTATGATTTATAACCGAAGAAACCTTATGCTTTATTTAAAATAAAACATTTATAAAATTTATTTATTTTTTTATCAAGAAAAGAGCGAAAGTGTAGAGAAAAGAACTAAGCCCAATTAGGACTTAGTTTATCTTTTTTGGAAAGCAAAATCTATAGCCTCTTCTTCTTACTGTTTCGATGGTTGAGATATCAAGCGGCTTGTCCATTTTCTGGCGTATCTGGTTGATGGCTACCTCGATGACATTGGGGGTGACCAGCTCAGGCTCTTCCCAGATCGCATCAAGAAGCTGCTCCTTGGAGACGATCTGGTCTTTGTGCATTGCCAAGTGTGTCAATACCTCAAAAGGTTTTCCTTTCAGTTCGATCTCTTCGCCCTCGTAGATGATCTTTTCCTCTTCGGGATTGATGATCAGTTCGTCGATCTCAATAATGTTGGAGGCACCAAAACGGAGTTTTGCTTCTACCCGTACCAGCAGAATGTCAAAATCCAAAGGCTTACGGATAAAATCATCTGCCCCGCCGCGCAGTGCTTCGATCTCGCTCTCTTTGCCCACTCTATCCGAGAGAACGATCACAGATGTTTTGTGTGCATCTTTTTTTATCTCGGCAACGATCTCGATTCCTGTCTTGTCGGACTTGTTCCAGCTGAAAAGTACAAGATCGTAGTTTCTGATATCAAGCATATATCTTGCATCGTTGATATTTTCAGCGATATCACACTGATAATTTTGTGAAGTCAGTACATCATTCAAAGATTTACTTAGTTCCTCATCTTTCTCTATGATCAATATTCTCATAGTGAAGCTCCTTCTTTCATACTTCAGTAAACTGTATATGCCATACCACGGCTCATCTGCTCTCTTCGTCTTACGATATCGACACAATACCAAAAGTTAAACTTTGCTTAATTATAGCATAATATAGAGTATATTTGAAAGTTTTTTTTAAGAATTAAATTTCCAGGCGTGGCTGAGTCCCACAGAACACTCGGAAATGATATCCGGTTTGGTGATTTTCAGTTTCAATGCCGTGATTTTTGGATAGTTTTGAAGCAGTTCTTTTTTGATACCAAGAAGTGCATCTTCAAGGAGTTCGTAACGTCTACTCTTGATATGCGTCATGATCTCTTCTACGATCCGGGCATAGTCAAGAAAGGTATCTTCGTAGGGATAGGAGGCTTCGAGGTCGACTATGACCCTCTGCGGCCTTTCGCGTTCAAAATCAAGCAGCCCGATGATCGCTTCAAAGGTCAACGCTTCAATATGGATCGTCATCAGACTCTTCCCTCTTCTTTTTTGAAAAGCCGGACGATATTGGGTATATGCTTATAGAAGATCACGATCGCGATGATCCAGATGGGTGCATGTGAAGTGATTACGGGAACTTCCGGGTAGATCAGGTATGAGGCAATAATAAAGGCGACCAAACCGATCAAAGAGGAGATCGAAGAGATCTTGAGCCCTTTGGCTGCAATTAACCAGACTGTGATAGCGATCAAAGCCGGGACCGGCATCATCACCAGAAGTACCCCAAAACCGGTAGCGACACCTTTGCCTCCCTCGAATGCCAAAAAGACCGAGAAACAGTGCCCCAGGACTGCCAGTACGGCAATGGTCCAGAGTACACCCTCGGGGGCACCCAGAAATTTTGCGATGAGGATGACGACAACACCCTTGATCGCGTCTAGAAAGAGGGTGATCGCACCCAGTTTTTTTGCCAGCTTCGGATCTTGCTCTTTGACGACCCTGAGTACATTGGTTGCACCGATATTGCCGCTTCCTGCCTGTTTGATGTCCACCCCTGCAAACTGCTTTGCCAGAAGGTAGCCGAAGGGGATACCTGCAAGGAGATAGGCTGCAAGATAGAGGAGTATATTTTGGTTACTTAATAGATCCATATGTGCTTTCCATTTTCATAAGATAGTGCAATTTTATCCGAATTTAGATAAAATCATACTATTCTGGGGTTTGATGAAGAGCCACTTTAGTGATAGTGAAGGATAGCGATGAGTATAGATTATAGAGCTGAGATAAACAGACTCAAGGAAGAACTGGATGTCACAGTAGTGGCACACTACTATCAGCGTGATGAAGTATTTGAGATGGCAGATATAACAGGTGACTCCCTGGAGCTCGCACGCAGATGCAAAGCCGACAAGAACCCGTGGGTGGTGTTTGCCGGCGTAGGGTTCATGGGGCAGAGTGTCAAGGTGATCGCACCTGAAAAACGCGTACTGATGCCGAAGATCGCATGTTGTGCCATGGCAAGGATGATCGACGGAAGCTACTTTGATGAGAGCGTAGCGTATATGGTAAAACACGGGATCGCAAAAGAGAATATCCTGCCGATCACCTATATCAACTCCGATGCCTCTGTCAAGGCGAAAGTCGGGGAGATGGGAGGAATGGTATGTACCTCTTCCAATGCCTACAAGATCATCGAAAAAGGGCTTGAAAGCGGCAAAAAGATCCTCTTTGTGCCGGACCGCTGCCTGGGGCAGAACTTTGCAAACAGCATGGGGCTCAAGTCCTGTGTGATCGGGGTGGGGGAGTGTGACCCCAAAGAAGCCGATGTGATCTGCTTCAACGGTTTCTGTTCGGTGCACCAGCTCTTTACGGTCGAGGATGTAGCCTTCTACCGCAACAAATATCCGGGTATCAAGATCGCCGTACACCCTGAGTGTGACACCTCGGTCGTCAAAATAGCGGACTTTGTGGGATCCACTTCACAGCTGATCAAGTATGTCAACGATCTTGATCCCGAACAGAAGGTAGCGGTCGGCACAGAGTATAACCTGGTTCACCGTATGAGAGAGAAAAATACCTATGTCCTCTCCTCCACCAAGCCGGAGTGTCCGACGATGAACGAGACGACACTCGAGGACCTCTATCTGACACTCAAGTCGATCGAGGATGGGAACCCGATCAATGAAATCGTTGTAGACCCGCATACGGTCAAGTATGCCAACCTGGCGCTAGAGCGAATGTTGGCGATAAAGTAGCATGATGTTTAAAAGGGCATTTATCGAAGCGATGGTAGCGGAAGATGTGGGAAGGGGGGACCTCTTTGCGCGTATCAGCGATTCCAAAGCGATCAGGGCCTATATCCTTGCAAAAAGTGACGGGGTATTTGGAGGACGCGAGTATCTTGAGGCCTTTGAGAGGATGTATAACCTGCATATCGAGTGGGCGATCGATGACGGAGAGGCCTTTTGCAAGGGTGACAGACTGATGGATATCTATGGTCCGTCAAAGACCATTCTTTCCCTTGAACGTTCGCTGCTGGATGTGGCGCTGCATGCAAGTTCTATCGCTACACTGACAAACCGGTATGTCAAGGCGATCGAAGGGACCGGAGTCAAACTGCTGGATACGCGCAAGACAAGGCCTTTGCTGCGAGAGTTTGAGAAGTATGCAGTACGCTGCGGCGGCGGCTTGAACCACCGGATGGGCCTGGATGACTGCCTGATGCTGAAAGATACACACCTTAAAACGATCGATGATCTGGAGAGCTTTATGGAAGAGGTGCGCCAGAAAATACCCTTTACATCCAAAGTGGAGATCGAGTGTGAGACCCTGGAGATGGTAAAAAGTGCGATGAAGGCCGGGGCGGATATCGTCATGTGCGATAATATGAGCCTGGAGGAGACCCGTGAAGTGGTAGCCTTCAGAGATGAAAACTATCCGCACATCCTGCTTGAGGCGAGCGGAAATGTCACACTTGAGACGGTACGCGAGATTGCCGATACAGGTGTGGATGCGATCAGTTCGGGAAGCATTATCCATCAGGCCAGCTGGATCGATCTCTCCATGAAAGTAGAATAGTTTGGCAACTAAAACAGCATTGTCTCTGCCCTACGATAAAGTACAGAAAAAGATCGAGGAGGCGGAGAGTGTCACAATACTCTCCCATATCAATCCCGATGCAGATGCCCTCGGTACGGCATTGGGCATCTATCACCTCCTTTGTGCAAACCACAAGGGTAAAAAGATCGAAGTGGTGAATGCTTCAAAAGTACTGCCAAAATACCTGGATTTTTTGCCGCACTACAAAAAAATCAAACATAAGATGGATTATAAAGAGGGATTGGTGATCACCTGTGACTGCGGGAGTCCGGATCGGCTGGGATTTGATGTGAGCGGTAGAGAGCTTATCAATATCGATCATCATCAAAGCAACACGCACTACGGCACGATCAATGTCGTGCTGCCCAAAATGGCCTCAAGTTCGCAGGTAGCCTATCTGCTTTTTAGGGAGCTCTATCGCATTGATCAGCCTGCAGCTACCTGTTTTTATACGGCGCTGCTTTCAGATACCCGATATTTTACCACTTCAAGTGTTAGCGCGGAAGTCCTGGATGTTGCCAGAGTATTTGTAGAGGCCGGGGCAGATCCGGCTTTTATCGCACAGAATTTTACTCAGAGAAAACCTTTGAGTGCCTTTCGTATCCTGGAAAGGGCGCTGGCATCTTTGAGTCTGCACCATGAGGCGAGAGTCGCATCACTTTATGTGACCAAAGAAGATATCATCGCCACAGGTGCCACTGTACCGGATATGGATGGTATCGTAGAGTATGCCAAGTCCTTGGCGACAGTCGAGGTCGCCTGTTTTGTAATGGAGCTGGAGGAGGGACTGCGCATCTCTCTGAGAAGCAAAGGTGCCGATGTCTCAGCTGTGGCAAAAGCTTTTGGCGGAGGCGGACACAAGGTTGCAGCAGGGTTTATGGCCCCTTATACCAAAGGCATGACGATCGGGCAGATGATCGGGAATATTCTGGAGAAGATCGAAAAGAGTGGATTGGTCGGGCAAAACAAAGCGTATAAGCCTAGATAAAACAACTATCGATACAATTTTAAAAAACTTGCAGACAGGATAAGAGATGAGTCGTATACATAAAAAAAAGCGCAGCGGTAAATGGATCACTATCATTATTTTGCTGGGGGGTATTCTGGGCGGGGGGTACCTTTATACCTCACCGGAGTTTGAAAGAGTAGCTCCTCGGATCACGAGTCAGAACAACTTTTACTGGAATAAAAAAACACCGCTCCAGATCACGTTGAGCGATAATATAGGGCTCAAATCCTTCGAACTGGTCTTAAGCGATGGGAAAAACAGTGTCATTATAGGGCAGGGGGAGTTTGAGAAGGGAGTGACAGAGCGTCTTCTCAGTGTAAAATACCCGAAAAGCAAGCTGCTTGACCCCAAAGCCAAACACCTGAAGC
>JAQUFB010000016.1 GCA_028684885.1 Sulfurovum sp. | reverse complement strand
GCCATTGCCGCAGCGCTGCATGTCGCCTCTGCAAGAGCCGAGACCATCACGATGATAGACCTCGACGGTGTGGCGCTGCTGGCGCATAACCCTGCAAGGGGGAGCGTGCTGTTTGACGAAAGCCGCCTTGAACTCTCCGGGGAGATCGGCCTGGGGATCAACACTATCTCCTAAAAGTAACAAAGCGGCGCTTTTTTATATGCGGTTGATCCTCCATATACCGTCTATTAATCAAACTCTATTACAATGAAATAAAAAAGTATAAAGTAGTATGATGAAACGGTTGATTCTGCTTAGCCTTATCGCGATCACCAGCCTGCAGGCTGACTATATGCTCAAAGAGAGCCATCGTGAGAAATCACGCATCGACAAGTTGCCCAAAAATGTCGTCGCAGACATGAAACAGATCCCGCAGGATCCGGCGTACTATGCCAAACAGCTCAAACCGTTTAACAAAGATGAACAAAAAAAGCTCGACAAGCTTTTCAATGAAAAATATTTCAAGCCGTGGGAGCTGAAAGCGATCGATATCCCTGAAGAGGATTTCGGATGGGAGATACGTTTCGTCACCCAAAAACCGATCTACCACGAAAACGGAAAAGTGATCCCCCCGTCCGTCTATGAAAAGTGGATCGACAATGCCAATATGGCAGCACTCGACAGCAAACGTTACAGGGCGATCACGGTACGCCGTACCGATCTCAAGGCTCTTCCGACATCATCAGCGTTTTACCGTGACCCCAGAAAAACCGGTGAGGGTTTCCCTTTTGACTATAACCAGAACTCAGCCTACCATATCAACCTGCCGCTCTATGTCTCACACTTCTCCAAAGATAACCGCTGGGCATTTGTCCGGGGGGCTTATGCCTTCGGATGGGTGAAGACAGAAGATATCGCACTGGTGGGAAATGATTTTATCCGGGCCTTTAAAAACGGTAACTATGCGATGACGATCAGGGATAATCTGCGTATCTTCAAAGATAAAGCCCCACACTCTTTTGTCAAAGTGGGAGCACTCTTTCCGATCGCCAAAGATCAAAAAAGCTACCTGATCGCTTCGCGCGACCACAAGGGGCATGCCCACATAGAACATCTCAAAGTGGAAAAACCGGAATTTATCGCAAAGAAGCCTTTGGCCTTCACTCCGGAGAATGTCGCCAAACTCGCCAAAGAGTTCTATAACGAACCCTACGGATGGGGCGGGAGCTATGAGTGCAGAGACTGTTCGGCTACCACACGGGACTTTCTGGGTGTCTTTGGTATCTTCCTCCGCCGAAATTCGGGGAAACAGGCTGAAGACGGGAACAGGATCTCTATTGCGGGGCTGGAAAAGCCTTTCAAAAAACAGAAGATCCTCAAAGAGGCGGAACCCTTCCGTTCTCTTTTGCATGTCCCCGGGCATGTCGTGCTCTATATGGGAGAGTACAAGGGTGAGCCTGTTGTGATGCATACCTACTGGGGTATCCGGAAAAAAGATACTACCAAACTGATCACCGGACGCACCATCATCACCTCTTTGGAACCGGGAAAAGAGCGTGCGGATATACGCGAAGAGAGCAAACTGATCAATACTTTGCAGAATATTGTCACCTTTTAACTCAGTTACGCTAAAATCCCGTTATGAAAAAAGCACCTATCAAAGTATTTACAACCACGATCAATGCAGGGAAACACAAAGGAAAAAAACTGGAGATCCCTGCGATAGACACCACCAGAAGCTCAAAAAGCATCCTCAGAGAGTCCCTCTTCAATACGCTGCAGTTTGATATCATCGACAAAAACTTTGTTGAGGTTTTCGGCGGTTCAGGCTCAGTGGGCCTGGAGGCACTCAGCCGCGGCGCAGGCGATGCCTACTTCATCGAGTACAATCACACTGCCTATAAAATACTCGAAAAGAATGCCCGCAACATTGACCCGATGCATACCCATCTTTTCCTTGGGGACAGTTTTGAAAAGTTTGAAACGGTCTACACGATGGTCAAACGTTCCGGCATAAAAACCTACTTCTATTTCGATCCGCCCTTCTCTACCCGTACCGGAATGGATGAGGTCTACGATAAAACCATCGCCCTGATAGAGATGATCGAACCCGACATCTGCGAAATGGTGATCGTGGAGCACATGAGCAACCTTGAGTTGCCAGAGCATATCGGCGCGCTCACGCAAACCAAACGCAAAAAGTTCGGGCGCAGCACGCTGACCTATTTTAAGCCTGAGCTATAACCCCTCTCACCGCGCACTTTCGGCTATGTCAAAGCATAGAAGCGGATGATGCGTAATCATGCGCCATCCGCTTACGCTGATATCCTCCTGTTTCGCCTCTCTTTTTCTTTACATACGGTTTGATTGTCGCTATACTATCTCTATCACACCAAGGAGAAGAAACGATGGAAAAAAACGTAAAGCTGGAGCACTATTACGCGCGCTGCGATATGAGCCAGATCAAGGGTCATCTCAAGGAGTTTCTCGAGAAAGCCAAAGAGGAGATTCCCCAGATCACTGCGGAAGAGATCGATCTGGAGAAAATGGTACTCATCGATGTACGTGAAGCCGATGAGTTTGCTTCGGGCGTCATCCCTGCAAAGACGATCTTTACGATTCCAAGGGGGAAACTCGAATTTGCCATCGATGACAAGCTGGTGAACCTGAGTGACCGGCCCATCGTCTGCTACTGCCTCAAAGGCGCCAGGGGGATACTCGGTGCCAAAACACTCAAAGACCTTGGGTTCAATAACGTCTCCAACCTTGAGGGTGGTATCGAGAGCTGGGTACAGTCAGGCAGAGTGATCAAGAACTATATAGGCTATTTCAAAATGGAAGGTAACTGACCGTGCCGATACAAAACAAAGAATCCCATATCGCCCTCTTCATTGACAGCGATAATATTTCATACCGTGCGATCGAAGGGATCATCAACGAACTGAGCAAATACGGTATCGTCAATATCCGCCAGGCCTACGGAAACTGGACGAAAGAGAATCTCAAGAACTGGGAGGAGAAGCTTCTGGAACTTGCGATCAAGCCGATCCAGCAGTTTGACTACTCCAAGAACAAGAATGCCACGGATATCCTGATGACGATCGATGCGATCGATATGCTGCATACCAAAAAGATCGATGCATTTGCATTTGCCACCAGCGATTCGGACTTTACCCCTGTGGTGATGCGCGTGCAGGCGGAGGGGATCAAGGTCTACGGTTTCGGTGAGAAAAAAACCCCAAAACCCTTTATGGCGGCATGTTCTCAGTTTATCTTTACCGAAAACCTGATGAGCAATGCAGACAGCAAAAGCCCCGTACCCGCAGAGAAGGTACAGCCCAAACGCAAAAGCCGCGAGGAGATGCGCAAGGACAGCTGGCTGGTCAACCTGCTTCAGAATGCTGTCGAACAGACGATGGAAGATGACGGCTGGGCCAATCTTGCCGATATCGGGCAGTATATCAATAACAACTCCTCCTTCTCCCCGATCAACTACGGGTATAAGAAACTGAGTCAGCTGATCGACCAGATCGACCTGTTTGATATCTATGTCGACGAGAACAGCAAACAGATGAGTATCAGGGACAAGCGCTACAAAGCTTAAAGTTCCGGGATACTCTCCTCAAAGATCTTCCTGTCCTCTGCATTGTGGAAGACAAAATAGACGGTGATCTCGTGCCCTTCATCCAAAAACTGCTTGACACTCCGATAGGCAATACGTGCGGCCTCCTCTTTGGGATAGCCGTATATGCCCGTAGAGATCGCCGGGAATGCGATCTCTTTGCAGCCAAGTTCCAGCGCGACATTCAGTGAATTGGTATAGCACGATGCCAGCAGTGATTCGCACGCATTGCCGCAACGGCTGAAGATAGGTCCGACCGTATGGATGACATAGGATGCGTCCATCGCTCCGGCCGTCGTCGCTACAGCCTCACCTGTAGGCAACCCCTCGGGGTAGCGGCCGGCCCTGATCGCCCTGCACTCCTCCAGTATCTCGTGGCCCCCTGCCCGGTGGATCGCGCCGTCAACACCGCCTCCGCCCATCAGCGAGCTGTTCGCAGCATTGACGATCGCACAGACCTTTTCTCTGGTGATATCGCCTGTTTTGATCCTGATATTTTTATGCATCTGTTTCCCCCTGCTTACTTTAGAATTATCCATTATAACAAATCTATATTTAGTGGTATAATAACATCTGCAAGGAGTTAAAGCGTGCCAAGATCTCATAAAATCATATATGCTATCTATATCGTTGTCTGGATCATCATGGCGATCGACCCCAAATACCCTCAGGATTGGCTGCTTGAGAATGTCTTGGTCTTTGTCTTTTTCCCTTTTATTCTCTTTATGGACAGCAGGCACCGATACTCCCTTATCAGCATTGTACTCCTTCTTATCTTTGCCTCTCTGCACTCGCTGGGATCACACTATACCTATGCGGAGATGGAGCATTTTGATATCATCTCAAAGTTCTTTGGGTTTGAACGCAACCATTTTGACAGGGTGGTACATTTTCTGTTCGGCCTGCTGGTTTTCAGGATACTCTTTGAGATGATCACCTATGGTATCAGTTCGCTCAAAACAGCGCTGTTTTTCACACTGACGACGGTGATCTCCATCTCTACCATCTATGAGATGCTTGAGTGGATCGCCGCGGTAACCTTCCACCCTGAGCTCGGCATGGCATTTTTGGGGACACAGGGGGATATCTGGGATGCGCACAAAGATACACTCGCAGCGATGGTGGGGGCACTCATCAACTTCTTTTTCTATACCCATTACAGTAAGCTATTCAAAATGCGCAATACACAGAGACAGGCAGGAGAAGCATAATGTACAAACTCAATTTTTTTGTACCTTCAAAAGAGAAAGAAGCCGTCAAAGAGGCACTTTTCAGGATCGGCGCGGGAAAGTATGAGAACTACGAATGCTGCAGCTTCGAGACACTGGGCACGGGGCAATTCAAGCCTGTCGAAAATGCCGATCCCTACATCGGCAGGATCGGAGAGGTCGAGAGAGTCGAAGAGTACAAGGTGGAGATGATATGCACCGATGAGATCATCGCGCTTGCGGTCAAAACACTCAAAGAGGCCCATCCCTACGAAGAGGTGGCATATGAAGTGCTCAAAATGGAACTCTTTTAAGGATCAATACCGGTCTGCCTCCTCTTTGATCCTCCGGAGCAGTTCCATGAACTCCTCTTTATCGCCATAGCCGTTCAGCTGATCGATGATCGTCTCTCCGTCGCTCTTGATAAAGTAAAACGACGGCGTTCCGAGAGACTTCATCCCCAACGGAAGTTTTTCTGTAATGACATTGGTCTTGACCACGACAAAGGAGCTGTCAAGCATCTCGCGCACTTCCGGTTCCACCATTACCTCCCTGTCCATTTGGATACACCATTTGCAAAAAGGCAGCACCCCCCGAATCATGATGATCTTCTTTTTCGCTTTTGCGATCTTTACAGCCTCTTCGAACGTATAGTTCCTGACGCTGTGCTTTTCTATCATCGCTTCTCCATACGCGAAAATATAGCTGCTGAGCGCCTCTATCTCCTCTTCATCGAGCAGGTTTGGCATCGGCGGCATATCCGGGTAAAAATGGGTGAGTTCTTTCGGCACGACACTCTTTTCCCTTTGCGGCGAAGCGATATAGGAGGTGATGAACTCCTCTACCTCCATCCGCTGGGCCTCTTCGTCGGCTTTTCTGTCACCGACATTCAACTTTACCCCAAAAGAGAGCTGGTTCAGTGTCGGAGCTTTGAGATGAAGAAGCGTATTGTTCTGTTCGGCATTTGCGATCACCTTGCTCATCGGTATGTAGCCACTGTGGCATGCAGCACAGTGTTTCTCAAAGAGTGCGGCTCCTTCAGAGGCATACAGTGAGAGAATGCCTCCCATCCATAGCATCATTTTTTTCATCTTTACTCCTCAACACGGTTCATCAGATACAACCCTTCTGACTATATATAGAAATTTTATATGACATTATAACGAAGCAAAATTTACTTTTTATCTGAAAGTTCGCGCAAAATATCTGACAAGAAAACCAAAAATATTGATCCCACTTTGTTATAATACAAACAAGGAGCAGACATGGCAGAGTTCGGAAAAGTAATCATGCTCATCGGTATGGTCATTGTCATCATCGGTTTTTTACTCACTTTGAGTGACAAACTTCCGTTTCACTTGGGCAGACTTCCCGGGGACATTGTCATTAAGAAAGAGGGGTTTACCTTCTATTTCCCCCTTACTACCTCGATCCTTGTCAGCGTGGTGCTTTCTCTGCTTTTTTATCTTTTTGGAAAGTATATAAGGTGAAAGCAGTATGAAGTGGAATATCCCCAACCTCTTAAGCCTCTTCCGTATCATCGCCGCACCTTTCCTGCTGCTTAGCGGCTGGCTTGGTCTGCCGACACTTTTCTATACTGTTTTTCTATCTATGCTGATTTCTGATGCCCTGGACGGGTTTATCGCCCGGATGCTCCATCAAACCAGTGCTCTGGGTGCACGTCTGGATACCTACGGGGATATCCTGACCTATCTCTCGACCCTGGGGGCTGCCTGGTGGCTCTGGCCTGAGCTCATTCGAAACGAGCTTCATTACATCATTGCTGCGGCCCTGCTCTATGCGGTACCCGCCCTCTTCTCTCTTGCCAAATTCGGCAAACTCGCCTCTTACCATACCCGGATCACCAAACTATCGGCAGTGATGATGGGTGCAGGGGTGGTGATACTGCTTCTCTTCAAAGAGGCCTTGCTGTTTCATTGGGCAGTCCATTTCCTGGTCATCGAGATGCTGGAAAATATGATCATCACTTTTCTGCTCAAAGAAGAGCAGACCAATATCCGTTCAGTCTGGCATGCACTGAAGATGAGGAGATAGGATGCAGTTTACGTTTTTGGGGACGAGTGCCGGGAAACCCACCAGGGAGAGAAACGTCTCCGCCCTGGGAGTGGAGCTGGAGCAGGATACGCAATGGTACCTTTTTGACTGCGGGGAGGGAACCCAGCACCAGCTGCTGCGCAGCAGGCTCTCCATAGGCAAACTCAGTACGATCTTCATCACGCATATGCACGGGGACCACTACTACGGGCTGCCGGGCCTGCTCTCCTCCAAAAAGCTCGACAAGGCACTCAACCCTTTGACCATTTATGGGCCCAAAGGGATCAGAAAGTTCATAGAGTGTGTAATGAACGATATCAGCTATGAAAAACTGGGGTATCAACTGACGATCATTGAGTACTCGCCGCAGGAAGAGTATCACTTTGATAAATTTTCCCTCAAGGTACTGCCTCTGGTGCACTCTGTCGAGAGCCACGCATTTTATATCAAAGAATATGATACCTGCAACCGCCTCGATGAGGTAAAGCTCAGAGCGCTGGGGCTGGAGCCTTCTCCGCTTTACGGAGAGCTGAAAAGAGGCAAAAGCATCGTGGTGGACGGAAAGGAGATCCATCCGGAGTCCTTCATGCTTGAGCCTAGAATAGGAAGAAAAGTGATCATCGCCGGCGACAATGATACACCGGAAATTCTGGGCAGTTATCTGGATGAGGTAGATCTTTTGGTACACGAATGCACCTACCTGCAAAAGACCTATGACAATCTTCCTGTCAAGGTACAGCATACCACGGCAAGAGACCTTGGTATCTGTGCGGAAAATCACCATGTCAAAAACCTGATCGCAACACATATCAATCCCCGCTACAATGCAAACGGAAAGATCGGGATTGAAGCAGTCGACGCAGAGATAGCACAGTACTACCATGGAAACAGCTTCATCGCCAATGATTTTGACTCCTACTACTTAAGCCGAGATAAAACCGTCGTTCAGCTTTAAGAGACTGCATCCAAACGGCTTCTTTCATCAATTTGCCCCTGGAAATCTTTCACCTCCTGTTTATCCGCAATATGCACTATACCTTATGGGAATAGAAGGCACTGCTCTTTGAAAATATCTCTAAGAATAGCTTGATTATAATGATAGAAGAATCAAAGGAAAGAAAGAGCGATAATGAATATCCATGCTCTGTATTGATGATGATATTTATGGGTTAAAAGACGATGATTGATCGAACATCTTTATAAAATCAGAACTCGTAAGTGACACCCACATTCACCGCATCTACGACAACATCCTGGTCTCCCCAGATCGTATCAAACCCTTTGTCATCATAGAGTCTTGTATAATCGACAAAAACCCCGATCGTATCATTGATATTATAGCCCGCACCGATCCCCCATTGAAAGCCGCTTTCACTATATTTTTTTCCATCATCCAGCGTCACTTTCCCGTATCCAAGCAAGCCATAAAGCGTCAGCCCTCCTATGGGGTACATCGGTTTCAGATAAAGCGCAAGGTTGGAGAGGTCGGCATCTATCTCCCCATCCCTTCCGTTGTTATCTATATCCAGATCCCCCAGTGAAAAGGTATATCGTCCTTCCACTGCCAGATATCGATTGAAGTCATACCCCGCAAGCAGCGTCATTGCATGGGCGGAGAGATCCGTTTCTCCCAGAAGAGGAGGATAGGCAACCGCATTGATGGCTTCGCTCCCTTCGATATTCATGTTCATAAAGGAGTACCCTGCCCCTACATAAAAACGCTTCCCGCTTTCTTTTTCTACTGCGATTACCGGCTCTACGGCAGGCTCTACATTGAGGATGCTGCCGCCTGCTACTCCAGAACTGCTCATAGCCATGACTGACAAGGCTGAAAGTATCAACGTTCTCATCCCTACTCCTTATTATGTTTCTATTATTTTTTATTATATCACAATCCTTTGTCGGGCTCAAGAGATTTTTCCAATATTCCTTCCCGGCGAAGTTACCAGTTTGTTGCATGGAGTACATACAGAATACACACTATCCCGATAAAGTGAACTATACATGACCACAAACAAAAGAGTGGCCATAAGAATAAAATCTCTGAAAGGAGGTAAAAATGGGTGCCGGAATCATAACAGGTTGGGTGATCCTTTTTGCTGTGTTGTTTGCTTCCAAAAAAAACCATATTTTTGAACTCAACGCAACTTCCAAGGATCATCTATCTGAGAAAGAGAAATAGTGGCAGAAAGCGAGGATCAAGCTTTTAGAAAAAAATTGAGATATGGTCTAATAGCCTAAAGAGGTATAAAGGAGTGTTCTGCCGCCCCTTCCTATCTCAAAGATAGATCACCTCTTCAGGTTCTACGATATGGACCTTCTGATCAAACACATTTTCCAGAACACTGCGAAGGATGATCTGTTTATCTCTTTCGCCATGGATCAGGAAAATACGGCTAAGTCCATCCATCTGTGAGATCCATTTGACGATCGCACTTTGATCGGCATGGGCCGAAAATCCATTGATCGTATGGACCGCTGCTTTGACAAGGATATCCTCCCTGAATATCTTTACCCACCTTGCACCGTCCACCAGGCGTCTTCCCAGCGTCCCCTCCACCTGATAACCGACAAAGATCACGGTATTTTTTCTGTTCCAAAGGCGGTTTTTAAAATGATGCAGGATCCTCCCGCCTGTACACATTCCGCTGCCTGCGATGATGATCGTACGGCGGTCAAATTCATTGATCTTTTTGGATGCCTCGACATCGGGAGTATACACCAACCACTCAAAGTCAAAGATCGAACCGTCCCTCTCTTTGTACTCCTGACACTTTTTGCTCAGAAGATGCGCATAGTTGTTATAGACCTCCGTGGCACGCGTCGCCATGGGGCTGTCCAGAAAGATCTGGCATTGAGGCAGTTCGTTGTTATCGTGCATCTCTTTGAGGAGACACAAAATCTCCTGAGTTCTTTCGATGGCAAAGGAGGGGATGAGGACATTCCCCCAGTCGTTTAGCGTCTCTATCACGACCTTTTTGAACTCTGTGATCGTCTCCTCGGTACTCCGATGGTTGCGGTCACCGTACGTTGATTCCACATAAAGCGTATCCGCATGGGTACACTCTGCCAGATCCTGCTGCACGATATCGTTGTCATTGCCGATATCTCCTGAGAAAACGATCGTCTGATCGACACCTCTCTCATGGTAGGTGATCTCCAAAAATGCAGATCCCAGGATATGGCCCGCATCACGGTAGGTAACATGGAGCCCCTCCTCTATCTCTACAGGAGTGTCATATTCGCAGACATACCAGTCCAGATCAAAGGTCGCCTCAATGTCCTCTTCATCATACAGCGGCAACCTCTCCTCCTCTTCAGTCCCCCTTCTCTGCGCTTTTTTGTACCTGGTTTCATAATCCTCCTTCATGATCTTGGCACTGTCAAGGAAGATGATCTCAGCCAGCTCTGCGGTGGCTTCCGTGGTATAGATCGTACCGCTAAACCCCTCCTTCACCAATTTGGGTATGCGCCC
Organism: Sulfurovum sp.; assembly: GCA_028684885.1. GTDB lineage: Bacteria > Campylobacterota > Campylobacteria > Campylobacterales > Sulfurovaceae > Sulfurovum. The sequence goes on along the minus strand of JAQUFB010000016.1, from coordinate 16,619 downwards.
GACATGGTCCAGATGCGCATGGGTGACCAGCAGATAGTCGATCTCTGAAGGGTCAAAGTGGAACGGCCCGAAGTTCCGCTCTTCTTCGGGGCCCTGGAACATACCGCAGTCTATGAGTATTCGAGGCCCTTTCTCTATCTCAAGCAAATGACAGGAACCTGTCACAACCTCCGCTGCCCCATAAGAAGTAATCGTTGCCATCTTCCATCCTTTTAGATTGATATTCCATAGCATACCATATTCTTATTTTCAAGTAAAATTTTAGATAATAAAATTGTTTAGTTTTCGTCACCCATGAGGTTTTTCCGGAAAGATCAATATAGATGTAACATTAGGATGCTCCCCACACGTACTGTTTTATGGTACCGGAGAAATAGATCCTGAACGGGGAAAAGAGATTTAACATGAAACCGATGATCTGATCAAGCACCTAAACATTGTTTTCAGCTTATATGATGAGATTTCAAGGAGTAAAGGAGCTCCACACTTCTATGCCCTCCCTTGTATGACGCATTTACGGTTCAACTTTTTTTGCATACATCAATAGCAATATCCCGACAAAGACAATCGATGCCGTGACATAAAGCGCAGCATTATAGTCACCGAAATACTCGATCAATGCAACACTGTAGAGCGGTGCGCCCACCTGCCCTATCCCGTAGGCCGCTGTCATCGCCCCCATGAGGACCACAGGATTTTTCCCTGCCAGTTGACCGCCGAGGTTCAAAAACAGCGCGACAAGGCCTATGAAGGTGCTGCCATAGAGCGCGCCGCTCAGCAAATTCAGCAGGATATTGCTACTCAATGCGGGGATGAGGATCCCTACGATCTGAAGCGCCATAGCGATGATGATCACATTTACACTGCCATAGCTATGCGCCCATCTCATCCAGAGTATCGAAGAGGGGATCCCGGCAATACCGACAAACAACCACCCCAGATTCCCGTATCCTTCCAGCCCCTCAAGGGAGTTGATGATATCGGGCAGAAAAGTCCCCTGGACCACAAACCCCACCCCTTCGGTAAAATAGGCCAGGATCAGAAGGATCACATAGGTGGAAAATATCGATCTGGAGAGGGGATGTTTGACGGACTCTTTTGTGACCGCTTTATCAAAAGAGAGGATATACAGGGAGTAAAAGGTCACGATAAAGGCAAAGGCAGACAAAGCAAGCCACGCTTCGCTCCAGGTACTCTCTTTGAGCACAGTCTGGCTGATCAGCTCGGAGATCACAATGGAGAAACCGATACCGCTGAAGTGTATCCCCATCGCTTTTGTTTTGCTCTCAAAATTCAGCTTGACCATCACGATGGCTCCACCGACGATGAGAACCATCGCCGAGCCGAAACCTGCGATCACCCTGGAAACCAGCCAGAGGGTTTCATTGGTGCTCAAAGCCAGCACCAGTGTCGTGATGATACTGAGCACCATCCCTATCCTGAAGTACTTGACTTTGGTGTTGATATCTTTGATAAAGACAGAAAAGAGAGCACCTGCGAGATAGCCCGCAAAATTCAATGAGGCCAAAACCCCCGCATAGGAGAGCGTCAAGAAGTCTTCAAGCATAAAGGGAAGAAGCGAAGTAAAAGCGAAGCGTGCCACACCTATACCTACCACGATAGCAAGTATACCGGCAAGAAGTATGGCTGTGTTGTTGTTTTTGTCCAGAAGTTTTTTTATCATGCTGTTTTTTGCCGGGATTATAGTGATTGTTGACTTAATGCTGAGTCGTAAAATAGATTTACTAAATAAATCTGAGTGTTTCGCTCTCTAGAATATGCAGGCCATTATATTTATCCTTAGTTTGTTTTGGTGTCAAAAGTAAAACCATAATATCTCAATATGACATATTATCTTAAAGTAATCGACCAAGATGCTACAATCATTATAATCTGTTGTATCAGGAGGGTACCTATGAAGTTATTATACGTATTCATATGCATTGGAACAATAGCTGTAGTGTGGATTGGTTTTCACGAACAATTCACTGAATACTTAGTCGGTGTCATTTTTATCAGCACAATAGTAATAGCTTTCCTTATGTTCTTTAAAATTTATGCAAGAAATGCTAAAGTAATGCGTCGCAGCAATATCAAAATACAACTGCTTGAGGATTGAAGTTCAGGCAAGCGTTTTTATAACGTCCTGTTTGTCAAGAGATCTATTTGGGCATCTCTTATCTCCCCTGACATGTTCCTCATTTTGCTATTTTTTGTAAACCCCAGACTGGTTTAAGAATGCAGAGAGGATCACGACGAACAGCTGACATGGGAGATACCGGCAATGTCAAAGAACTCAGAGGGTTTTTCTCTATAGTATTTCTCCTCTGTCTCTTTGGATTGCTCAGCATAGGGGTTTGTCATCACTTCCTGCAGCTCTTTGATCAGGGTATAGTCTCCATTGGCAGCTTGTTGATAGGCAGGGACGAGAAACCACTCCCGCAGCGTGTATTTCGGATTAACAGCCTTCATTTGCTCTGAAAGCTTTTCACGGGATTCTGACGTAGTGGGATCAACAAGTGATCTCCATTTTTCCAGCCACTCCGACCAACTTTTTAAAATCTTTTCATTGAGTACGGCGTCACCGTAAAAGCTTTTCGTGAGTGGGGAGATATCCTCAGGTACCGTAGAGAGTTCGCGGAAGAAGATCGTATAGTCGACAGAGGTCTCTATCATCAGGGTTACAAGTCTATTGAAGAGTGATGCATTCAAAGTTTTTAGTCCAAGCTTGGAAGCCCACATCTTTATCATCTGCCCCTGCATGACCTGAGGAAATCCCTCTCTTATCTCATCCAACTGATCCAGAGCATCGGCATTCGATTCCAGCAGCGGCTTTAACGCCAGGCAGAACATATGAAAGTTACGCTCGGCAGCCTGAGGCTGATTGAGAAACGAGAAGTGCACTCCGCCACCCGTCCACGGCTGATATCTTGGGTCAAACATGTCGATAAACCCAAATGGTCCGTAATCAAGGGTGAAGCCGCCTGCGGCACAGTTGTCGCTATTGAAATTCCCCTGACAGTAGCCGACACGGATCCAGTTTGCTACCAGCGAGGTGAGCCGTTTTCGAAACTCACGTGCCAGCAAGAGCACTTTTTCCCGGAGTGGTAAATGCGCATCGATGACGTCACCGTACTCACGGTCAATGAGATGCAGCACGATCTGCTCAAGCTCCTCCTTCGCTTTTGGATGCTCATTTTTACGGGCACGCCGACCGAAAAGTTCGAGTTGCCCCACCCGAAGAAACGAAGGTGCAACCCGTGTGGTGATGGCAACGGCCTCTTCGATCATCACTTCGGGGTCTTTTGAGTACGATCCTCTGGTAAACCAAGGCCGCTTAACCGTCTCTGTTTTTGAAGTGTACAGAGTCAAAGAGCGTGATGTCGGTACGCCCAGGGCATGCATATGCTCCTGTGCCAAGAACTCACGAATGCTTGAACGCAGGACGGCACGGCCATCAGCACCCCGGCAGTAAGGTGTTCTACCGCCTCCTTTGAGCTGCATCTCCCAGCGCTTCCCATTGATCACCCCCTCAAAGACGGAAATGGCACGGCCGTCACCGTATCCGTTACCCGTTCGAAACGGACACTGTTCATAGTATTCGGTTCCGTAGATGGAAAGTGCATACCCCGTTGCCCAACCAGACTTTCGCAAGGGCTCGGGCAAGAGCGAGGTATCGCCGGAGAACATTCTCATAAAGTCCTCTGATGTTGCCAGAGCGTCGCTAAAGCCCAGCTCGTTAAAGAAGTTCTCGCTGTGCGCGATGTACCGGGGATCTTCGATCGGCGTAGGATTCACGGGGACATAGTGTCCGGAGAAGACTTGTCGCGGAGCATGATCGTATCCGTCTGAAGTCATCTCTGGATCAGCGCTCAGTCTGTCCATGAGTGAATAATCCGCCAACGCCGCAAGGTCGTGGAGCGTCTCTACCCCTGCAGAGGTTCTGTTTGTTTCTTTCATAGAGTTTCCTTCTCTTAAAAACGTAGACATATTTGAATATGACAACAACTATTTCTCTATCAACCAGTTGCTTATGCCTACTAAAATCTTCATATTTCTTCGCCACTATATCAGATGAAAAATAATAACCGGAATAATACTCTTTTTATAGGCACTGATTGTTTCCTCTGGTTCCATATCTTCCTAGAGCTTGAAAGAACTGCTGTTTTTACCACTATCACCCTGAACTTGCACCCCAAGGTATTTCCTGCGTGCATTCAGGATCTTATCGAATAAAAGCGAAGTTTAGAGGATTCTAAATCTAGTTCAGAATGACGAACACCCTATTTTTTATCTTCTTTCACAGCCTCTCCTGAGGTAAAATACATATGCATCATCAGAACAGTACCAGATCATGTTTATAATGCTTTTCTTCAAAACATCCAGGAAGCAAATAAGAGAGATATGATACCCAAAGCGAACATTGGAACAATAAGTTCTATGGCTGTCCCAAAAGAGATATTTTTTCACAAGGATTCTATAGAATAAATGAAGGGGTATTTTTCTTTCATTACCATGGGAGAGGAGCTATTTTCAGGAATATCATAGATGAATTGGGGCAGAATAAATTAGGCTACACAGATACTACACAATCGCAGGATAAGATAAAAAATATCATCGAAAGGAGAAGACATGAATACGAGAAAAATGAAGTATTTGACCGTAATTGGTTTTATGGCCGGTTTATTGTTTTTTAGCGTTGGCACAACTGAGGTAATGGCGGCTCCTCCTCATCCAGGAAGAGTTTTTGATAAACCTCGGTATTATGATGATAGGCCTTATTATTTCTACAGGGGAAGATATTATTATGGTGGCCATTGGCGACATGGCTGCTACTATTGGCACGGCCGAAAATTTTGTCGAGGACGTTATTATAGGAGAGGATATCGTGAGCATCATCATCATTACCGTCCTCATCGCGATCGCCGTGACTACCGTGACCGCCGTGACCGTAGAGACCACCGAGATCGTAGAGATCACCGGCCTCGTTAACATCCATAGGCATCTTGCCTATGGTATTACTTACAACATATTTTCATCTGCATATTCAAATCACAATATTTAATTTTATATAGACACATTGGAAACGATCCATGAGAGGAAATTTTCATATTCTATAGGCTGTATACTATTGAATTATCTTATGATAGAATATAACAGAGGATAACCATGAAAACATTTGCTCCAATCACTATAGAATATATAAGAAGATTTAGCATCTTGATACTTTTGGCTCTTTTTGGATGGGTCTATTTCTATTCACCGCCCGATATCTATGAAATTCAAGTGAAGAATTATGCTCAAAATTATCAAAAGAAAGTTGAAAATGGTTCAATACACTCTGCCGAAACATCTTTAACTGACTATATTACCAAAGAGATGGAAGGGGTATATAGTTGGTCGGACAGAAAGAAAAATATTGTTGAAGTGGAAGGTGAATACCGCAAGTTTTTAAATCATCTGTCGAGTGTCTACCAGGGAGATTCTACAGACAGTGATATCAATCAACATCGTTCTCCAAATGCTTTCTGGTCAGGGAATAGCTACTTTTTCAGAAGCGGGGAACTACCCAAAAATTTTCTCTCTGAAACCTATCTGAAACATCCGGATTATTTGGTAAGCAAATCTAACGATGGAGAGAAAAATTATTTTAGACTTTATAAGGTAGAAGGAGGTGCGACATTAAACAAAGTACCTGTTTCTGTTGGTTATCCCCTGCGTCACTATTCGTATGTTTTGATTTTTATCTCTTTATTGATTTATCTACTGATACCAAAAACGAAAGTACCTGAGGGCGCAGCACACTACAAAAGGCTTAATGCTGTCTATCTGGTAGATGCTTTAAGTCTATTGCTTTGGATGGCAGCATGGATGCTCTTTTTTCTTCCGGATGATTCCATACCGCTCTTTGTACGTTATTTCTTCTTGCTGTTTTTTGGTATTTTTGCTTTGGCGATCATCTTGCCTACGAATAAATATGCCAGTAATTGGTATCGATTTACAGAAGATGCCTTTGAATGGTCTGGTACAGAGGGGATAGAAAGAGTACTTTTAGATGATATTATTGCTGTTGAACCCTACAAACGACAATTACCTAGATGGATAGCGCCATTGATCATACTGTTCGGGAGGGGTCAAGCAGGCCCTACAGGTCTGGGAATGATTACAGCCACTGCTACACCAGAGATAGGTATGAAGATTATGACGAAGTCGGGGACATGTATCGAAGTTATGGCAAACTATCTTGATTCTGATACACTCTTTACCAAAAGATTTCAAGTACTTAGAGTAAAAGTGGGAGACAAAGCGGATGTATAGATCGATGAAAATTTTTAAATTTTTTTTTATTGCTGTTTCATTTTTTTATTTGAATATATTTTTATTTTCTTCAGATGATTTCAAAAATACAACCCAAATGGCGTTTAATAAGGAGTTAAATAATAGAACGAACAGAAACATGGAAGATCCGCAGAAAGAGATAAATGTAACCAAAGAGAAGGCAGGATACCAAGCGGAATATACCAATGGACGCTTCGGTTTTACATTGGTTTATCCTGAAAATCTATTTGCAACAAGGATACTTTCGGACAATGGTGATGGGATCACGCTTTACAACAGTGATCGGAGCCTTGAACTAAGAGCATATGGATCTTGGTATGGAGAGAATATTAAACAAATTTATCATGAGGAGCAGAGCTGGGCAGAAGAATCTGGAAAAAAAGTGACCTACAAAGTTCTAAATAAGAGTTGGTTTGTACTCTCTGGTATAGATAAGAGTAAACAGACTATTTTTTATCTAAAGAGTTATTTTATAGAGGGAAAGAGTTTGAGTTTCAGGTTAGAATATCCTATTGCGGATAAGGAAAAATATGATTCTCTCATTTCGACAATCAATGATAATTTCAGCATAAGATAATGTAGAAGAGAACAGATCATGTATAACAGAAAAAAGGAAATGATATGAGAAAAACGATATTTTACTCCATAGTATATTTTGCTTTGATGCCAGGGGCTGTTGCCGAAACAGTATACAAACCGATGGATGCATCAGTGGAAAAGAGTATCCGGCAGATTGGAGATATCTATGGTAGACTAGAGGGTGACATCGATAAGGATGGCAAAACTGAGACTATCGCCTGGAAAAAGTTTCTTACCGCTGATCGGGGAGATTACTATCAGCTTTTGGTTTTTGATGATGATGGATCGCTCCTGTGGAAGGGGCCAGAAGAGGAAGATGAAGGAAACCCTTATATATATTCTTCTTTGGATATAGGGATCTCTCTTCCAGAGTTGTTGATGGATATAGATAATGACGGATATACAGAGTTGTTGGCTCCTGAACTGCAAAGCGATGTAAGCCCTGTGTACTATAGGAAGCTTCGTTGGCGCGGAAGCTATTTTGAGCCGCTTTTGTCCAATGCACTGATGTTAACTGTTGAAGAATCAAACCGATTTGTCTGGAAGAGAACATCAAAACCTTATGGTACTTGGGTCTCAAAGTTGACACCCTACGGAGATGGTCTGGTAAAAGCCGATGTGACAGTATACCAGAAGGACCAAAGTGTAGGATCAGGGGTGGCACTGCTTCAATTTGACCGGGAGGGTGCAAACGTCTATCGATGGATTGAACCACTACCCGCCCATAAAGTCATAGGCACAGTTTACGGGCTTGATCCATATGGTGATGGTTTTTTATCCATACGGAAATATCCAAATGCTACAGAGATAGGCAGACTCTATAATGGAGATAAAGTTGAGATCTTGGATAGAAGCGGCAAGTGGTTCAAAATAAGAGCTATGGAATCAGGTATCGTTGGGTGGTCACACAGTAACTGGATAAGGACTGATTAGCTTTTCATGCATCCTATCCTGTATCTAGTCAAAATAGGCTTTTTCATCCCGGATCCGTGAGAGAAAATGATAACTTCAATAGCTAAATTGAATTAATAAGTCTGTTGTGGAAATTTATCTAGAAGTGGCGGACAGTGAGGGATTCGAACCCTCGGTACCCTTACGAGTACGCATCCTTAGCAGGGATGTGGTTTCAGCCAACTCACCCAACTGTCCATCTGTTTTGTGGGTGAGATTATAGACCATGAAGCTTAAAGTAAAGCTTAAAAAAATCTTTTTTTTATTTTTTTTCCATATATTTTAAAAGCTTGATTTATATAACCTTTTATATAGTATGATTGCAGATAAAAATTTATCAATTCAGGTGTAACCATGTTAAAAAAATTTATTCCGCTTATTATCTTGGGGCTTTTTGCTATCGGGGCATATTTCATGAAGATGGGGATGGACAAAGCCGTCAATATGGCAAATCCGACGAAGACTCAGAAGTCCGAATAGGACTTCTGTAAAAAAGAATACTTAAAAACCTGTGATCACTTCAAGGATCTGCTCTACTTTTGCCTGAGGGTTGTTCTCTTTATAGATAGGACGCCCTACTACGGGATAATCCACTCCCTCCTGATGTGCCAGTTCCAGTGTAGCGACACGCTGCTGATCCCCAGCATCTTCACCAAACGGTCTGATACCCGGACAGAGCGTCAGGAATTTCTCTGATGTGGCCGCTTTGATCGCCCTGCTCTCGAACGTACTGCATACCACGCCGTCCAGCCCGTTCTCATAGCTCATCTTTGCGAACTGCTCAGCCTTTTCATTAATGCCCTTTTCATAGATCATCTGGAAATTCTCTTCGTCAAACGAGGTCAATGCCGTCACCGCCAGTACCAGCGGACGGTTCTCATACGCAGAGAGCCTCTCCATTACCGTTTTCATCGCTACGGGCCCTGCACTCGCATGGATATTGAACATATCCACACCGATCTTCGCGATCTCTTCGGCTGCATCCGCCATCGTGTTGGGGATATCGTAGAGTTTGAGGTCCAGAAATATCTTGAAGTCAGGGTTGATCGCTTTGAGTGCCTCGATAAACGGCTTTCCGTCACGGATGTAAGAGCGAAAACCCACTTTCATCCAGATATCGTACGATTTGAGAGATTCTGCCAAAGAGAGGTTCTCCTCCGCTGACGGAAGGTCAAGTGCCACACATAGTTCCATTATTTTCCTTTTTGTATCCCGCTTAGACTGCCATCATTCCCATGGAAACGAGAAGCTGAAAGTAACCAGACGTTAACGTGTAGATTCCCTATCGGAGTCGGGAATGACAGGAGGTCATGGTCTGCACCATTCGTAACCTCTGAAACGGGGTTAAATAATTAGTGCTATAATTATACTTTAAAATTCATAACTAAGGACTAAACGACTATGTTTGGAAGAAGACGCGAAACAAAAAGATATGACATCTCCCAGGATATCATGGAAACCTATAACTATGCGAAGATCACCACTGGCAAAGGGGTTATCTGGGTGAAACTTTACGGTGAAGATGCGCCAAACACAGTGGCAAACTTTGCACACCTTGCAAACGAAGGATTCTACAACAACCTTAAATTCCACAGAGTGATCCCGGGGTTCATGGCTCAGGGCGGATGTCCGCACTCAGGACCCGAAGGTAATCCTGCAATGGCCGGTACAGGCGGCCCGGACTGGTGTATCGACTGTGAGACTGACACAAGTACACACGCACACAGACGCGGTTCACTCTCCATGGCACACGCGGGGCCGAACACAGGCGGCAGCCAGTTCTTCATCTGTTTTGTACCATGTCCTCACCTTAACGGGGTTCACACGGTATTTGGCGGTATCGAAGAGAATGATACAGAGAGCTTCATGGTGCTTGACAACATCGAACAAAACGATGCGATCGAATCGATCGAGATCTTTGCTGAAAAAAATTAAGAGTGAATAACGAATAGTGAATAGTTGGGGTATGCATCATGCATGATGCTTGTATATAGCTTTGCCAAGAGGCAAAGCTAACCAAAATTATTCACTATTATCTATTCACTATTCACTTTAAAAGGAACTTTTACTATGTTCGGATACTACCGTGTTGCATCTGCAGTCAATCAAACTACCGTAGCCAACCCTGCCAAAAATGCCAAAGAAGTGATCTCGCTCATCAAAGAGGCGCATCAAAAAGAGGTTTCTGCCATTGTATTTCCCGAACTCACTCTTACAGGATACACTGCCAGTGATCTTTTACTCAACCAGACACTGCTGCACTCTCAGGAGGAGGCACTCAGTGAAATATTAAAAAATATAAAAGAGATCGACACGATCACTATCCTTGGGTATGCGCATTTGGAGGCAGACAGGCTCTACAACTGTGCGCTCGTGCTGCAAAACGGCAAGATCCTTGGCGTTGTCCCCAAAAGCTACCTGCCGAACAAAAAAGAGTTCTATGAAAAACGCCAGTTCGTAAGCGGCAGAGAGATCAGGGGAACTGCCACTTCTATTCTGGATACGGAAGTGCCTTTCGGTACCGATCTTCTCTTCACTGACGGCAAAGAGATGACCTTCGGCGTAGAGATATGCGAGGATCTCTGGGCTGTGACCCCTCCGAGCAGCCAGATGGCAAGTAACGGTGCGACCATGATCTTCAACCTCTCCGCAAGCAACGAACTCATAGGCAAACACGAGTACCGTGAAGAGCTGGTACGCACACAGAGCGCACGCTGCATGGCTGCCTATGTCTACAGCTCGGCAGGTGTGGGAGAGTCCACTACCGATACGGTCTTTGGCGGACATGCGATCATCAGCGAATACGGTACAACCGTTAAACAAAATGAACGTTTCAGGATGGAGAGCCACCTGATCACGGCGGATGTCGACCTGGAGCGCCTCAGATGGCTCAGGCTCAACGAGACAAGTTTCAGCGACGGAAGACGCGAACCGGTACGCATGATCAAGGTATCCCCTACCCCTGCGATCAGCGATATAGAGCGCGAGATCAACCCGATGCCGTTCGTCCCTTCCAAATATGCCGACAAGCAGGCACGCTGCGATGAGATCGTGCAGATACAGGCACACGGGCTGATCAAGCGCATGACGCACGCACATATCCAGAAAGCCGTGATCGGTATCTCCGGCGGGCTGGACTCCACCCTTGCCCTGCTCTCTACCCACAGGGCCTTTGCGATCATGGGATGGGACCACAAAGATATCATAGCGATCACGATGCCGGGCTTTGGCACCACTACACGGACCAAGAGCAATGCCGAAAAACTCTGTGAGGCGCTGGGGGTGACACTGAAAACCGTAGAGATCACCGATCTCTCGCTCAACCAATTTGAGGCGATCGGACATGACCCTCACGAACACACCGTAACCTACGAAAATGTACAGGCACGGATCAGAACCTCAATCCTGATGAATACCGCCAACAAGATCGGCGGACTGGTCATCGGTACCGGGGATCTCAGTGAAGTTGCCCTTGGGTGGTCAACCTACAACGGTGACCATATGAGTATGTACTCACTCAACGCCAGTATCCCCAAAACGCTGGTACAGTATGTCATCGAATACTTCAAATCTGAAGAGAAGATCGCAGCGATCATCGATGATATCCTCGCTACCCCGATCAGTCCCGAACTGCTGCCGCACAAAGAGGATGAGATCGTACAGCACACCGAGTCCATCGTAGGGCCTTATGAGCTTCACGACTTTTTTTTGTACCACTTCATTAAGTACGGGGCGAAGCCTGAAAAGATACTCTATCTGGCGAAGAAAGCGTTTGATATTAAATACGATGAAGAGCATATCAGAGCGTGGCTTGTGATCTTCCTCAGACGCTTCTTCACACAGCAGTTCAAACGCTCATGCATCCCTGACGGCCCCAAAGTCGGTACGATCAGCCTCTCACCGAGAGCGGACTGGCGGATGCCGAGTGATGCGGATTTTGAGGCGTGGGTGGAGAAATTGGATTGATATTTCAGTATCAATATCTTTATTATCTACCAGCAATATACACTGCATCTGTTATTTTGAGACGATTCACAGATAAGACGTTTTATATCGGTACTTGGTATCCGATACTTATTGGTTTTTCGTTTGTGATTGCAGGGGTTATTACTAGACCTATTAAACAATTTTTAGAGGAAAAATACAATAAACCTGAAAAAAACAGTATCACCTATATACTGTTCTTCTTTGCATTTTGGTTTTTTTTCATCTATGATCTGCCTCTAATATTCCATTCAATCAATAAAGTTCAAACTCAAATTAATATTTCAATTATTCAAAAAAAAGCTTACATGAGCGGTGGTAAGACCAATTATAAAAAACATTATGATTTTACTGTTTCCTCAGATAATAAAACTTTTGATAACAAAACCATGAAAGCTTTAGACGATGCTAAATATACTTATTTACGTGAGAACGATAAAATCATACTAAAAGGTGACATTTCTCCTTTTATGTTCAAACTAAAAGATGTAGATCTGGTTTTTTCGCCATTAAAAGAGAATAGCCGTCCGCCTATTCCACCTAAGATAATAAACTAAGGATATGATCATGAAAAACTTCAAACCACTCAAACACTTCACCCAAACCGTCCTGCAGGGACTTTTCGGGCTGCTGCCCATCACGATCTTTGTCGTCCTGATCCTCTGGATGTACGGGAAGGTCGACATGCTTGTGGGGTGGGTCTTTACCACGGTCGGGTTTACCCCCGAACACCACAAATTTTTGTGGTTTTTGCTGGCCCTGGGAAGTTTCGTACTGCTTTTATACTTTATGGGGCTCCTGATAAAGACAAGACTTATCGGTTACTTTGAGGGACTGATGGCCAGACTGCCCGGCTACAAGACGATCAAGGACCTGATCAATATCTTCAACTCCTCCAAAGAGGGAGAGAACCGCGTACTGGTCGTCGTGATCAAAGGATTTGCCAAAGAAGGCTATAACATCGGGCTGATGTATTCGCAAAAAGAGAGCATCATCAAAGACCACTACACCGTGACACTCTCCATGTCCCCTATCCCCAATGGCGGATATATGTTTGAAGTACACAAAGAGAATATCTTCGTGATCGAAGAGGCAACCTTCGATGACAATCTTCAGTATCTCCTCTCGATGGGAGTCAAAAGTTTTGCCGAAGTGGTCAGGAGCGACCCAAAACCTCTTGATGCACTGCCCTCCCTCGATGTATGGCTTACTACACATAAATACAGCTGATCCTCAGCTGTGCAGCCCCCACTCATCCTAATAGACCTTTTAGCATTACTTCGATAGAATATTACGAAATTTAATATCCTGAGGTTTATTTTGCTATTTAATGTAACACAAATTCAAAACATATTACCACACAGATACCCTTTTTTGCTTGTTGACAGAATCACAGAGCTTGAAGCGGGAAAATCTATCGTAGGCTACAAAAATATCACTATTGCCGAGCCTGTATTTCAGGGGCACTTTCCTGACCACCCTATCTTCCCCGGTGTGATGATCATCGAAGGTATGGCACAAGCCGGTGGTGTACTTGCGTTTGAAAGTATGAGCGATGAGGAAAAAGCAAGTAATACCGAAAAAGTGGTTTACTTTATGAGCATCGATAAAGCAAAATTCCGTGCGCCTGTAACGCCGGGAGACCAACTTGTATACAAGCTTGACGTCATCAAAAACAAAGGTGCAATCTGGAACCTGGACGGGAAGGCCTATGTAGATGACAAGCTGGTGGCCCAGGCAGAGCTTAAAGCTATGATCGTAGACAAATAGGATAGTGTTGATGTCAAATATCCATCCAACGGCGATTATCGAAGATGGTGCTCAACTGGGGGAAAATGTCACAGTCGGCCCTTTTGCCTATATCGGCCCGAAGGTAAAGATCGGTGATGGCACTTCAGTAGCATCACATGCCGTGATCGAAGGGGACACCACTATCGGAAAACATAACCGTATCTTCTCCCATGCAGCGGTCGGTACAATCCCGCAGGATCTGAAGTTCAAAGGCGAAGAGGTGCAGCTTATTATCGGAGACAACAATACGATCCGAGAGTTTACCCTTTTCAACCCAGGGACCCAGGGCGGTGGCTCTGTCACAAAGGTCGGAAACGGCAACCTCTTTATGGGATATGTGCACCTGGGGCACGATGTCATCATCGGTGACCACTGTATCCTTGCCAACGGTGCGACACTGGCAGGACATGTCGAACTTGGAGATTATGTCGTCATCGGCGGGCTTACTCCGATTCACCAGTTTGTCCATATCGGTGACTTTGCCATGATCGGCGGAGCTTCGGCACTGTCACAGGATATCCCCCCCTTCTGTCTTGCTGAAGGGAATCGTGCCACCCTGCGCGGACTCAATCTTACAGGACTTAGACGCGCGATGGACCGTGAAGATATCAATGCACTCAAATCAGCCTACAGAGAACTTTTTGAACAGGGGCAACCGCTTCAGGAGGTTGCAGCATCACTGCTTGAAAGCAGTGACTCGACAAAAGTAAGACAGCTGTGCGAGTTTATCCAAACCTCTAAAAGAGGAATACCTTTTACAAGGAATGAGAATGTCAAATAAACAAGAGTGTAGCTTTTGTCATGCTACAGAGAGTATGGAGAATCCGCTGATCGCAGGTGAAGGGGTATATATCTGTTCAAACTGTGTGATCTCGGCCTATAAGATCCTTTTTGGCGAAGAAGAACTGGAAGAGATAAGCAGCGCTGAAATCGCTCACACGCTCTATACACCAAAAGAGATGTATGAGATGCTCAGTGACTATGTGATCGGCCAGGAAGAAGCGAAGAAAACACTCTCGGTAGCGGTCTATAACCACTATAAACGTATCTTCAGAGATATAGACCAGGAAGATGAAACACAGATCTCCAAGTCCAATGTACTTCTCATCGGTCCAACGGGATCAGGGAAAACACTCATGGCACAAACGATCGCAAAATTCCTCAATGTGCCCATTGCTATTGCGGATGCGACCAATCTCACCGAGGCGGGATATGTCGGGGAGGATGTAGAGAATATCCTCACAAAGCTTTTGATGGCTGCAGACGGTGATGTAGAACTCGCAGAACAAGGTATCGTATTTATCGACGAGATCGACAAGATCGCACGTATGGGGGAAAACCGATCCATCACCCGTGATGTATCAGGCGAAGGGGTACAACAAGCCCTGCTGAAGCTCATCGAAGGTTCAGTGGTCAATATACCACCAAAAGGCGGGCGTAAACACCCCAACCAGGACTTTATTCAGATAGATACCACCAATATCCTTTTCATCTGCGGCGGGGCATTTGACGGATTGAACGATATTATCAAAAGAAGGATTGGCGGCAATATCTTAGGTTTTGGTCAGGAGAAACGTCCAAAGATGGAGAGCGAAGAGCTTTTGCATCTGGTTGAATCCGACGATCTGGTATCCTATGGTCTTATTCCGGAACTTATCGGCCGTCTGCATATCTTTGCCACACTTGGAAAAATCACCAAAGAAGCCATGGTACGCATCTTGGTTGAACCGAAGAATTCATTGGTAAACCAATATCAGAAACTCTTTGCGATCGATAATGTGAAACTGACATTTGAAGAGGAAGCGCTGGAGCATATTGCACAGAAAGCAATCGACAGAAGGACCGGAGCGCGTGGATTGCGTTCGATCCTGGAGGAGATACTGCTTGATATTATGTATGAACTGCCGGAGCTTGAAGGGTATGAAGTTGTCATCACGGAAGATGTGGTCAGTGAAGGCGCAAAACCAGTTTACATCAAAAACAAAAAAACGGCATAAAACAAGCGGAAGGAAGCAATAGATGTTTAAAAAATTATTAGGTATATTTTCCAATGACCTGGCGATAGACCTGGGAACGGCAAACACACTTGTACTCGTGAAAGGACAGGGGATCGCGATCAATGAGCCTTCGGTTGTAGCAATACAGTACGACAAACATGGCCAGGAGCGTATTTTGGCTGTAGGCCAGGAGGCGAAAGAGATGGTGGGGAAAACCCCCGGTAACATCAAGGCGATCCGTCCTATGAAGGATGGAGTTATCGCCGACTTCGAAGTGACCGAGATGATGATCCGCTACTTTATCGAAAAGGCACACAAAAGAAAAGGCTTCCTTTCTCCGCGTATCATTATCTGTGTACCCTACGGCCTGACACAGGTTGAAAGACGTGCGGTCAAAGACTCTGCTCTGAGTGCAGGTGCACGATATGTCTATCTGATCGAAGAACCGATGGCTGCAGCCATCGGTGCGGGACTCCCGGTGAAAGACCCTAACGGGAACCTTATCATAGATATCGGCGGCGGTACGACAGAGATCGGTGTCACCTCCCTGGGCGGTCTTGTTCTGAGCAAATCTATCCGTATTGCAGGAGACAATCTAGACCAGGCAATCGCAGATTACATCAAAAAGAACTTCAACCTTCTGATCGGTGAGCGTGTCGCCGAAGACCTCAAGATCAAGATCGGTACAGCCATCCCTCTGGACGAGGAGCTTACCACATTCGTAAGAGGTAGAGACCAGGTAAACGGCAGCCTTGTGGCTATTGAGATCACGTCAGAACATATCAGGACAGCAATCAAACCTTCCCTCGAAGAGATAGCTGATGCGCTGAAATCTGTTTTGGAAGAGACGCCGCCTGAACTTGCAGGAGATATCGTAGAGAACGGGATCGTACTGACAGGCGGCGGTGCACTGATCAGAGGGCTGGACAAGTATCTTTCCGACCTGGTAAAGCTTCCTGTATATATCGCGGAAGAACC
>JAQUFB010000015.1 GCA_028684885.1 Sulfurovum sp. | reverse complement strand
AATGGATATGGCAGCAAGATGATTATCCGAACTTTACCTATGATTCCAGAAGATTGGAAGCCTTGATCCAGAAAATATCACTTGAGCAAGGCTATCTTATCGCTCTGACCGAAACAATGAATCAAGAGAATATAATTCAAAGACAATATGATGCCCTTTTAAATGAAGCAATGAGTACCGCTGCCATAGAAGGTGAGCTGCTCAATCGAGACAGTGTGAAAGCCTCTATCTCCAAAAAATTTGGACTCAAGGCCGTTGACGATAAAAAACTTGATGAAAAAACAGATAACCTGGTAGAGATCCTCATCGATGCCAATACAAACTATGAAGAGGATCTGACCCTGGAAAGATTGTTTGGCTGGCACAACGCACTTTTCCCAAAGGAATATAGCGGTTTGCACAAGATAAATACCGCAGATTTCAGAGGCCCCGATACGATGCAGATCGTTGGCGGATGTGCAGGCAGGGAAGTCGTTTACTATGAAGCACCGCCGAGAGAAAATCTGGAAGATGAAATGGATAGATTCTTAAACTGGTTCAATGCCGCTGAATCAAGTTTGATCAAGGCCTCGATCGCTCACCTTTGGTTTGTCATCATCCATCCGTTTGAAGACGGAAACGGAAGGATCGCCAGAGCGATAACAGATCTCGTTTTATCCAAAATAGAAAACTCAAAGATATCAAGACTCTATTCAATGTCAAGTGCGATCAATGAGGATAGAAAGGGGTACTATAAGGCACTGGAGAAGAGTACGGGATATATAAAAAAAGAGGATAACCACCTTGATGTCACCTATTGGTGCGAGTGGTTTCTACAGACCTTATATAAGGCATTATCTGATACAAAAAGCAAACTCAACCACATTGTTTTAAAAACAAGGTTTTGGGATAAATACAGAGATGAAAACCTCAATGCAAGACAAATAAAAGTACTGAATTTTATATTGGATATCGGAGTAGAGAATTTCAAAGGTAATCTGAGTAAGAAAAAATATATGCGTATCTCAGACAGTGCTTCCACAACCGCATCGAGAGATATCGCTGAACTCTTGGAAATGGGATGCATCAAACTGGTTGAAGGGACTGCCGGGAGAAATGTAAGTTACAGGATCGATATCCCTTCTGTTTAAGCCGCGATGGAGCATCTCAAACGTTTGACGGCGCCAAACCTGCGACTCCTGCCCCTTATGATATTACAGGTCTTGCGATATTTGCCGATGGAGGCCTTTTGGAGCGTTTTCTTTCATTCATATGCACATCAAGCTGCGGTAGCGGCATATCGATGCCGTTGGCCTGCAGCGTCTCATAGATGAGGATAAGCAGGTTGGAATGGGTGGAGGGCCTGAGCCCTTCGATCCATACCAGCAGCTCCAGTTCTATGAAGCTTTCCCCGACAGTGTGCATCCATACAGTAGGTTTTTTGCGGGGGATATCACGGATGAGTTTGATATTGCTCTCCATCACTGCATTGATGATCAGTGATCTGATCTTTTTGATATTGCTGCCATAGGGGACCTTGAAAGGAACGTAGATCCTGCGGATACGGTCTTCCATCGTAAGGTTGATCACCTGCCCGTCGATAAGATCGCTGTTTGGTACGATGATATCGATATTGTCGATGGTGCGGATGACCGTTGCCCTGAAACCGATATCGATGACTTTGCCCGTCAGACCTTCATTGATCGTGATATAATCCCCTGTTTTAATATATTTTTCACTGAGGATCACCATACCTGAAATCATACTGGAGACGATACTCCTGAGCGCAAATCCTGCACCGATGGAGAGTGCACCGGCAATGACGGCAAGATGGGTAATACTCAGGCCGATACTCCCCAGAGCAATGACAAATGCAGCAAAAAGGATCAGCGTCACCCCGAGATTGGCAATAATCTTGATCGTGACAGCCCGGGTCCTTTTACGTTTTTTGTAGAGTATGATAAAGAGCCGGAAATAGATCCTGGCGATGACAAACCCTACCAGCAGAATCCCGAGCAGTTTGAGAATGCTGAAGAAACTGATCGGTGTCTCATCGATCACAACAAACGGTTTCTGTAGAGATTCATAAAACTTATCATAGCTTGAAAAGAGCTTCTCTCTGAGCGAAAGTACGTTATAGTCTATCACCTCTTCGCTCTCTTTGCCCAGCCTTTCCAGTACCGTCAGTTTTGCATGCAGCAGAGTGTTCTGAAAGGAGAGCTGGGAGAGGATGCTGCGTATCTTTTTCTGCGATTGCAGGAAAGATTGGAATGTCTTGGTCTGGAAGTAGTAGTGTCCTGCGAGCAGTTCTTGCTCTGCAAGTTTCAGCAGGGCGGTATTTTTCTCCTTGATCAGATGATCGATCCGTTCTGAAAGTTTTTTGGAGATATTTTCCTGCGAAAGGAGTTCCCGTTCCTTGGAAAGGTTTGCAGCGATCAGTTTCTTGTTGATGCCTTCAAGCTCTTTTGCTGTTTTGGCTGCATTACTATTGATTTTTTTGATATCGAACCGGACTTTTTCTATGAGGAGGGAGAGCGTTCTTTCCCCTTCTTCTATGAAGAGAGTCAGATTTCTGAATGCCAGTTCGTCATGATGCTGTTTGAGCTTATAGTAGGCGAACTGAAGCTGGTAAAGCTGAAGATTTTTATATTGAGGGTCGGTGATAGACTCTATGGTTTTTTTGAGGTAGCCAAGCCTCTCCTGGGTAAACTCCTGCATCTCTTCAAGCTTTTGTTTCTGCTCAACCGCTGAAGAAAGTATCACAAACTGTTTCATCCATTCGTTTTCACTGATGGTCTCTTCTTCGACCAGTGAAGTATCAAATGTCTGAACCTGCGGTTCTTTTGTGACCAGTATCCTGAGCTTTTCAAGGAGCGCTTTTTCATTTTGAAGCCGTTCGGCTTCCTCGTCATCCATCGGTGTAAAGTGAGAGAGTTTCTGTGAGAGCTGGTCATAGTAGGCCAGTGTATTTTCGCCCTCATAGAGCTTTGTATCGACCGGTATGGACCAGAGCGTAAAGGTCAGGAGAAAAAAAGACCAGAGGAGTTTCACATATTAGCCTTTTGGTATAAACTTCTCTGTCATCATAGCATACATTCGGAGTGGTTTTAACTTATGAACGTCAATGAAAGTGTATTCTTTTTGAGAGAGGAGAGCGTTATCTGGAAATATCAAGAGAGAAGCAAACTTTGCTATAATATGACAAATTAAAATCACAAACGGAAAATCGGAAATGACATTAGAAGAATTAGACAAAAAATATGTGCTTCATACCTATGCACGTGACTATACGAACTTTGTCAAAGGCGTAGGGGCTACACTTTACGACGAGAATGGAAGAGACTATATCGATTTCGGTGCGGGTATCGCGGTAAACTCTGTAGGGCACAACCACCCCAAGCTGGTTGAGGCGATCTGCAACCAGGCAAAGAACATCATCCACATCTCAAACCTCCAGGTGATCGAACCGCAGGCAAAACTGGCACAGAAGATGGTAGAACTCAGCGGATATGATATGGGCGTATTCTTTGCTAACTCGGGTGCGGAAGCGAACGAAGGGGCGATCAAGATCGCCCGCAAATACGGAGAGACAAAGTTTGAGAACAAGCGTTACAAAGTGATCACCCTTGAGCACTCGTTTCACGGACGTACGATCACGACAGTGAAGGCAACGGGACAGGAGAGTTTCCATACACCGAACTTCTCACCCTATCCTGAAGGTTTCAGCTATGAGAAGCGTATCGAAGATGTCTACAAAGCGATCGATGGGGAGACCGTAGCGGTGCTCATCGAGCTGGTCCAGGGTGAGGGCGGTGTCCAGCCTTTTGAGAAAGAGGAGATCCAGAAACTTGCCGCACACCTCAAAGAGAAAGGCATTTTGCTGATCGTAGATGAGGTGCAGACAGGGGTCTACCGTACCGGTGAGTTCCTCGCCTCCAACCTCTATGAGATCGAACCGGATATCATCACGCTTGCCAAAGGGCTTGGCGGCGGGGTGCCGATCGGAGCAGTGATGACCAAGCATAAGGAGCTTCTTGTACCGGGTGACCACGGCAGCACCTTTGGAGGGAACTACCTGAGTACGGCAGCCGGATTGGCGGTATTGGAAATCCTCGAGGAGTACTATGAGAGCGGTGCTGTAGCCGAAGCGCTGCTCTACTTTGAAACGAAGCTTCAGGATATCGCAGCGCGCTATGAAAACCTCTTCGAAAAAGAGGTGGGTATCGGACTGATGAGAGGACTGCGTGCAAGATCTGCAGAGATCCAGGCTGCAACGATCAAAGGCGCGATGCAGGAGGGATTAGTGATCTTGAAGGCGGGACGCAACACAGTACGTTTCCTGCCCAGCATCACGATCACCAAGGCAGAGATGGATGAAGGATTCAAACGCCTCGAATCCGCATTAGAGAAGGTAAGTTGCAATTAAAAATGAGAAAGTAAAAAGCGCGTAGGGTGCGTAGCCACGCACCAAAATAGAGGGATGAAGGGTAGGCTTTTAAGCCCATGCTGTAAGAGAGAGTGGGCAGAACGAAAATATAGCCACGAAAGAGAAGAAATGTTGCTCAGTAAAAAGGAGATTGAGAGATGAAAGCAAGCATAATGAGAACAGTGTTACTGGCGGCGGGAGTATCGATGCTCTCTTATGCAGATGAGTTGGGGGAGATACTCTCGACCAAGAAATCGATGATCTTTGACTATCAGATGCAGACCAATGAGCTGGAGAGCGATAAACTCTCCAAGAGCTGGGTCAACCCTGTGATGCTCAGATATAATAGAAGTTTTAATGAGCAATTTAAGTCAGGTACGATTATTACTGATAATTTCACAGTGAGTATTGATCAGCCTATCTTCCGCTCGGGCGGTATCTACTATGCGATCAAGTACTCTGAGGCACTGCGTGAGGCCAATGATGCAGAGATCAGGCTGCAAAGGCGGATGATGATCGCCGATGCGGTCACGACACTCTTCAATATCCACAAAAACAGGCTCCAGCAAAAGAAGATGCGCTATCAGATCAACAATGACAAGATCGATATCCGCCAGAAACGCGACAGCTACAATGCGGGGCTGCTTGACAGCAGTTTCCTGGACCAGGCAATGCTGAAAAAAAGCCAGGATGAGACGACGTTGCTGGAGCTGCAGCTCGGGTTGCGGGCATACCAGCAGCAGTTTACGCTCCTCAGCGACAAAGATCCCGATACCCTGAAGCTTCCCACGCTGACGCTTGTCAACAAGAAAGCCTACAAAGAGGCGAACCTTGAACTGCAAAGAGACAGGCAAAAAGCACTCGAGATGAGCCATAACCAGAAGATGACATGGGCAAAATATCTGCCAACAGTAAGTGTGAGCGGACAGTATACAGATGGTGATATTAATCCACTTTTTCAAAATCCTAATTTGAAAGAGAAATACTATAGTTATGGAATTTCTGTCAGTATGCCCCTGGATATCAACACCTTTGACGATATCGAGGCGAGCAAGGTAGCCAAGCTTCAGGCTGAGGTGCAGGTACTGGATCGCGAAGATACTGTGGAGCAGGAGTATGAGTGGATCCTCAGCAACCTTGAGATCCTGGAGAGAAAGATCGCATTGGCGCGCGAAGATGAAAAGCTCTATGAAAATCTTTATGAAGTGACAAGCAATTTAGCGAAAGCGGGGGAGAAGACCTCTCTGGATGCGGACGTGATGCAAAACACACTCCAGATCCGCAAACTTGACCAGAAGATCTATGCCATCGATAAACAGATAGAGTTGCTGAAGCTCTATGCGAGGATGGCGGAGTAATGCGTTTCAGTGCCTATATGGATGAATGGCTCTACGGGGAGGACGGGTACTATAAAACGTTCAAAGCGATAGGGAAAAGCGGGGACTTCTATACGGCGGTAAGCACCAGCAGGTTTTTCGGTGCGAGTATCGCCAACCACTTCTACAAGCTCTTGAGCGAAGGCAAGGCGGACCGCAACGGATGGCTGATCGAGGTGGGGGCGCATCAGGGGTATCTGCTCTGCGACATGATCCAGTGGCTCTATACCTGTGATCCAACACTTATTGAGACATTGAAGTTCGGTATCGTGGAGCGTCAACCTGAAGTTCAGAAAGCACAGCTTGAGTATATCAAAGAGCGTTTTGGTGAGGATATAAAGATCACCCACTTTGATGATATCGATGACGTGAAAGCAGAGTATGCCTTTGTGGTCGCCAATGAGATTTTTGATGCATTTCCCTGCGAACTCCTGAAAGACGGGAAGATCGCAGTTGTTGATGATCATACGATAAGCTGGGAAGAGGCGCCTGCAAATCTGCTGCAATGGGCCCAGAAACATTATCTGAAACAGGGAGAGGTCGCTGTGGGGTACGAGGCTTTTGCCAAGGCGATGGCAGCGGGGATCGGGAAGTGCGATTTTGTCAGTTTTGATTACGGGGAGAAGTATGTCCGCAATGACTTCTCCATCCGGGTCTACAGAAAGCACGAAACCTTCCCGCTCTT
Source organism: Sulfurovum sp. (assembly GCA_028684885.1). Taxonomy (GTDB): domain Bacteria; phylum Campylobacterota; class Campylobacteria; order Campylobacterales; family Sulfurovaceae; genus Sulfurovum. The sequence goes on along the minus strand of JAQUFB010000015.1, from coordinate 20,496 downwards.
TGATGAAGAACTGAAGCTTGCCGACGCTTACCAAAAAGATGACATTACCTATGATGTGAACTTCGGGCATGTGATTGAGTCATTTGAGGCTGCGGGTTTTGCAGAAGAGGCCTATGAGACACAGGCAAGGGCGCTGATCCGGTTTGGACTGATTGATATCCTGGAGATGTATTCAAAACAGGCGGACAAGGTAGCCTATGTCAGGGAGGCTGACAAGATCAAGACGCTGATCGCCCCCACGATGATGGGCGACCGTTTTAAGATGGTGCACTTCAGAAAGTAAAACTTGTAAGCTGATGCATTGCAACATTAATGGTTTTGCATCGCCTTGAGGAGTGTACATCGTTTGATCGCTGCTGCTTCGCTTGAGAACATCTCGGTATACTTTTCAAACTTTTCTTCTCCGATCATTGCGATACACTCCTCTTTGGTTATGGTGTCGCCGGCGGTATTCTGCTCCGTTCTCTCTTCTTTTTTGACCGGGTTGGGCTGCACTTTGTTTGAAGGATACATGTACTCTGAGGTATAGTTGTCTGTTTGAACTTCTTTAGGCTTAAAAGACTTTTTTGGCGGAGCGGGAGGCGTATAATTTTTTGGAGTCTGCGTCTGGGGCTTTTCTGCTTTTAGCACTTTGGGAGCGTGTTTCTCCGGCTGGCCGGTGCTGCAACCTGCGATGAAGAGTGTTAAGAGTAGGGTTACGATCGCTTTCATTTTATTCTCCTGTTTTTGATGGTTTAGATCTCTATGACTACGATAGATATGGCAAAGCCGCCATCATGGCTGATAGAGAGCGATGAATTTTTGATCTGATGCCGTTCCTGGGCCTGGGGGGAGAGCCTGAAGTGCGGCGCTCCTTTTTGATCTTTATAGATGATAATATCATGAAAGGATAGCTCTGCGCCTATCCCGCATCCCAATGCCTTGGCGATTGCCTCTTTGGCTGCCCAGAGCCCTGCAATGGACTCCACTCTCCTGGATGCATCGATCTCGGAATGTGTAAGAAAACGCTCCTGGAACTTTACGCCGTACTTTTCGATCATCTTGCGTACACGCTCTATCTGTATAATGTCTGTACCTATCTTCATAGGAGTATTATATCAGCATCTTGCATGACTTGGGCTTCTTTTTTTAAGCTATAGACTCTTCTCCCACTGTTTACGGGGGTGTATTTGTAATTTTCAACGCCCAGATAATGAACAATGGCTGCAAGGGAAAATAGCGCTTGATAGGGGAAATGCCGGACATAAAAATCCTGTTCGTATAAATTTAAGAATAATTTTATACAATTCGTTGTTTATAAGTATATATAACGATACTCTTTCTATATCGTTATATATTATAATATACAGAGGGGAAATGTTTGTTTAGCGTCGATATGAAAATATACGGCAGATGCCCAAAATTGCCAAAAGAGCAGCAATCTGGAATCACTCTTGCATACTCTCTTAACAAAATCACAAGGAAAACAGAATGTTAATAAAAAAGATTCTTCCGCTTTTAGTGTTTTTGAGTCTTGTTTTGCACGCAAAAACGATCAATGAAGCGCCTCAAGAAGTCTTCGGTTCGTCACCGCCGATGAACTATCTTCTCTATGCGATCAATCCGCAGAAGATGGCCGGTTTGAATTTTGATGCGAAAAACCTGAACAATGATGCGGATGAGCGCTATTTGAGCAAAACGTTCCTGGAGCTTCCGGTGATAGGGACGTTTCACAGTACGGGAGCGGGGATGAATGTAGAGACGATCCTGAAGTACAACCCTGACCTGATACTGGTCTGGGAGGATGACTATCTTCATGAAAAGGTTTCGCAGGAGATCGCAAAGACAAAGATCCCTACGCTTACGCTTCCCTTCCGCAAGATAGACGCGATGGCCTCATCCATCCTTCTTGCCTCGGAAGCCATCGGCGAAAAGGAGAGGGGGGAGCAGCTGAGCGCATACACAAAAGAGCGTATGGCGTATGTCAAAAGAGTGCTTGAGGGGGTTCAACCGACACGTTACTACTATGCTGAGGGAGTAGATGGGCTTGCGACCGAATGCAGTGACTCCTTTCATGTCGAAGCGCTCAACTACGCAGGGGGAGAGAATGTACACCAATGTACCCAGAGCAATCTCCGCGGCCTGGAGCGCATTACGTTCGAGACGCTTTTGGGATACAACCCTGAGGTGATCATCGCACAAAATCGACTGGTGTATAACGAGATCGTGTCAAACCCGCTCTGGCAGCACCTGAAGGCGGTGCAGAAAAAACGGGTCTACCTTGTCCCGAACAGACCCTTCAATTGGATCGACAGACCGCCCTCTTTTATGCGGATCATAGGGATAGAGTGGCTTGCTTATCGCTTTCATCCCGAAGTGTATAGAGCAGATATTTATACGCAGATCAAAAAGTTTTACAAGCTCTTTCTGGATGTAGAGCTTACCAATGAAGAGATACAACAAATTTTAGGAGAAGCATAGGATGAAAAAAAGAAGTATTGTTTTGTCGCTTGTCGCAACAGCGACACTGACGGCAAATCCAATAAGTATAGAATCGATCGTAGTCAATGATGTAATGGCAGAAGGAGATCCTCTCTTTTTGGAGGAGCATAATCTCTCAAAAGCCGACAATACTGAGCACTTTACCTCCAAAAGCATTGCAACGCTCTCCAGCCATGCCAATATGAACCCTTACACGGTGATCGCTTTTTCCCCGTCGGTGAATTTTACCCCGGCAGATACGGCGGGATCAAATGAGCCTTCTTTCCACGACCCGATCCGTATCCGCGGAAAGAGCCAGTCCGGGCCGGGAGGTGTCTATATGATCAACGGTATGCCCCTCTCTTCAAATCCGGGAGGCGGCAAATATATGCTTGAAATGGAAAATACCGCTTCGATCGATCTGCTGAAAGGGTACCTCCCCGTGGATAAGAACCTGGGATTTTCAAGCCTGATCGGAAAGGTGGACCTGAATGTCCTTGACCCCAAAAAAGAAGCTGGAGCCATCCTGTCGCAGTCGTTTGGTACGGAAAATTTCAAAAGGTCGTTTTTGCGTTTTGACACCGGAAAAATAGGGGATTTTGCTGCTTTCGGTTCTTTTTCCACACTTTCTAATGACAAATATAAGGGGAAAGGCGACCTGGAAAGGGTCAACGGCATGGTGGGGCTCTCCTATGCGCCAAATGAGCGTTTTGAGGCAAAGCTCTATGCCATCCGAAACAGCGATGAACACCACAACTATGACTCTCTGAGCTATGCCCAGATAGAGGACCTTGATACCTATTTTGACAAAGACTTCAAGACAACCAAACCGACATCAGCGAACGATGTGGATTATTATGATTTCAACAAGCAGGATTTTTTGACGACCAATATCTTTGCCGATATGGTTTACAAACCCACCTCTGATGACACGATCACCTTCAAGCCCTACTATAAACAGGATAAGGGGGAGATCTTCTTTTCAAAATTTGATGCGACACCGGCAAAACAGGGCGTGATCAATTGGAAGATGGATCATGACCTGTATGGTGCCGTTGCGGCGTATGAACACCGCTTCAGCGAGGCGCTCAAAGCCAAAGCAGGGTATTGGTACCACAAGCAGCTTCCTCCCGGGCCTCCAACGGATAGACGTATGTACGGGGTGAATGCAGATGGGGAGCTTTTCTTTAAAAAATATGCCTCATTGGCAGAGGTGGAGCATCATGAATTGCAGTCGCCGTTTGTGGAGGTAAGCGGAGAGGCGGAGAACTTCATCTACTCTGCCGGTCTGCAGTACCAGAACTTTCAACTCAGTTCGATCAAAAACTATCTGACGGACAGCAATACAAGCCTCGATTATGAGACGGCGATCGCTACTTCAACATTTGATCCGTGGGGGAGCGTCGAAGCAAAGACCTTCAAAACCTGGCTGCCATCCGTCTATCTGGCGTACAAGCTTGATGAGAGAAGTGCCGTCTATCTTGACTATTCGCGTACCTATGGGTTTGATGTGAACCTCTATCCGACCTATACAAGCAACTACGCAAATTTCAAAGGCAAGGGGATCACACTGCAGCAGCTCTGGAACGATCTGGAGCTGGAGACCTCAGACAATATCGATCTGGGGTATAAAACAACCATCGGTTCTGTCACACTCCATCCGAGTCTTTTTGTCTCTTTTGTCAGCAATAAGCAGGCAAATATCTATGACAGTGACCTGGATGTCAACTACCCCGCTAACCTGGGCGATGCTCTGGGGTACGGTGCGGAGTTCTCGGCGTATGGTGCAGTGAATGATGATCTGGACTTTATGATGGGGCTCTCCTATAACCGCTATTCGTTTGATCAGGATTTTGCAACGAGTGCGACTACCACGAGCGATATCAAGGGCAATCAGCTTCCGGATGCGCCGAAGATCATGGCAACAGGAGCACTTTCGTACTACCTGGACAACTGGACCTTTACCCCAAGCGTGCGTTATACATCCAGCCGCTATGGGGATGTGGAGAACACGCAAAAGGTGGACGGTTTTGCCGTGGCAGATCTGGATATCTCCTATAGGGCAAAAAACTTCCTGGGGTCAAAAGATACGCTCTTCCGTCTGACGGCGACGAACCTGACCGATGAAAAGTATATCGCGACGATCAATACGCCCGATAACGTGCTTGCAGCATCTGCGACATCAAGCACCTACCAGACAGGTACACCGCGTATGGTCTTCTTCAGCGTGACAATGAAGTATTAGGAATGAGAATGGTCGGAAAAGAGCGTCGATATATCCTGGCGGGAATAGTGATCTTGGGTTTTCTTGCTCTGTTTTCCCTCCTTTGGGGGCAGTACCCTATAAGCTTAGAGGTATTTCGTGCGTATATGAACAACCTGATATTCTCTACGCCCGTAGATGCGTCATATAATCTGGAGCTTATCCATAACATTATTACGGAGATTCGTCTGCCGCGCATCCTGCTGGCGATACTGATCGGCGCGGCATTGGCGACAAGCGGGGCGGTCTTCCAGGCGATGTTCGTGAATCCTCTTGTCTCCCCGGGTATTTTAGGCGTACTTGCAGGCGCATCCTTCGGGGCAGCCTGCGGGATGCTGGTGAGCGAGAACTGGCTGGTGGTGCAGGTGATGGCATTTGTTTTCGGTTTTATCGCAGTGGGCTTTGCGGTGCTGGTGGGATCGATGGTGACCAATTCACGCTCGACCGTGATGCTGGTGCTCGGCGGAGTGATCAGCGGCTCGTTGTTTACCTCGCTGCTCTCTGTGGTGAAGTATGTGGCAGACCCCTACAGCACCTTGCCGGCGATCGTCTACTGGCTGATGGGGTCACTCTCCATGGCGCAGCTGGATGAAGTGCTTCTGGTGGCTGTTCCGATCCTGATGAGTATTGCGGGGATGGTCTTTATGAGCAAATACTTTGATCTTCTCAGCCTGGGGGATGAAGAGGCAAAAGCGCTGGGGGTGAATGTAGGGCTGATCCGCATCATCGCGATCGTTTTAGCCACGCTCGCCAGCTCTTTGGCGGTGGTGATGGCGGGGATCATCGGCTGGATAGGGCTGATCATCCCCCATATCATCCGTATGGCGATAGGGCCTTCGCACAAGCTTCTGGTGCCGCTGAGCGCAATCGTCGGCGGCGCCTTTCTGCTTGCTGCGGATGCGGTATCGCGTCTGGCGCTCAGTGTTGAGATCCCGATCGGGATACTGACTTCACTGATAGGGATTCCTATCTTTATTATTGTACTGAAAAATGCGAGGGCAGCATGGAACTAGAACCGATGATCGAAGTGAAGGATCTTCATTTCGCCTATAAAAAACACAAGGTGCTCAAAGGGATCGATTTTTCGCTATTCAGGGGAGAAGTGGTCTCTTTGCTGGGGCCGAACGGATGCGGAAAGAGTACCCTGATCAGGCTGATACTCAAGCTTTTGGACGGGGAGGACAAGATCAGGATAGCGGGGAGAAGCCTGAGAACCTACTCCCATAAAGAGATCGCTGCGCATATCGCCTATATCCCCCAGTACCATCATGTCCCTTTTGGCTATTCGGTACTGGAGATGGTGGTGATGGGGCGCGTCTCAAAGCTCGGTTTTTTTGCTTCGCCTTCAAAAAAAGACTACGAGATCGCTTCCGCTGCTTTGCGCAGAGTAGGGATAGCAGAGCTGGAAAACCGCCCTTTCGGACAGCTCAGCGGAGGGCAGAAACAGCTTGTGCTGTTGGCGCGCGCCATTGCACAGGAGGTGAATGTTTTCATTATGGATGAACCGGTAAACGGGCTTGATTACGGCAACCAGATCCGTCTTTTGGAGCTGATAGATTCTCTCGCAAAAGAGGGGTATACCTTTTTGAAAACAACACACTACCCCGATCATGCACTGCTTGTCTCCAGCCGTGTTGTGGTGATGGACGGAGGGAAGATCATAGCGGACGGAGCACCCGATGAGGTGATCCACAGCGATATGATCAAGCGTGTTTACGGGATCAATGCCGAGATCATTACACATGATCTCCATAAACGCTGTGTACCTGTTTTCAGATAGGAAACATTTTTTTGGATAGCGTTATATACTCATATATATAAAGGAGGAAGAGAATGAGGATCTTCATTGTTATAGCAGTTTTACTGACTCTTGGGCTTGAAGCAAGGGTCATCACAGATGATTACGGGAGGGAGGTAGAGGTGCCTGAAACGGTCACAAAGATCTACGCCGCTTCTCCTCCGCTGACCATGAGCCTTTTGGCATTCGACCCGGGTGTGATCGCCGCGCTGAATTTCCCCTGGAGCGAACAGCAGAAGCCCTATGCGGGAGAAGCGTATGACAGACCCGTGGCGGGCGGTTTCTTCGGGCAGGGGATGCGGCCAAACTTTGAGGTGCTAGCCGAGTCAAAACCCGATGTGATCATCATGTGGGGGCGGATGAACGGCGCCGAGAAGATCGTGCAGAAGCTTGAAAAACTAGGGATTCCCGTGCTGATGGTCCGCAATGATTCCATCAAAGATCTGGTGGGCCAGTTTGAGCTCTACGGCAAACTGACGGGAAACACAAAACGGGCTGAAGCGCTTGTCGCGTATACCCGTGAGACCCTTTCGCTGATCGATGCGCTTCAGGAAAAGCTTGCTCAGCGCAAGCCGGTACGTTACTACTTCGCCGAGGGGGCAGACGGGCTTTTCAGCGAGTGCAGAGGTTCGTTCCATCTTGAACCGTTCCGCTACAGCGGAGCAGAGAATGCCCTTGAGTGTCAGATGAGCTCGAATTACGGGATGGAGAAGATGAGCGCGGAGCGTGTTGCGATGGCCGATCCCGATGTGATCGTCGCAATGGAACCACTTTTTGCAGAGGGGATCGAGAAAAACCAGCACTTCCAACATCTTCGTGCCGTACGTGATAAAAAGGTCTATCTTGTGCCCTCAGCACCCTTTAACTACATCTCACGGCCACCCTCTTTTATGCGGCTTCTCGGGATCAGATGGCTGATACACACTTTTTATCCGGAGCTTTTAGAGGTTTCGCTGGAGGAGGAAAAAGCGCGTTTTGAGAAGATATTTTTTAAAAACCACAACAACCATAAAAAATAGGAAGGGAAAAGGATGAAACAAAAATTACGGATAAGTGCAGCAATGACGCTTTTGCTGCTGGGCAATGAAGTGGCGGCGGAAACGTACGCTCTGGAACCGGTGAATGTCAATGATACAGGAACGTACCAGCGTGACGATGTTGCTTTGGATAGCCCGACAAATCTCTATAAAGTAGAAAAAAGCGCGCGATTTGCCACGGAGGTGATCACCAAAGAAGAGATCGAAGCGCATCAGCCCAAAGATATATTTGATCTTTTGAACAAGGCGACGGGTATGGATCTTACCTACCATGGGCGCCGCAGCCCCTTTTCGCTCAATATGCGCGGGAACGGAAATATCACCTATATCATAGACGGAGCGATTCTGCCGCCCTCTACCAGCCGTATCCTCTACAAGATCCCGATGCTTGCGATCGAAGAGATACAGATCGTGCGAAGTGCGACAGCGCTCTCTATCGCCCCGTCGATCAATGTCGGGGCATCCAACAGCGGCTCCGGCGTCAATATCGCCTATGTGATCATCCGTACCAAAGAGCCCAAAATGACTGAGGGGGTTCTCAGCGCTTTTTATGAAAAAGCGGTCTCGCAGCCGGGTGCAAACGGACAGAGCCTCTATGCAGGAACACGCTTTGGAGATAAAAACTCCTGGAATGGCTACATGGGTATCATGCTTTCGCGTTTTGAGAGAAAAAGCAAAAATACATGGTTTGACGGCTCAGACAGTCAATCCGGTATGTTCAACGGCGGAATACGTAACGGCGGCTTTGCACTGAACTTTATGGCATATAAAGACAGCGGGCGCCTTGAGATGCAGCGGGGGGTGAAACACGACGGGACGCTGGATGACTCCAAATGGTATTATGATCCGCTGAAGACGACCATACTCTCTCTTGATGGGAGTATGCTCTGGAACGAGCACCATGTCACGCTTTTCTCTTTGGCAGATACAAAGTATCAACAGAATGAACATAATGAAAACTTTGCAAATGCGGCGGCTTCAACACGCGATTATGAAGAGAAGACAAGAACATACAGCTTAAGACACAATGCCCGCTTCGGTGATACCAGGGTTCAGCTGGGAACACAATACATAGAAGCCGAAGGTGTGGGTTCGGATCTGTTCAACCCGTACATAAAATATGACACCTCTATCAAGGGGGCTTCGGCATCGATAGAACAGAGCCTATTGGACGGAGATCTTGTCATAGATGCCGGATACCGATGGGACCAAAAATCGATCAAAGATTCGACGGCTGCCAAATCAGAAGCACTTGCAACGCCAAATGCGAACAAGGGGGTTGATCTCTCCCCCGCATCGATCGTGACGCTGGGAGGTCTCTATGCGCTGAACGATCAGCACGCGATCAGTGCACGCTATTTTTACGGGGATCAGGGGGTATCGGGCGACTTTACCATGCAGACAAAGGATGGAAGCGCTCTGGATGCGGAGAAACAGTATCGCTATGAGATCGCACTGGAATCCAAGATCGCACCCTATTTTCACTCCCTTGTCACCTATTTTGACACCGATATCCGGAATGAAAAAAGGGCGACCTCCGATACCTATATGCTTGATGACTCCGAATACTACTACTATAAGCAGGTTGATTCCCGTACAAAAGGGGTGGAGCTGACACTGAAAGGGACGATCGCTGACAATACACGCTATCAGTTTTCATGGACGAGGATCTTGAGCAAAGAGACACAAAACTATCAGAATGTGGAGGATGAGGTAGGGGTGGTTATCCCGCGTGATACCTTCAGCCTGCTGCTTACCCATCAGTGGAATGAGTACCGTTTCAATCTTTCAGGGAAAAAAGCAGGTGCCTATACGAGTTCGCTGAGCCCCATGGGACTATCCTATGCAGATTTGGGGGACTATACACGTATCGATCTCAATATCGCAAAAGATTTTGTGTTTGACAGATATGTGGCAACGGCGAAAATCTACGGGAGGAATGTCACCCATGACCAGTACGCTACAAAGTATACGACAGGGTATTACTATGACAGAGGGCGCACACTTGGGTGTGAGCTGAGTATCTCATTTTAAAAGGAGGAGGAGATGCAGGGAAAAAAAAGATATCCCGGTGCAGGTGACCCGCAGGGGTATGACCGTATCGTCCGTGAAGTGTTTGCACCGATCTATCCGGTGATCGCCGGGCAGATCGTCGTAAGAACAGGAAAACAAGAGGGGCATTGTCTGGATGTGGGATGCGGTACAGGCGCCTTGGGGCGTGCCATAGCGGGGTTGAGCACTCTGCATATCACTTTTTTTGATCACTCACCCGAGATGATCGCGCTCTCCAGGGATTATGCCGAAGAAGAAGAGCTGATCGGGCGGAGTGATTTCCTGGTGGGCGATATCTCCAGGCTTGCACTGGATGATGCTACGATGGACCTTGTGGTCAGCAGGGGTTCGGTCCCTTTCTGGAACGATTGGGAGAGGGCCTACCGGGAGATAGTCCGTGTGCTCAAAGAAGGCGGCCATGCCTATATCGGTGGCGGTTTTGGCAGTGCAGCACTGCGTGATGAGATCGTACAGACGATGAATGAACGCAATAAGGAGTGGCGCCGCCCTTTTCAGGACAAAGTACGCCTCTATCAGGAGGCATTGCCAGCTATATTGGAAGCGTTGCCGGCGGCTCAGTCAAACATCATTGACGACGAGAGCGGTTTTTGGGTGCATATCATTAAATAAAAAAGGAGAAAAGATGCAACACAACAGAGAAAACAACAGTTGCCAAAACGGCAGGATCAATTCATTTACACAGGTCAATCAGATACTTCGCGAGGGGAGAACAGCACGCTTTGGAGGGGAAGAGATACGCGTAGTCGATTCGATGATCGATATTATCTATCCGCCGGTGCCTTTCCCTTCCAACAGGATCTTCAAGGCACTCGGCGAAGATAAAATTCGTGCGATGGTATGGTACCACCACGAACTTTTGCTCAAAACAAAGGTAGGCAAGCTTTTCCCGGCGAATGAAGAGGCATTTAAAATGGCAGTTGACAAGAGTGCCGATTTTTTTGTAGAGGCACTCGGCGGGGGCGAAGTCTTTACCTCGGTTCACGGCGAGCCGCACTTGCGCATGCGCCACTTCAAAGTACCGATCGATGAAAATGACCGCGAGATCTGGTTGGCGATGTATAAAAAAACACTCAAGGAGACCGGTTTTCCTCAAGAGCACCTGGAGGAGTTCTGGAACTGGATCGAGCCGCTCTCCATCCGTATGATCAACCGCCGTACCAATATGGATGCAGTCAAGCGCCACCCTTGGAGCGAAGTCAAACATGATCTGCTATCAAAGAAGGCGGTGCAATGAAAAAGAGAAAAACAGCATTTACACTACTGGCGTCATCGCTCTGTTGTTCCCTGCTTCTGGCAGAAGAAAAAACGGTGGCACTCGAAGAGATAGAGGTCAAGACAGAAGTCTGTGAAGCATCAAGCATCGGTTCTGAAGCTGTAGTCAATGCCAAAGAGATCGAGGTGATCAGCAGTGCGGAGCTCCTCAGTCCCTATAAGGCGATCTCGCTTGAAGCGGGGGTGGATATCCGTACCCATGATCCTTTCGGTATGAATATCACCCATAAAATACGCGGAAAGGGAGATCGAAATATCGGTGAGACACTGGAGGGCCTGCCTCTGAAAGGGATCGGCCCGGGAGGAGGGCTCTCTACGATGGTCGATATCGAAAACGTGCAGAGTGTGAGTGTAGAAAAAGGGGCGATCAAAGCGGACAGCGGTTTTGGGTACGGAAGCGATAACGGTATGGTGGATATGAAGATGCAAAAGCCATCCGGGAAGTTTTCCGCAGAGCTCAAACAGGCGCTGGGCAGTTACGATTTTACGAAGAGCTATTTTCGTGTAGACAGCGGCGAAGTCGCCGACATGGCAAAATTCTTCGTCTCAGGTTCCCTCACAAAAGCCGATAAATTCAAAGGGGAGGGGGAATCCCCAAACCGTAAAAATTTTGCCTTCGGTGCCGCGAGTACATCAAAGCAGGAGATCGAATGGGAAGTCTATGGGATCTACAACGATGAGAAGAAACACAACTACAAAGGCTTGACCTATGAGCAAAGCAAAGATCTCTCCCGCTATAAAGATCTTGACTACAACACGGAGTTAACGGGCGATTCGGCCACTGACAGCAGCTATTATGACCGTAACAGGCAGGATTTTCAAACCTACACGATCCTGGGAAAACTCAAGGTCCCGCTTTCTTCAGCTGATTCCGTGACCTTTCGCCCCTATTTTTTGAATGACAAGGGGTACAGCTATTCTGGTAGTGGCTCGAATGTGATCGACTGGCTTGTCGACCATGATACCTACGGGGGAGTTTTGGAGTATGCACATATATTTGACAATGCTAAAATAAAAGCCGGATACTGGTATCAGGAGGATGAGCCTCCGGGGCCTCCGACCAGTAGAAAACTGCGCGATGCGGCGACGATGGATTTTGTCAAGTGGGAACGTATCGTCAAGGTCAATGAAAAGCACACGTTCAGTGCACCGTTTCTGACCTATGAACAGCGGTTTGGTCAGACGATCGTGGATGCGGGGCTGAAATATCTCTGGCTGAGCTCGCCGAAACTGACCAGCTACAACACCGCAGGCATAGGGGATGTAAGCTACGAGCGTGCGCTCTCCCAGGTCTCGGCAGTGGACTTTACGCTTCCTTCAAATGATTATGAGGTTTTTTTACCCAATCTGGGAGTGACCCATTTTCTGGATGACTTCTCTTTTGTCAAGGCAAGTTACGGACGAAACTACAATACCCCGAGCTACGGTTTTGGCGGAAGCATGATGAAGTACTTTTCGGCAATCGGCAAAGATGAAGCCCTCCTGCAAAAGATGTGGGGAGACTTGAAGCCTGAAGAGTCTGACAATTTCGATCTCACTTACGCCTATGAAGAAGGAAAGTTCTCTGCGGAAGCGACACTGTTTTACTCCAAGGTAAAAAATGTAGGGGGTACTTTCTACGATCCGGTGCTTGACTATACCTATCAGCAAAACACGGCGGAAGCCGAGTCCTATGGACTAGAACTGAGCGGAGGCTACAGGGCGCTTCCCAATCTTTTGGTCAGAGGTGCAGCGACCTACAACCATTACGCGTTTACAACGGATATCGAGTCTTCAGCGGGTTCCTTCATCCAAACCAAAGGGAATCAGCTCCCTGATGTACCGCTCTTTTTTGCCAACCTCTCTGCGGAGTATGAATTGGACGGCTACACGTTCGTGCCGATCGTCCGTTATCTGGGCAAACGCTATGTGGATGTCGAGCATCAATATGAGGTTGATTCCCATTTCCTTGTGGATCTCTCGGTGAGTAAAGAGTTCAAGATAGACGAAAAACATACACTGACCCTCTCTCTGGCGTGTACAAACCTTTTGGATGAAGCATATATCTCGACGTTTGGTGCATCCGAGATCAATGTGAAGCCCGAAATTACCTATACGGTGGGTGCACCCAGAACCATATTTGCTTCTCTGAGTTACAGGTATTAGTGATGCGTAGTTTTTTACTGCTGAGTCTTTTACTCTCATTGATCTGGGCAGAAGAGAGAGTTGTACAGGTACAGGACTTTGCCCATCAATGGGTAGAGCCTGTGGAGACAAAAGAGAAGATAGCGATCACCTGCTACGGCGGCGCGGTACAGCAGATCGCGCTTTTTTTGGGGGAAGAGGCCATCTCTGCACATCCCGGTGCACAGCGGTTTCCTTTTTTTGAGAAACTCTACCCCGGATTGGCACAAAAGCCAAGCATCGGAACTTTCAGCGATGTCAACTTTGAAACCCTGCTGAAGGTCAAACCGGACCTTGTATTTGCCGGTGTGACCTCCCTTCAGACAAATGAGCGAATCAAAGCGCTCGGCATTCCTGTTTTTACCCTGGGGATAGGCCGCCATACGATGAGGACACTTTTAGAGGAGTTCAGAGCGGTCGGAATTTTTTTGGGTAAAGAGAAAAAAGCAGAAGAGCTGATAGCCTACTGGAAAGAACAGCTTCAGCAGATAGAGCGGAACCTCCCTGCGCAAGAGCAAAGAAAAAAAGTACTCTATATCAACGGTGCTTTCAAGCTATCAAGCGAAGGCAAAGGGTGGTGGGGTGATGACTTCATCACACAGGCCGGAGGGGTGAATATCGCCAAAGATATTCAAGTGAAGGGGAGTATCACCCCGGAGCTCCTGCTTGCCTTCGATCCTGATGTGATCATCGTTTCCAACAACAGAAACTTCAAAACTTCTCCGGAAGAGCTGATGCAAAACCCGCTGTTTAAAAATCTCAAAGCGGTACAGGAGGGGGAGGTTTACTTCTCGCCGGTAGGCGGATTTTGGTGGGATCGTCCCTCTCCAGAAGCAATCCTAGGGATAGTGTGGCTGAGTAAAATACTTTACCCTCAGCAGATGCACTCGGTTGACTTGAAAAGAGAAACAAAACACTTTTTTGAACATTTTTACCACTATAAGCTTCAAGACAAAGAGTATGAGAGCTTTTTTGCCAGAGCGAAGGATAGAAGATGAGAACAGGGATTTTTTTATTGACAGAAAACTATGACGGTTCGTCCAGTGACACCATAAGAAACGATATAGAGCTGGGTGTCTATGCCGAAGCGCTTGGCTTTGATGAGGTGTGGTTTGCCGAGCATCACTTCAATGCGTTCAGTGTGATCCCCAACCCGACGCTGATGATGGCTGCCCTTGCGGCGAGAACCACACGTATCCGTATAGGGAGTGCCGCTTTATTGGCACCTTTTTACCAGAGTATCCGCCTCGCCGAAGAGATCGCCACACTGGACAATCTCTCATCCGGTCGTATTGATGCGGGGTTTGCCAAAGGAGGTTTTGCCTACGATGTAGAGCATTTTGATAAAAGCCCGCAAAACCTGCGTGAAGAGATGTTTGAGAGTGTAGAGAAGATAGATAAAACGCTCTCCGGCTATCCGTTATTGGAGCCGAAACCCTTGCAAAAAAAGGTTCCCTTCTATATCGCGACGTTTTCTACGACGGAGACCATAGCGTTCGCGGCAAAACATGGCTATGGACTGATGTTTTCACAGGGGGCGACTCTGCAGCAGTGCGTAGAGGCTCAGGAGTACTATCATGCAATCGCGGGATTTTACCCGGAGGTGGTTCTGATGCGCGTGTTTTGTGTGGCTGAAAATTATGAAAGCGCATATACGCAAGCACTGCCTGCGACAGACCATTTCATCAAATGCATGCGTGCCGTACAGGCCAAAGCGGAAAAACCTGATTTTCATCAGGCAAACTATGAAGCGTTGCTAAATCAGCGGTATCAGTTCTTTGACGGGAAGGTTTTTCTGGATAATGCGATCTTGGGAAATATCGGGGAGTGTGCAGCACAGATTGCACAACTCAAACGTTCGATCAGGCATCTTCATCTCGTGCTAAAGCCGGCTTCTTCCAGTGCGGAACAGACACGCGAAATGTTAACGATATTCAGCCGGGATATCCGGCCAAAAATACAAGAGGAGAATAGTTGAAGAAAAGTTTACTTTTAATCTCTGTGGCAGCTTCTGTAGCTGTGGCAGATACGTATAGTCTTGGACAGATAAATATAGAGGCAAGTGTAAAAGATAATACTAAAGTTTTACATTTACAAGGGAATTATATTGATAACTCCAAATCAATAGATAATGAAGTAATAGAGTCTTTATCAGCTGGTAATTCAAACTATAATGAATCATTGAAACTAATGCCCTCTGTAAGCGTGGAGACACTTGACCCTTATGCATTAACACTTGATCAGAATAGCATAAGAGTTAGAGGTCAGTTTGGGGATACTTTTAGCAAAATGTCCAATACTATTGGAGGGGTACCTTTTAGCATATCTGCAGGAGTTGGAGCGAATGGATATCTCATAGACATGAACAACATTGCAAGTGTTGATTTCTTTGCAGGTGCTTCTGCTCCTAATGTGGGTTTAGGCTTTGGCAACACCGCAGGTTCTATAAATATGAATTTAAAATCACCTAAAGATGACATGGGTTTTGAATTTGAACAAGCGATAGGAAGCGATTCATTTTACAAAACTTTTGGTAGATTCGATAGTGGAAAAATAAATGATATGTTTGGTGTTTTCGGATCCGGGTCCATCGCATCACATGACAAATGGACTGGCGTAGGTGAAGTAAATAGAAAAAATATCAACACAATGGTAGAGATAGAGATATCAGAAGATACCCAACTGAGCATTTTTGGTGCATTTAATCGTTTTGATAGACATGAATATAAAGGTTTGACATATGCAGAAACCAAAGACTTAAAAAAGAATTACAAAAATGACTATAATAAAAATCTAACAGGTACTCCTACTGTCGATAGATACTATTATGATTTTAATAAACAGGCGATGGATGAGTATTTTACTTTTATAAATCTTTCAACAAAAATAGATGATACGCTTATTTCTTTTAAACCGTATTATTTTGGTAACAACGGTACAAGAAGAATCGGCAATCCAATGGGATTTCTCGAAATGGATGTAGCACAAGATGCTTATGGAAGTGTTATTGAAATCAATCAACCTCTTGCAGGAGGACTCCTTAATATCGGTTGGTGGTATCAAAAAATTGACACTGCTCAACCACCGGCTTCTCAAAAACTATACAAGATGGATTACTCTACTGGGACAGCAATCTTTGCACAAAACTTCATGCTAACTGAAAGTGGTTATACAATTTCAACTTCACCTTTTGTATCTTATGAAAAAGAGCTTGGTGAATTACATATTTTAGCAGGGGCTAGATACTTGGATTTTTCTTTTCCATCGGTTTCAGGAACCAATCAACAAAATAAAGAAATGTATGCAGATGCAAAACATGAAAAAGTCTTTCTTCCAAGTCTCTTGTTAACATATGATGTAACAAATTCTATAGAATTAAGATCTTCTTATCATAAAGCATATGCTAATCCTAGACTCGGAACTACTTGGCAAACATTCTCCTCAAATATGAATAAATTTCAAGCTAAAGATATCACTCTTCAACAGCTTTGGAATGATTTAAAGCTAGAGATTGCTGATAATTATGAGATAGGTTTAATGTATAAAAATGACAATTGGTATGTCGCTTCCAATCTTTACTATACTGATGTGAAAAATAAGCAAGTTGCGTTCACAGATAATAGTGATTCTTCTAATGTAGTAAGTTATTATCTGAGTAATGCCAGTGCCGAATCAAAAGGTGTTGAAATAGAGAGTGGTATATCTTATGATACATTAGATTTATATGCATCCGTATATTACAATAGTTATGAGTTCAAGAATAACATAAACTCTGCTACAAATAATACATTACAATCTAAGGGGAATCAAATTCCAAACACTCCAGCATTCGGAGTAAAATTTGGAGCACTTTATAACATCGGTGATTTTAGGATTATGCCAACAATGAAGTACAGTAGCAAAAGGTATGGGGATGTAGAGCATAAAGAACAGGTAGATTCGTATACTACTTTAGATTTAGGTATAGAGTATAGAAAGAAAAATGTTTATAACAATATGAATCTTCAAATAGCATTAGATATTCAAAACATATTTGATAAAAAGTATATCGGTAATATAAACAATAGTCTTGATGATTCAAAAGATGGTTCTACAACTTATTATCAAGGAGCACCTCTAAGTGCTATGTTAAGTCTAAAACTTAGTTATTAAAGGATTATAGATGAAAAAAAGAATTTACATAATTTTACTTCTACTTAGTGTATCAATATTTGCACACGCTTCAGAAAGAAAAGTTATAGATATGGATGGAAGAGAGGTTACACTTAACAAAAAAATTGAAAGTGTTGTAACAATCGGAGGAACACCTGCCCTTAATGTATTTCTTTTCGCCATAGGGAAAGCAAATGTAATTAAAAATGGAGTAAGAGATAATAGTTTAAAAAGATTTCCTATTTGGAAAACTCAAAGCTATTTTCTTAAGAATCTTTATAGTATGCCTCAGGTCTCTTCAAATCCACCAGATTGGAATCCAAACTTCGAAGTTTTAATGTCCATGAAGTTTGATGTAGGGTTTGTAAATAACCGTATTATGGCAGAAAGATTAGAAGAAAAAGGTATTAAAACTGTTGTGATGCATTCAAATCAGCCAAACGGTGTAAAAGAAACCATGATATTTTTAGGTGAACTATTTCAAGAAGAAGAAAGAGTGGCAAAATATCTTGACTATTTTGACAACAATATAAATATGATTCATTCAATCACTAATAAGGATCAATTTAAAAAGAAAAAAGCAATTTATGTTAGATTGGATAACATGACCACTTCTATGATGTCGAGTACAAATGAACTTTTAGTGCAAGCTGGTGCGATAACTTCTTCATCTGATTTGATGGTTAATAATACCAGTTTAAATATTGAAAAATTATTAGTATGGAATCCGGATGTTCTTTTTGTATGGAGTAGAAATGATCTGAATATAGCGTACAAGGATGAAAGGTTCAAAAATCTAACAGCAGTCAAAAATAAAGAAGTTTATGTTGTTCCAATGGGTGCTTTTTTATGGACATTCAGTACACCAGAACAACCATTGGCAGCACTGTGGTGTGCCAAAAAAATGTATCCAGAAAGCTTCAACCATATTGATATAAATGTGGAAGCAAAAAAGTTTTATAAAGAATTTATGAATGAAGAACTTACTGACGAACAGCTGGATTCCATTCTAAATAGATAAAAAAATTAAATTTAAATGAAAAAAGTTTATTAGGTG
The DNA here is from genome assembly GCA_028684885.1 of Sulfurovum sp. Taxonomy (GTDB): domain Bacteria; phylum Campylobacterota; class Campylobacteria; order Campylobacterales; family Sulfurovaceae; genus Sulfurovum. The sequence goes on along the minus strand of JAQUFB010000015.1, from coordinate 2,221 downwards.
TATCTCTTATAGTATCACTCGCTCTTGCGGATGTGAGCTATATACTAGAGTAGTGAGTGTAGTATGATATTCAGCCGGGATATCCGGCCGGAGATCGAAAGGGTCACGGTGCCGGAGGTCGAAGTATAACGTCTACTTTTACTTGACAGCTCTCATGGTTTCACTCTACAAACGATAAACCGCTCTCACAGAGAGTGCAAGCACAAGATCGTTTGCTTAACGGTCTCACAGCCTTCGTGGCTACACTTCGCTCCGACCACTTCGGTTTCGAACCTAAAAACGTGAAGCAGTTCACGATTATTTACACGACTCACATCCACTCTACGACCTTTGAGACCTCGCTGGCAACAAAGCATTTGACCGAGGAGGGTTCAAGCGGTTTGTTGGGGATGACCGCTTTGGTAAATCCCTGTGTCTCTATCTCTTTGAGGCGGTTTGAAAGTCCAGAGATCTCCCGTATCTCTCCGGTGAGGCTGACCTCTCCCAGAAAGAGTGTCTCCGCACTGAGCTCCCTCTCTCTGTAGCTGCTGAGTATCGCAGCGATGATCGCAAGGTCTGCAGAAGGCTCTTGTATCTTGATCCCCCCGGAGACATTGATAAAGACATCATAGGTCCCAAGGGGAAGGTCCAGTTTCTTCTCCAGAAGTGCCAGAAGCATCCCCAGACGGTTGTTGTCAAAACCGGTGGAGCTTCGTTTGGGGTGCCCGTAAGCCTCCGAGACTAGCGCCTGTATCTCGACGATGATCGGCCGGCTTCCTTCCATGATCACTGTGAGTGCCGAGCCGGACTGGAGCTTCTCTTTGTTGAAGAACCTGCCTGCCATACTTTTGGCATCGCTCAGCCCCTCTCGGTTCATCTCGAAGATACCTACCTCGTTGGTGGAGCCGAACCGGTTCTTAAAGCCGCGCAGAAGTCTCAGTTCGGAGTTGCTGTCCCCTTCGAAATACAATACCGTATCGACCATATGCTCAAGCACTCTCGGTCCCGCGATGGAACCGTCTTTGGTGATATGCCCGATGATGAAAATGGGGATATGCAGGCTTTTGGCGATGCGCATCAGCTCAAAGGTGATCGTACGCACCTGTGTGACGGAACCGGGTGCGGATGAGGTCTCCTCGGAGTAGAGCGTCTGGATCGAGTCTATGACGATAAATTCGTACGTTTCGTTGTGTATCTCCGAGAGTACCGCTCCAAGGTTGATCTCTGAGAGAAGATAGAGGTTGCTGTGGTTCGCCCCCAGCCTGTTGGCACGGAGCTTGATCTGCCCGGCAGACTCCTCACCCGAGACATAGAGCACCTTAGTCCCCCGGTTTGCCAGGTTCCCCGCGATCTTCAGCAGAAGCGTGGATTTCCCTATCCCAGGGCTTCCCCCTATCAGGGTCAGCGAACCGGGGACGATTCCCCCGCCCAAAACAAGATCAAGCTCCTTGCTCCCTGAGGTGGACCGGGTGATATTGTCCTCCTGGATATCGGTGATCGGCTGTGCCCGGTTTTTTGAAGTGTGTACGGTTGCAGAGCTCTCTTTCAAAAATTTGATCTGATCGGTGGTGAGTTCGACCATACTCTCCCACTCGCCGCAAGAGGTACATTTTCCCATCCATCGGGGAGACTGAAATCCGCATGCCTGGCACTCAAACAGTGTTTTTTTCTTTGCCATTTCCTATCCTTGGGTTACTTGGAGAAATTATAGTATAAAAGCACAAGGATCTGGGAAAAATATGTCATATTGTCATATCTTAAATCACTTGGTAAATAGTGCTTTGGTATAATTGCGTTTCAGATTATAAAAGAGGCAACGGAAATTTATGATAAGAGCATTTTTACATATACTTTACGGAATGTACCTGACCAACAGTTACGGTTTGAGGTTAAAACTCACACAAGATACGCAAAAGAAAAAAAGACTTAGAATCGCTTATTCCCAGGCGCAGCTGAATGCATTGGGAATCAAGGTGAAGGTGAAAAATCCTGAAAACCTGCCTGAGGATGGACAGTACCTGTTGGTCTCCAACCATAGAAGCGTGATCGATCCTTTGATTATCGAACTGGCACTGAAAGATACGAAGCTGTTCGGACTTTGGATTTCGAAAAAAGAGCTCTATTATTCGCCTTTTTTCGGTCTTTTCGTCCGAAATGCAGGGTCAATACTCCTCGATCGCGAAAAGGCGCAGATGAGCGGATTTTTTGCAGAGGTGAAAAAGGGGGTGCAGGAGGGGCATTC
>JAQUFB010000096.1 GCA_028684885.1 Sulfurovum sp. | reverse complement strand
CCGATGCTCATCTTGGCGATTTTTTCAAGGTCTATCGTCTCATCCTGACGTACTTTGGCCATATGTATCTTCAATATTTTTTTGCGTGCCTCGATATCGGGAAGCACCAGGGTGATCTTGCGGTCAAACCTTCCGGGTCTCAGCAGTGCATAATCCAGAATATCAGGACGGTTCGTCGCTGCGATGACCACAACCTTTTCATCCGTATCGAACCCGTCCATCTCTGCAAGGATCTGGTTGAGGGTCTGTTCCTTCTCATCATGGCCGCCGCCGACTCCGGCTCCCCTGGCCCTTCCCACCGAATCGATCTCATCGATAAAGATGATCGCAGGTGCTTCACTCTTCGCTTTTTTGAACAGATCACGTACCCTCGATGCCCCTACTCCGACGAACATCTCTACAAACTCGGAACCGCTGATGGAAAAAAACGGCACTTCCGCCTCACCGGCTACCGCTTTGGCTAGCAGGGTCTTACCCGTACCCGGCGCTCCTGTCAGCAGGATACCCCGAGGGATCTTGGCACCAATATCTTCGTACTTTTGCGGATTTTTCAAGAAATCGACCACTTCATAGAGCTCTATCTTCGCATTCTCAGAGCCTGCAACATCATCAAAAGTCACAGCAACCTTCTTCCTGTCATACTGTTTGGCAGTGGTACGCATAAAATCAAATATCCCCTCTCCGCCGCCTATGCCTCCCATCTGTTTTCGGAAGTTATAGAGACTGTAGAGGATAAAGCCAAAAAAGAGCAAAAAAGGCAGTATCATCAGCAGGGAGCCCCAGAACTTTGACTCTTTCTGTGACTTCACATGGATATCGACCCGGTTTTTTTCCAGCAGTTCCAGGAAGGTATCATCCTTGAACGGCGGTAGTGTCGTTTTGATATATTTTTCTTTTTCTCCAAGCCCTACTTTGAGAGAGGCAAGCGCCTGATCTTCATCGATCCATATCTCTTTGAGCATGTTTTGTGCGATCCTGTTCTTGAACTGGTTATAGGTAAGCGTCTCACTTTGGGATTGTGAAGTGCTGTAGTAAATGAGCTGCAGTGCCAGTATCAAAAAGAAGAGCATGATCCAGATATTGGCAGAAGGCTTGAGAGGTTTATTGGCGGAAGGTTCTTGGTTCATCATCTGCTCCGGATATTTTGAGATCGCTCCTCTGATTATTGTACCCAAATATTCTCTGTAGTCAAGAATGCCATGAAGAGCAGACAAAGCTGTGTTTGATGCAAAAAACACTCCAACAAGACAATGGCTGACGCCAAAATTACGCTACAATGCGGTTATGAAAAAAGAGAAACAATTTTTACCTACCACAAGGGCAGAGATGGACCATCTTGGCTGGGATCAGTGCGATGTGATCCTGGTCAGCGGCGATGCCTATATCGATTCGCCGTTTATCGGTGTGGCCGTCGTAGGGCGTATGCTTGAGAAACTGGGCTACAGAGTCGGTATCATCGGACAGCCGGATATCAAGAGCGACAAAGATATCAAACGCCTCGGCGAGCCCCGTCTCTACTGGGGCGTAAGCGGCGGGAGCATCGACTCGATGGTTGCCAACTACACCGCGACCAAAAAGTTCCGCAACAGCGATGACTATACTCCCGGCGGCAGGAATACCAAACGCCCCGACCGTGCCGTGCTGGCCTATACCAACCTTATCCGTCAGAACTTCAAAGAGACCGTACCTGTCGTACTGGGCGGGATCGAAGCGAGTCTGCGCCGTGTCACGCACTATGACTACTGGAGCAACAAACTTCGAAAGCCTATTCTCTTTGATGCGAAAGCCGATATCATCGTTTACGGTATGGGTGAAGAGGCGGTCCGCGAACTGACCCGGGCGCTGGACCAGGGGAAAGAGTGGAGAGATATCCGGGGGCTCTGCTACATCAGCAAAGAGCCGGTGAATGAGTTTATACAGCTCCCTTCTCACAAAGCCTGCCTGGAGGATAAAGAGAAGTATATCGACCTCTTTGACCACTTCTACGACAACAATGACCCCATCTCAGCAAAAGGGCTTTGCCAGGAGGTAGACGGGCGCTACTCGATCCAGAACCCGCCGTGCGACTATCTCAATGAAACAGAGATGGACGAGGTGGCAAGCCTCCCTTATACCAGAGAGCTGCACCCCTATCATCGCCCTGAAGGAGAAGTGAAGTGCCTGGAGACGATCAAGTTCTCCATCATGACCCATCACGGCTGCTGGGGCGAGTGCAACTTCTGTGCGATCGGGGTACACCAGGGAAGAACGATCCGTACCCGCAGCGAAGGGAACATCGTCAAGGAGGCCAACCGGTTCAAAGAGTACAAGGACTTCAAAGGGGTCATCTCTGATCTTGGAGGGCCTACGGCCAATATGTACGGCTATGAATGCGACAAGAAACTCAAACACGGCACCTGCGCCCATCAGCGCTGTGTGGATTCACGTCATCTCTGCAAGTCTATGAAGCCAGACCATACCAGAGTGATCGGCCTGATGAAACAGGTGCGAAACATCCCCGGTATCCGTAAAGCCTTTGTCGCCTCGGGAATCCGCTATGACCTGATCAATGAGGACAAACGCAAGGGATACAGCTATCTTAGAGAGCTGGTCGAACACCACATCTCAGGACAGATGAAGGTCGCCCCCGAACATACCCAGCAGCATGTGCTTGACCTGATGGGAAAACCGGGGAAACAGACCCTGATAGACTTCAAACGCCTCTATGACAGGCTGAACAAAGAGATGGGCAAAAAACAGTTCCTCACCTACTATCTCATTGCCGCACATCCGGGATGTACGGAGAAGGATATGCATGAGCTCAAGCGCTTTACGACCAAAGAGCTGAAGATGAACCCCGAACAGGCACAGGTCTTCACCCCTACTCCGGGTACCTACTCGGCAGTGATGTACTATACCGAGATGGACCCTGCCACACGCAAAAAGATCTTTGTCGAAAAAGACCCGGTACGCAAAGAGAAACAGAAAGCGATCGTGCAGGCAAAAGAGAATTTCAAAAGCGGATTTGCAAGTTAAATGAAAAAAAAGATATTTATCACCGACCTTGACCACACATTTTTGAGAACCGACCAGAGTGTCAGCGATTTCAGTGCAAACGTATGGAACACGCTTGGCAAAGACGCCATACTGACTGTTGCCACGGCAAGAAGTTACCAGAAGACCCGTGATTTTCTGGGAAAACTCCACCTCCATGCACCGATGATCCTTCTTGACGGGACGATGGTCGTCACACCAGAGAAGAAGCTCATCGATCTGAAACTGATCAACAAAGAGCTTGCGGATATGGTCATTGACGAGGGAGCAAAGTTTCATATCTTCCCTTTCATCATTTCTCTCAAAGATATGGAGCTTAACGAGTCATTCAACGTCCCCATTACGCTCAACCTTCATCAGGAAGGGGTGTTGAACAACTACGCGGGTGATCCTCGTTTAAAGATACACAAGCATATCCGTGCGGAAAAGATGAACCTCAAGATCGTCTATTTCGGTCAGCTCGACACCCTCAAACCCCTAACTGAGCATCTGCAGAAGACCTTTGGTCCAGTGCTGGAGTATAAGCTCTCTCCGGAGAAATACTCAGACGGCTGGTTTCTGACCATCCTGCATCCAGAGGGGGACAAAGCCCATGCACTAAAAAAGGTTGCAGAGTACCTTGGCCGAGATACCCGTGAGATGACAGTCTTCGGGGACAGCATCAATGATATCGGCATGTTCAAGCTTGCCGGTACTTCCGTCGCGGTCTCCAATGCCCTGGACGAAGTCAAAGAAATTGCCGATATCATCCTGCCCCACTCCAACGATGAAGATGCTGTGGCAAAATATCTGCACGAATCGACAAAAGTGCGAATGGATTTTTGATCCATTCGCCCCCTTCCCACTCAATCAAAAAATTCCACAAACCATCAAGAAGAGCTGACCATATCCAATACTCTGTTATTACATTTTAAAAATTAATATCATATAATAAGTATAAGTTTTTATATACTGCCATTGTTTGAGATGCCCTCCTTGGCATCTCTCAACCCAATCCAGCTTTCCAAGGAGAATCTCATGTTTGACAATCAACCGTTTTTGAAACACACCTCAGGCGCCGGTGCGTCCAACAAGGAGTGGTGGCCCAACCAGCTAAATCTCGACATCCTGCACCAGCACTCTTCTCTTTCCAATCCCATGGGTAGGGATTTCAACTATGCAGAGGCCTTTCAATCTCTGGACCTGGAAGCGGTAAAACAAGATCTGCGTGCCGTCATGACAGACTCCCAGGAGTGGTGGCCGGCAGACTTTGGCCACTACGGGCCGCTCTTTATCCGTATGGCATGGCACAGTGCTGGTACCTACCGTACCGGTGACGGCCGCGGCGGAGGCGGCAGCGGGAACCAACGCTTTGCACCTCTGAGCAGCTGGCCTGACAATGTCAATCTGGATAAGGCCCGAAGGCTGATCTGGCCGGTCAAACAAAAGTACGGCAGGAAAATCTCCTGGGCCGATCTTATGATCCTTACTGGTAACGTTGCGCTGGAGTCCATGGGCTTCAAGACCTTCGGATTTGGCGGCGGACGTGAGGATATCTGGGAACCGGAAAAAGACATCTACTGGGGAGCAGAGAAAACCTGGTTGGATGATGAGCGCTACAAAGGCGATCATGATGAGCTGGAAAACCCTCTTGCAGCCGTACAGATGGGGCTGATCTATGTCAATCCCGAAGGTCCCAACGGCAAGCCTGATCCGCTCCTGGCAGCCAAAGATATCCGTGAGACCTTTGCCCGTATGGCGATGAATGACGAGGAGACCGTAGCGCTGATCGCCGGCGGCCACTCCTTTGGAAAATGCCATGGTGCAAGTGAAGCCGCCCATGTGGGTCCCGAACCTGAAGCAGCGGGCATCGAAGAACAGGGGTTGGGCTGGAAAAGCAGTTTCGGTACGGGGAAAGGCGCCGATACGATCTCCAGCGGGCTGGAAGTCACCTGGACCTCTACCCCGACGCGATGGAGCAATAACTTTTTTGAGAACCTCTTCGGCTATGAGTGGGAACTGACCAAAAGCCCTGCAGGGGCTTATCAATGGAGAGCAAAAGATGCTGCCGATACGATCCCCGATGCCCATGATCCCTCCAAGCGCCATACACCGACGATGCTGACCACAGACCTCTCTTTGCGGTTCGACCCGGTCTACGAAAAGATCTCAAGACATTTTTATGAAAACCCCGATGAATTTACAGATGCATTCGCAAGGGCCTGGTTCAAGCTCACACACCGTGACCTGGGTCCACGGACACGTTATCTCGGCCCGGAAGTTCCGGATGAGGAGCTGATATGGCAGGACCCTATCCCGACATGTGATCATGAACTGATCGATCATAAAGATATTACCCAGCTCAAAGCCAAACTCCTTGAATCCGGACTCTCGGTGAGTGAACTCGTGTCGACCGCCTGGGCCTCTGCCTCCACCTTCCGCGGTTCAGACAAGCGCGGGGGCGCGAACGGTGCGCGTATCCGTCTGTCACCGCAGAAAGAGTGGGAAGTCAACCAGCCGGATCAACTGGACAAAGTGCTCACCGTGCTGCAGGGGATACAAAAAGCGTTCGATAAGATGCACTCCGGCAATAAAAAAGTCTCCCTTGCCGACCTGATCGTCCTGGGAGGATGCGCAGGGATAGAAAAAGCGGCAATGGATGCCGGATACGATATCACTGTGCCGTTTCTCCCGGGCAGGATGGATGCATCCGAGGAGCAAACCGATATAGACGCATTTTCCGTTCTTGAGCCGATCGCCGACGGCTTTAGAAACTACCAGAAAGCCAAATACGCCGTATCGGCTGAAGAGCTGCTCATCGATAAAGCGCAGCTGCTTACACTCACCGCGCCGGAGATGACGGTACTTATCGGCGGCATGCGCGTTTTGGATACCAATTTCGACGGGACACGGCACGGTGTATTTACGGATCGTCCGGAAGTACTGAGCAATGATTTTTTCATCAACCTGCTTGATATGGGTACGGTATGGAAGTCCATCTCAGAAGACGAAGATCTATTTGAAGGGCGGGATCGCACAACAGATGAGCCGAAGTGGACGGCGAGCCGTATCGATCTGATTTTTGGTTCGAATGCTCAGCTGCGTGCACTTGCAGAAGTCTATGCCTGTGCAGATGCAAAGGAGAAGTTTATCCATGACTTTGTCGCCGCCTGGAGCAAAGTGATGGATCTTGATCGGTTTGATATCCAATGACAATCTGTATGGGCTGAGAGATCCATGCTACCGAAATTTGGCTCAAATCGGTTGATATTAAAGGGGAACAAAAGCATGGATCCCACAGCCCACAGCAAGTCTGGGAGGCTGGCTATCTTCTTGGGCTTTATGCGTCACAATAGTGATGCTTCAAGCCCTCTCTGTAGTTTTCGTAGACTTTTCGTGCGGGAATATGATTTCTGTATATCCGCAAAATCTGTCGTATGAAATTCAGCGGATACTCTACATAGTGTCCGCAATCCTCTTCATAATACTGCTCCAGGGTCTCATACA
>JAQUFB010000095.1 GCA_028684885.1 Sulfurovum sp. | reverse complement strand
TCCCACATCTCCCAGGCAACACTCACATAGCGTGTCTCATCAATGATCATAAGCGGCCGGAAGTAGATGCCGATCAGCGTTACTGAAACGATCATCACAAAAGCGAGCAGCGCATTCTGTCTCGTTGTTTGGTAGTCACTCATTTATGAATCCTTTCTGCTTATCATGATATTTCTTATATAAATGACAGAGCCGAAGAGCTGGCCCAGGAAAAGTATCGGATCCTTTCTAATGATCGCATAGGTCAGGATCATTAGCGATCCTGCCAGGCTCAGCAACCAGAACCCTACAGGCAGATGGGAACGCCTGATCCTCTCCGAATAGATCCACTGATAGATGAAACGGAAGGTAAAAACGATCTGTGCGATACTCCCCCAGACCAGCAGCCACAACGGTATAGACTGGTTAAAAAAGAGACGCTGGATGTCGGACTGGCCGTTGGAGTAGGAGTAAAAGAGGATCAGCGCCGGGAATACCCACAGAAATACACGCAGCAGCACCGGAAGTCTCTGCCAGGTTTTCTGGATCTGCATATTGCGGATATAGATAAAGTAGGTGATCGTCTGTCCGAACATGATCGCAAAGTCATCACGCAGCCAGCCGTAGACAAAAAAGAGGAACGAGGCCAGAAGACTGAGCTCCCAGAAGAGTTCGGGGGTCAGTACTTTTTTTACCTTTTCGGAAAGTATCCACTGGACCAGGAGACGGGCAGAAAAAAGCAGCTGTGCGACAAGCCCGACCAAATAAATGACCGCATGGTCAGAAAACCATTGATGCATCCTAGATATCCGCTTGTTCTATCTCATAACGGATATATCTGCTGCGCATCCATCGGTAGGCAAAGGCATCCTGAAGCGGTTTGATCGAACGGTTGAAGATATTGAACTTGGACTCTCCGGCAATACGTTCGAAGTGCTGCACCTCCATCTGCCTGATCTCACCGCCTTCTAGCTTGAGCAGTGCCGGGATAAAACGGTGCATCCCGTCAAAAAATGGGATCTTTTTGACCTTCTCGGTACGTAGGACCTTCAACGGACATCCTGTATCGATCACTCCGTCATCGATCAGCATCCGGCGAATCGCGTTGGCGATGCGTGACTGTATCTTCTTGCTGATCGTATCTTTGCGTTTTGCCCGGTATCCGATCACTGCATCGCAGCTGTCGATCTCACCGAGAAGTCTATCAAAGTCAAAAGGAGTGGTCTGCAGGTCTGCATCGATATAGCCGATCAGCTCCGTATCGGTATGGTCGATACCTGCTTTGATCGCCGTACTCAATCCCCTGTTTTGTCTGAATTTGAGAAAATGGAAATCAGGGTGTTCACATATCCTGCGGATCTTCTCAAAACTGCCGTCGGTCGAACCGTCATCCACAAAAAGTACACGGCTTTTTGTGGGGCTTTGGGCAAGGTACTCAAGAAAGGTCTTTTCGACACGTTCAAGGTTCTCTATCTCATTATAAATCGGGACTATTATGGTCATCTTGTAACTGTTACTCATCTGCATTCCGAAGTATACAATATTTTTATCTCAAGTGGCTTTACCTTGCCTGATTTTCGCCCCTCCGGCACTATACTAATAAAGATATTTTTATTCGGAACTTCAGCTGTTAATCTTTTCATATTATGATATCCCTGTAAGCAAACAATAACGAAGGTGAGAATCATGGATAATGCACCGATGCAATACAGACTTTTGCGCACGATACGTACTCTCTTGTTTATACTCATCGGGCTGATCGCCCTGCTCTTTTTGCTTCCGCGTCTTGAAACACTTTGGCTCTCTATGCATACGGAGTCCCGTGCTGTCACGGCCAGGGGAGCGCTCTCGGATACAGAGAGGACCAATATCGAGATCTTCCGCCAGGCCAGCCCCTCGGTTGTCTATATTACCACTTTGACAGATACGTTCAATCTATGGACACGGGATATTACCCGTATCCCCAGAGGAACCGGTTCGGGATTTGTCTGGGATCGTTACGGACACATTATCACCAACTATCATGTACTCGAAGGCGCATCCGAGATCCGTATCCATCTCAGCGACCGGCGTATGCTCAGTGCCGTTCTGGTCGGCGCCAGTGCGGACCACGATATCGCGGTATTGCGCATACCGATGGTCTCCAATATGCCTGCACCTCTCCCCATCGGAACCAGCAGCGATCTCAAGGTCGGGCAGATGATGTACGCGATCGGAAACCCTTTCGGGCTCGACCAGACACTGACAACCGGCGTGGTCTCTGCACTGAACCGCAGCCTCTACAATGATAACGGATCACAGATCAAAGGGCTGATACAGACCGATGCAGCGATCAACCCGGGCAACTCCGGAGGTCCGCTGCTCGACAGTGCCGGACGCCTTGTCGGGATCAATACCGCCATCTACAGCCCCTCCGGGGTCTATGCCGGTATCGGCTTTGCCGTTCCTGTCGATACGGTCAACCGCATCGTACCCCGTCTGATCGCCAAAGGCCACTACAGGAGACCGCGACTCGGTATCACGATCGATGATGAACTGAACAAAGCAATCACCGGCAAACTCGGCATCAAAGGCGTAGCGGTCATCGGCATCAGAGAAGGATCTCCCGCGCACCGTGCAGGGCTGCGCAGTATGAGGATGCTCTCCGGGGAAGGAGTACGCGTGGGGGACATCATCCTCAGTATCAATGGTGAAGAAGTGGATACCCCGGCTCTCCTCCTTGATACATTGGAAAAATATCACAGCGGAGACCGCATCAAGCTTCAATACCTGAGAGAGAATGAAGTAAAAAGTACCATGATCACCCTGGAATAAATGAAAAAACCAAAAGTGCCTGTCCCCTTTAACATCTGATTCACTACATCCATATTGCATATTGAAAGAGTATCATCACTTCAAAATACAATGGAGTATCTTCTATGCTGCTAAAAAGAACGAACAACAAGATGGGTAAATCAGAGCATACTTGGCTTCATAGCACTCATCACTTCTCTTTTGCTGACTACTATGATCCGGATCATATAAATTTCGGTGTATTAAGGGTCCTCAATGACGATATGATTCAACCAAAATCAGGTTTTCCTACCCATCCTCACAGAGATATGGAGATCATCACCTACATTGTCTCAGGGGAACTCACACATCAAGATTCCATGGGCAATGAAGAGAAACTTCTGGAGGGAGAAGTCCAATATATGAGTGCGGGCACAGGTCTTACTCACAGCGAGTATAATCACCATCCGGATAAAAGGCTCAGGCTTCTTCAGATATGGATCCTTCCGCCGGAAAAAAACCTTGAACCTCTGTATGGCTCCTATAGGTTTGAAAAAAAAGATTCACACAACAGACTGCTCAATATTGTCTCTTCGAAACAAGGCGGTGCACAGATCAAGATCTATCAGGATGTCAAACTTTTTATCTCCCGTCTGGATAAGGATAGAAGACTTGAGTTTACCATAGACAGAGAGAGACAGATCTACTTTGTCTCCATAGAAGGAAGTATTGAAATTAACGGCACAAGGCTATATGAAGGAGATGGTCTTGAGATTACTGAAGAGCAGCAACTGATCATAAAAGCACTGAGCGATGCACATTTTCTCTTTGTAGAGATGGCATCAAGCCACGATCTCTAACACCTCCCATTTTTTCTCAGGTTCAGATCTTCTATCCCCAATTCGCTTACTTCTGTTTTGCCCATCACGGCAAGTAGGGAGCTGACGCCGTTCAGAAGCGCCCGGTGGTAGTTGGCGATATGGTGGGACTTTTCGATGACAAGGTATTTGCTTCGCTTGGCTTCATTCATCGTCGCCAGCCCTACCGGGCAGTCACGTCCGTTCGCCCCCGAACACTGCCTTGCACGGATACATCCCGCCGAGATCATGAATCCTCTGGCAATATTGATAAAGTCTGCCCCGTAGCATAAAAGCTCCACCACATCATCCGGTGTCAACACCTTCTCGCTGGCGATGATCCTGATATGCTCTCGGAGCCCATACTGCTCCAGTACGGCACTGACCACCAGCAGTGATGCACGGATCGACATACCGATTCTATTCATCATCTCCAGTGGTGCAGTAGCCGAGCCGCCATCTCCTCCGTCCAGCGTGATAAAATCTACGATCTTTTTTCCCTCATCGAGCCGTTTTCTCAAGGCTTTGGCATACTCCTCAAAGTGCTCACGTGAAGCGATCACGATCTTGATCCCTACAGGCTTTTGGGAGATATCCTGTAACTGTTCGACAAAGTCCAGGAGCATCTCCATATTCTCAGCATAGGGAAAGCGGTTGGGGCTGAAGAGGTCCTGATGGGCCTTTACCCCGCGGTAATAGGCGATATCGTCACTCACTTTGGCAGCGAGCAGCCTGCCTCCCGTCTGCTTGGCACCCTGGGCGATCTTGATCTCCGTCATACGACAAAAGCGCATCACCTTTGCGTAACGGTCAGGATCAAAATTTCCCTCTTCATCACGTACACCATAGAGTCCCGATCCCATTTGAAAAACAATATCAGGTACACCGGGAGGGATCTCCTCCGGGAAATACCTGATCGGCTTTTCCCAATTGATACGGAAAAAAACAAGATTTAATCGATCAAAGATAAATGAACCTCTGTCTTTTTGACGTACCACCATCTTGCGGTAGATACGATGCGCAATCTCGGAGTTGGTGATCAGATACATGATCTTATAGACCGTTTTGGCAAAAAATGTTCCCTCTTTTTTTTCCAGGAACTGGCTACTGAGTGCATCATAGTGCATCAGCGTCAGGAAATTTGACGTCAGCCCGCCCTCACCGGTATTGATAGGAAAATGCTCACGGAATGCGCCTCTGGCAAAGGCACGTGTACCTTCCGGAGAGATAGAACCGTCACTCATCGCTGAACGTCCTATAATACTCTTTGCATTAAAGGGATACTTGTGCTGTTCCCCGAATGTCACGGAGAACTCATGCTGCACCTCGCTGACCTCTTTGACAAAGTTTGCGTGCTTGAAAAGCGTATGCTGTTTTGATTGGGGAAAGGTCGTAGAGAAGGAGAGATAGGGACTCTGATGCTGCGATACCTTGCTGATCCACTCAAGCTTTTCAAAAGAGTCATAGTAGGTCTCATCCCCGAAGTATTGACGCATGGGATTGCGCAGGAGGTAGAAGAGATAACGGAGACGACCGACCAAAGGGTAGTTGATCAACAGCTGGTTTTTACGCTGGATGAAACGGTCATAGATAAGAACAGAGATCATCAGTACTACCGCCGCCAGGAGCAGTATTTTGAAAAAGACACTCCAGTCAGCTGCAAGGACCGTAAACTTGGAAAAAAAGTTCTCCTGGCTATTCATACCCATCTCCTTTTTCGAAGAAGAGACCGTCCAGACTGAATCTCCCTGCCCCGAAACTGATCAAGATCATAAAAAATGTCAGATAGTAAAGCGGTATCTCTACACCGTTATTGAGTACGGAAAATCCGTTCGGCAGGTGGACAAAATAGATCGCACCCAACATGACCATCGAGAGCAGCAGCGAAATATGGCGGGTAAAAAGCCCAAGAATCAGAAGAATGATCCCCAGAGACTCCAATCCCGTCACCATATAGGCAACAAAAGACGGGAAAGGAATCGACAGTTCCGTGAACCATGTGACCGTCTCATGGATATTGTTCAGTTTAAGAATTGCCGGCTGTGTAAAACCGTAGGTCAGCACCAGACGCACCGCCAACAAAATACTATTTTTTGGGTAACTGAGCAATACTCGTAGCTCTCCCATAAACTCCTTCATCCCTTCTCCTTGTTCATCAATAGCTTAAAAGAGTATACCTGAGATGAGTGTAATATCTATGTACCCGGTATTACGATAGGATAAAAAATAGTGTATACTCCGTTATGGCAATCGAACAACACACAATCACTCTGTCACCAAAACCAAGAGGTTTTCACCTGATCACGCAAGAGATAGTAGAGGCACTGAAGAGTTTCAGTTCCGCAGAGAACGGACTGCTGCATCTCTTTATCCAGCATACCGGTGCCTCTCTGAGCATCAATGAAAACGCCGATCCATCGGTACGTGAGGATATGGAGAACTTTTTCAGTGATATCGCGGATGAGAAGCCCTACTACATCCACACCTACGAAGGGGCGGACGACATGCCTGCGCATATCAAAGCTTCGCTCCTTGGAAACTCATTGACGATCCCGATCACCAACGGCAGAATGAACCTGGGTACATGGCAGGGGATCTATCTGGGTGAACATCGGGAGTATGGCGGAGGCCGCCGTATTGTCATGACACTTTATAGATAAAGAGTGATTGAAGCGAAATAGAAGCGATATGGCAAAGAGGGCCGTATCGCTGTAATATCGCAGGAGGTGTCTCTAGTCGAGTTTTCTATTGCGTGCAGCAAGCACTGTAAGTACAAACAAGCCTGCTATCGCGTAGTAGACCCACATCGGGATCGGCACCGGGTCACCCGCAGCATAGGAGTGAAGCCCGGAGAGGTAGTAGTTGACTCCGAAGTAGGTCATAATGACCGTCGAGTAGGACCAGAGCGCTGCGACATTGT
>JAQUFB010000014.1 GCA_028684885.1 Sulfurovum sp. | reverse complement strand
ATGAATGGTAAATGATCGGTGTAGTTTTTAGAAAATGCAATACTAGTATTAGTATTATTTCATATGCTCTAAGCCTCCACTATTTAGATTATGATAGTTCTATCAGATGAAGTTCCATTTAGATATAATTAACATTATTTAAAAAAATATTACAATATACGATATTTTTCAGATAATTGTAATTTTTTTGATAAGCTCAAGTATCTTTTACTATGGAGTTTATCATGACACAACGAATCGGATTATTTGGATACATGAGCAAAAAAGAGTTAAAAGACTACTACTGGGCGTATGCCGATATATTACGAGATATTGGGGTTAATGAATCGGTTTATGACCAAAGAATCATGGCTTTTATGGCGCTAAAACTTCTTATAGACAACAACAAACTAAAGTTTAATCTAGAGTTTAGAGATCACTTTGGGCTAAGTGATGCACTTTATAAAAAGTATGAAGACAAAGATACCCAAAGCACTTTTTTAAATATCATAAAAGATATTGAAAATTTAGGGCAAAACTTACAGTTTTTTACCCAAGAGAGTCACTACAATCCTGATGAGTCTCAAAATATCTTACACTATCTCAATCACTTCAAAACTTTTGAGCTTGAGCGGTACATTTTAGAACTTCCCAATGACTATTTGGAACATGTGCTAGATATCTATACTTATCAAGCTAATTTTACTGAGTATCCAAAAGAGGACTACAAAGACCTTTATGAAAAAACAATCTCAAGGATGAAAAAGCTAAGTGGTGACCTTACAGGGCAGCACTTCACACAAAAAAGTATCATTCATCTTATGTGTGAGATGAGTATAGAAGATATCAAATGCAAAAATAAACTTGCTATTTATGATCCCACATGTGGAACGGGAAGTATGCTTATGGAGTCAGCATACTATTTTAAGCAAAAAGCCAAAATAGATGATATTGAGCTTTATGGACAAGAGATGCACGGGCAGACATGGCTACTTGCTAAGATATTTTTAGAGATAACCGGGCAAAAAAACATCATAGCCTATGGCAACACCTTGACCAATCCCGCTTTTAGTGATGGTATAAACGGAGATGAAAGCTTTGATTTTATCATCGCCAATCCGCCGTTTGGGGTGGACTGGAAACACTCTTATGATAAAGTGCTTGCAGATATGAAGTCACAGCAGAGTCACTTTTTTACTGTACGTGATGAAAAAAACAAACTCGTTACACCTAAAAAATCTGACGGGCAGTTTTTGTTTATGATGCATATTATTAAGCTTATGCTTCAAGAGGCAAGACGTGGCAAAAGAGCAAAAGCAGGAATCATCAGTAGCTCTACGCTTATAAGCACCGGAAGCAATACAGGTAGTGAAGCCAAAATACGCAAGGCAATCTTTGGCGAGGGTATAGTGAATGCCGTGCTAGAACAACCAAACGCGATGTTTACCAACACCGATATAAGCTCACATATATGGTTTTTAGACACACAAAAGAGCGAAAATATAAAACTACTCAAAGCTGACACAAAAGAAGAGACTCTTTTTAGCCCACATCCAAGTCCAAAAGACAAAATGAAAAATAGCTATGCGTCAAGTGATATTAAAAAA
This sequence comes from Sulfurovum sp., assembly GCA_028684885.1. GTDB lineage: Bacteria > Campylobacterota > Campylobacteria > Campylobacterales > Sulfurovaceae > Sulfurovum. The sequence goes on along the minus strand of JAQUFB010000014.1, from coordinate 25,472 downwards.
CTCAAAAAATATCTAAATACGAAAAGAGATTATGAGTACATCTCAAAAACAGTAGATACGAATAGATGTGGTATAAATATCTCAAATGAAATAGGCTTTAAAGATACAAGTGTAGATGTAAGTTTTGATGAGCTTTTTGGCGAATTTGATGAGCTCATGGATGATATGTGTAGTTTGTATAAAAACAGCAAGTTGGTCTCATATGAATAATATAGAGATCTATAATAGCGGAGAACTTGAGCTTAAGGTATCGATAGAAAATGAAACACTATGGCTAAGTCAAAAACAGCTTGCAGAACTATTTGATACATCCGTAGATAATATAGGGCTACACTTTAAAAACATCTACAAAGAACAGGAGCTTGATGAAGATGCAACTACCGAGGATTTCTCGGTAGTTCAAAAAGAGGGTAATAGAGACGTCAAAAGAAAGATAAAACACTATAACTTAGATGCGATTATTAGTGTTGGGTATAGGGTGAACTCATCAAAAGCCACACGGTTTCGTCAGTGGGCGACAAAAGTGCTCAAAAGCTATATCACTAACGGCTATGCCATAAATAGCCATAAGATAAATGAGCTAAGATTAGCAAGCTTAGAAAATGATGTTGCCACTATAAAATCTCATATCAAAAACAATACTTTAGAGCTCAAGCAAGGGATATTTTTCGATGGTCAGGTTTTTGATGCCTATGCTTTTATATCGGACATCATCAAAAGTGCAAAAGACTCTATAAAAATCATAGATAATTATATTGATGATAGTGTACTTACCCATCTAAGCAAAAATCAAAATATAAAAATAACTATCTACACTAGCACCATCTCAAAGCAACTCAAACTTGATGTAGAAAAATACAACAAACAGTACAAGCCCATAGAGCTAAAGACTTTTAAAGATTCTCATGATAGATTTATCATCATAGATGATGAAGTGATCTACCATTTAGGAGCAAGCCTTAAAGATCTTGGCAAAAAATGGTTTGCTTTTTCAAAGCTCGATAAAAACGTAGTAAATATTTTGGATAGGATAGCGTAGATGATAGGAAAGATAGATAGGCAGGTATTAGAGAAATTTAAAATTTTTCAAGAGCATGAAAAGGGTGAGGCATATCGTGATTTGGATTTGGAGAGTGTGGAGTTTGAGAAGGTCGCTTTATCTGATGAAAGGTATTTTGAAATAAATCCTAAAAAAAGTGAAATTGAGCAAAGCTTAAAAACTTCAAATATTGATGTTAGTTTTGTTCCTTTGGAAAAAATAAACTCAGAAAATGGTACACTAGACGGTAGTGGTACAAAAAAGATAAATGATGTCCTTAAGGGTTATACGTATTTTAAAGATGGTGATGTGATTTTTACAAAAGTTACACCATCTATGGAAAATGGGAATTTTGCAATTGCTCATAACTTAGTTAATGGTATGGGTTTTGGCTCAAGTGAATATCATGTATTTAGATGTAAAAATGTACCTAATAAGCTGCTTTGGATGCTTTTTAGAAGTAAATATTTTAAAGAAAGAGCCAAAAGAACAATGAGAGGTTCTGGAGGATTAAAAAGAGTTCCTTTAGACTTTTTTGATAATGAGTTTTTTCCCATCCCAAAGCCACAAAATAACTACACCTCATACGATATCCAAAAAGCGATCGTAGCGTTTTTGGAGTTTTGGAAAGTGGAGTTTACGGAAGTATATCGCAACAAAATAGCCAAAATGCGACCGCTTCTTGATACGATGAAACAAAATCTTGTAGCATCTACTTTTAAACTCGATAGTAAAATCGTAGAAAGTTTTAATGAGTTTGTTAAAGATGAGGGGTTTGATGTAAAGTTGGAGGAGATTGAGTTTAATGAAATAACTTATGGTGATATTACAAAATTCAACGGTGGAAGTTCTGAATATAAAAAACCTTATTACACTAATCCAGAAAATTTTGGAGAATATAACTTGATGACTGGTTCATTAGAACCTGTAGCTAAAATTAAGCCATTAAATGAAAGTGATATCATCAAAGCACCTAAACTATCATTTAATAAAGATAATGATGCTGGTTCTACTTGTTTTTATCATAGTGAAGATTTTATTGTTGGAGGTCATCATTATTGGCTAGAAATACGAGATAGTTATAATGACACACTGCAGTTAAAATATATTTATTTCATAATGAAAAAAATGTTTGAAGAGACAATGTTCTATCAATCAAAAGACCCAAAAGCAAACAGTGGAGTGATTGCAAATATAGAGTTTGTTTTTCCAAAAAATACTAAACAATACAACTCAATAGACCTTCAAAATCTCCTAGTCTCATACTGGGAGATGGTTTTGGGCAATTTTGAAAAAAGAGAAAAACTTTTTGATAGAGCCTTGGAGTTGTGTGATAAACTAGATGAAGCATTTTTATACCGAACATTTAGCAAAATAGAGTGGAGTAAATAGATGAGTAAAGAAGAAGTTTTTAGCCAAATTAATGAGTTTAACCAAAAAGTTATTGACACTAAAGAGACCAAAACCAAAAAATTTTATTACATTCAAAGCGACGTAGCAAAAGATAAAGCAAGCTTTATCAAAGAGCTTGTAGATCATGATGCTGATTTTGCTAAAAGTTATGATGAAGTTTTAGATATCTGTTATGGGAGTGGTAATCTTACTTCGCACATCGTTTTAGATAGTGGCATAGAATATAAAAATATCACTCTCAATGATAAGAACACAGAAGATAGAAACAATGAGATCAAGTTAGGCAGAAAAACCGATTTTGATTTTTTAGATGCAAGCCAGTTTAGTAGTCAATATGATCTTATAGTTTGTAATCCACAAATAGGTGGAACTGATCAAAATGCGGTTGAATTTGAAACCACTCTAATACCCATAATATATGATGGAACTTTAGAAGAGTATTTAGATGATCAAGGGATCGATACTTCAAAAATTACTATAACCCCAAATAGCTCTAAAAACTCTTATCTTATCCACTCTGATGAACTTAGTAAGTCTGAAATGAGAGAAAAGCTAAAAAATATAAAGCTTTTTAACTATAACGATGTTTTTTACCAATCAAAAGAGAGCAAGATCGAAGGAGCTGCTACAAACATTGTCAAATTTCGACAAACAATAAAGAATATCTCAAAACAAAATACTATTCTTATATTTTTCGGCGAACAAAAACATTATGAACTTTTATTTGCTGATTATACCTACGTAAGACAATATCTTGAAAGCAGTGGCAAACAGCTTTTTGTACTTGGCAAACACACAGAGTCTAAAAAGTGTTTTGAAAAGGTAGAGGGTCTATTTAAAGAAAATAAAGATTGCGTCATCAAAAAAGCTTCACAAGAAGAAGATGTAAATTTTGAAGAACTACTAGGGGAACTTTCAAAAGTAGATGTCAATGAGGGGATAACAGGGATGTTTAAAAACGAAGATACAGCACCAAAAAAAGAGACAGAAAAACAGGAGGGTAAAACCTTCTCTTCATCGCCAAAAGGAAAAGAGAACTGGCAAGAATTTACTTATAAAAACATCCTTTTTAAAGGGGTACCGGGGACTGGAAAAAGTAGAGCGGTAAATAATATCATCAAAAACGAACTTGGACTTGCTAAAAACGATGAAAATGTCCTTCGCATCAATATCCACTCCGCTTCATCAAATAGTGATCTCATGCAAGGTATAGGTATAAGCAGTGATGATAAAGGACAAATAAACTACGGTGAAAAACAAGGACTTATCTTAGACCTTATCAAAAGAGCCACCTTTGCGCCTTCTCAACCTTTTGTGCTAGTGCTTGAAGAGATACAAGAAAACTCACTCAATGAACTCATAGGAGATCTCATCTACCTCATAGAAGATGATAAAAGAGCCAAAATAACAGCGGATGATAATGAGTATACAAGCTATGAAAGCTTGGTAGAGCATATCACCAAAGATGAAAGCGTGCACTATGTACAGATACCATTTTTGGTAAGCAGCCATACCGAGTACAGAAAGATGATAATCCCTGATAACCTTTATATCTTTTGTACCTCAAACTATAGAGATGATAAAAAGATCATCGAAGATAACTTGCTGAGACGATTTGAGGTAATAGAGATCTACCCTAAAATAAGTGTAGCCAGTGAATATACAAGAGAGTTTTTTGAGAGTTTAAATAAGGCTATTTTAGAGGTGATGGCTGATGAGATCCACCCAGATAGATTTCAAATCGGGCATGCGATATTTCAAAATGCAGCCAATGAAAACGATTTTTATCGGGTACTGCTTAAAGTCACTACTGAGTTTAAAGATATCAAAGAGATAGATTTTGATGAATTTAAAAAGGTACTGCAAAAAACAGAGTTTCCAAAGGATACGGATGTGGAGTTAAAAAATAGTAAAAACTATTTTGAGTTGATAGATAAACTTCAAACAAAAATTAACTACAGCTTTTTAAAAGAAAATACTAAAGAAAATGACTAAAACTATATTTGTTGATGAAAACGAAGATATCTTTGAAGCGTTTGAAAATGCAGGCTTGGAGTACGACAGAAAGAAAGTAGAACATCTTCGTTTCATCTCACGCAAACAGTCAAACAACTATATAGGCTACTATCAGTTTAAAAGCGGTGAGGATTACTATAAGTTTTATATTTTGCCAAAAATGAGCCCAAAAGTTGAAGATGAAAATACAAACAAGCAAAACTTTATAAACTTACTTAAAATCTATTATGAGCTAAAGAGTAAATATAAAGAGCTAAAAGCTAATGAGATATTTGATAATGTCATTGATTTTAGTTTTGATGATAAACAGCAGAGACAAAATAGTGATGATCTTGATGCTTTTATTAACTATAAATACCATGATGCTTTGGATGTAGTAGAGGCATTTTTCAAAAAACATAAAAGCTCACTCATTAAAGAGATAGACTTTATCTCTCAAGGGATAAAAAATAGGCTCAATCTACGTAAAAATATCACAGAACTTGATAAAAGCAAAATCCATCAAAGCAAAAAGATCCCTTTTACCTACTCAAAATTTGCCGTAATTACAATGGAATGTTTGGACTATTTCTTAAAAAAAGAGCTTCAAAAAAAGACAAAATCACAAGCCAAAAAGCTAAACATCAATCTAAAAAATAGGTTTAAAACCAAAGAGAACTTTGAGTTTCATATCAAACAAATCACAAGCAAAAAAATCAAAAAACTTTTCAAAACCAAAGAGCAGTTAGAACTTTTTAGTGCACTTTTGCAGCTTGTGGGAGTAGAGAACTATTTTGAAAGTGAAAGCTCTAAAGAGATCTTTAAACTGCACAATCAACACAGCCTCTTTTTTAGACCCGAAAAGCTTTTTGAATGGATGGTTTATGATAAACTCAAAGAGAAATATAGTGACTACGAGATACTTAAAGACGGCTTCAAAAATGGCACTACAAAGAAGTATTTGTTAGCAGATGTGCATAGAGATTCTAACCCGGATTTTATACTTAAAAAAGAGGATGGAATTATAGTTGTCGATGCAAAGTGGAAAATCCTCGAAAATAAAAGCGACATTAGCTTTGAAGATGTGGCAAAGCTACGACGCGATGCCATTTTAAATAATGCTAATGAGTCGATTCTTATTTATCCTCAAGTAGCATTTAGTGAAAATAGATTGTCTCTTGAATTTGATCATTTTCAATTTAAAATAAAAGAACTTCATGTATAACCTCTCTCGTTCGATCTCCTGATGGGGAATGCATACGGAGGGTTGAATCGCCATAACATGCATTGCCGTACCATACGGAGCTCTATGCATTCCCAACGAGGACGTTGGGAACGAGACCAAAAGTTAAAGTTTTTTCACAAAGAGCATCTGCTATCTCTTTTGGTAATAGCATATTATAAGTGCAATACATTTGCATTTATAATATAAATTATGCTACTATCCGGTTTGAAAATATTTTATAAAAAATTATAGGGGAAGATTTGAAAAATATAACAATAGATAACTGCAATGGTTTGAAAGTACATGAGATTGAAGTGTCGAGTATCGCAAACTTACCAACAAGACACGGTAGATTCAAGATCAAGGCATACAAAGACGGCAACCAGGAGCATCTGGCGATCATGAGCGAGGAGTTTGATACTCTGGATGATCCTGTCGTGCGTATCCACTCAGAGTGCCTCACGGGTGATGTGTTTGGCAGCCTGAAGTGCGACTGTAACAACCAGCTGAACCTGGCTTTGGAGCTGATCGCCAAAGAGGGCGGCTTGGTCATCTACCACCGTCAGGAGGGCAGAAATATCGGACTGGTCAACAAGGTCAACGCCTACAGCCTGCAAGACGAGGGCTACAACACTGTCGAAGCCAACCTCAAACTGGGGTTCAAAGCCGATGAGAGAGACTATGGAGCGGTCGGATATATCTTAAAAGACCTGGGTGTCACGGAGATGAGACTGGTGACCAACAACCCCAGGAAGATAGCATTTGTAGAGAGCCTTGGTATAGATATCATTCAACGCATACCCGCCATTACGGAGGTGCACAGGTATAACGAAAGATATCTGCAGGTGAAGAAAAACCAGTTGGGGCATATGCTTTGAAACGTTTCACGCGGATTAAGCAAGATTGTTTATAATGGTTTGCATGCATAGCGACGAAATCAAAGAAGAGCTGAGAGAAAAAGGGATCAAAAATACCCGTGCAAAAAGTCTTTTGCTGCATCTACTGAAAAACGCTGACGCACCTATGGACGTAAGCAGTTTGCATGCGGCGTGTCAAAAAGAGACTTTGGTCAACCTGGTAACAGTCTATCGCACACTACAGCAGTTTCACGAAAAAGCGCTTGTGCAGGAGTTTATGGGAAAAGACGGTGCGAGCCAATACGAATATATCCCAAAAGGCTCCATAGCACATCCGCATTTCCAGTGTGAGACGTGCAACCGGGTCATCTGTCTGGACGAGTTAGGCTTTGATGATGCCCTCTACTTCTCCACTATGGCAAAACAGCATAGGGTCAATTCGATCAACATCACACTCAACGGTGTGTGTGAAGCGTGCTTATAACTTATAAACTGTCAGATGCAAAATAAAAGTTAGGGTGCGTAATCACGCACCGGAATAGAGTATCCATCTCATTGCGCATCTTTCTCTCGTTCTTGATCTCCCGAGCTGGAATGGTCACATCATGCATGAGTGAGGATTAGCATTGGAGTATGGGTTCCATATCGGGATATGGAACCAGTGAAAAATACTTATAGTGCTAAGCTATTTCCTAGCCACATGGCTTAACTTGGTTTATATGAAATCGTACAAGCGAAAAAAATCGTTATTTAATACAAAAACTAAATTTGACAAAACACACATTGTGTGTTAGAATAGTAACATATACAATATAGGAGATCAATAATGACTTCAACAGCTAATGAAAAATCAAGAACGAATGTTTATCTGGATACTGAGATGAAAGAAAAGGCTAAAGAGATTTTTAAGCAATATGGCATGGGATTAAGCGATGCATTTAATATCTTTTTATCTCAAGCTGTGATGGAAAACGGTATTCCTTTTGAAATCAAAATACCCAACGATAAAACCGTGCAAACCATCAAGGATGCCCGAGAAGGTAAAAATATGACCAAAGTTTCACTTGATGATCTAAAAAAGGAAGTTGGTGCTTAGCATTTCAATACACAAAACATTTGGTAAAGAACTTAAAAAGGCACAGCTTAACCCCACAAATACAGCTAAACTTTTTATGTATATCTCTTTACTTCTCAATCAAGAAGAGCTACCTGGTGAATCGCGAGATCATTATCTAAGTGGCAAATATAAGGATACAAGAGAGTTTCATATCAGCGGGGATCTGCTTGTTATTTATCGCATAGAAGATGATACCCTGGAACTATTGCGCATTGGAACGCACTCTCAGCTTTTTAAGTAATCAGTCAGAATCATTTTTCATTCGTTGCAGGTTAAATCCGCAATAACGTCTTTTTCTATACTATACTGCGTTATATATATATATTCCCAAAGGGTCGTTGGAAATGAGATCTGAGGCGCACGTTTAGAACATAATCCTATCCCTACCCAAATAAATAGTGCTATAATCGAATTAAAAAGGAGTGCGATATGAATCCATTTATGACAAACGGTGCATTTAGCTGGTTTGAATTGATGACAGGTGATGTTGAAGGTGCGAAAAAGTTTTATGGTGAGCTGTTCGGTTGGGATTTCAAAAAGGCAGACAATGTGAATTTTGATTATAGTGTGGTTTCTTTGAATGGTCAGGAGATGGCCGGCATCATGGAGATAAAACATTGCGGGGATGAGAACATTCCTCCACACTGGGGCAACTATATCACAGTCAGTGATATCAACTCTATGCTTGGCAAAGCAAAAGAGCTTGGAGCCAATGTGCTCGTAGAGATTACCTCAATACCGAAGGTCGGTGATTTTGCGATCATTCAAGATCCTCAGGGTGCAGTTATCTCAATGATAGAGTATAAGATGGAGTATTGATTGTTTCTTCGTTATCACGTTGAACGTGAGAGCCCAAAAAACATGTAACGATAACTATGTATAAAAAAGCGCAGATCAGGCAGCGTTTAAATTTAAAAATTTATATAGTATAATGGTAAAATATATACCAGTAAAGGGATAAAATGAAAAAAAGAACCCTGGAATCGCTTCTTGATGTAGCCCTTCATACCTTTCCCGTAGTACTCCTTAATGGTGCTAGACAAGTGGGCAAATCCACGCTTGCACTCAAAAAGTTTCAAAACTACCTTACGTTTGACGATGGGGAGTTGCGTCTTTATGCAAAAGAGAATCCAAAAGTTTTTTTAAAAAACCTCGAATTTCCTATATGCCTGGATGAGATCCAGAAGGTACCGACTCTGCTTGAATATATTAAAATTCACATAGATGCACATAGAGTAAACGGAAATTTTTTGCTTACGGGAAGTTCCAACGTACTCGATCACAAAGAGAGCAAAGATACACTTGCCGGGAGGCTTTGCGAGCTGCGACTCCATCCGCTAAGCTCCAAAGAGAAAAATGGCAAACCGCATGCAAATATCATAGAAAAACTACTCATGCGAGATTATAAAGTGCCTAAAAAAGAGTATAGCGACGCCGTATATGAGCATATTTTAGACGGCGGCTACCCTGAGATTTTAGAGCTAAGCGGTTTGGCAAAAGAGTTGTGGTTTAAATCATATGTCGCGACCTACATAGAGCGTGATGCAAGAGATTTGGCAGATATTAGAGATATAGACAGTTTTATCAAGTTTGTCCATGTACTCGCCTCAAGAAGCGCTACGCTTCTAAATAAATCAAGCTTAAGCAATGAGATAGGGATCAAGGATATCACGACGGACAACTATCTTTCGATCATAAGCCGTATCTATCAAGCGACTCTGCTTAAACCCTACTATGTAAATATTGGCAAACAGTTTGTAAAATCCCCGAAAGTGTTTTTCAACGATACGGGTGTGCTTTGCAGTCTCCTTAAAATCCATACGAAAGAGCAGCTTTTAAATTCGCCCTACAGCGGACAGGTTTTTGAGACCTATATCTTTTGCGAGCTCTACAAACATATCTCATATATGCAAAAATCTGCACAGATGTTTCACTACAGAACCAACGATAAAAAAGAGATAGATTTTATCATAGAAGTCGATAATGAGCTTTTTGCCTGTGAGGTAAAACAAAGCAGCAGTGTCAAAAAAGAGGATTTCAAACATATTATCGATCTGAAAAGCAGATATGACAAAAAATGTTTGGGTGTGGTGTTTTATAACGGTGATACGGTCATAGAGTTCAGCGACGATCTGGTTGCTCTACCGTTTGGAATATTTTTGTGATCTTTGCCCACTTATACCTATCCCAATAAAACCTTTTCATACTCCTATCGGCGGAGTCATATCTCTCTTCTCCCCGATCTCCTGACCGGTAATGCATACTGCAGGTTGAATTTGCGCAATAATCTCTTTTCCCGTACTATACAGCGCAATATGTATTTCCAGCGTGAAGGTTGGAACAAGACAATCATACAATCCATATTCCCCGGTATGCGTTTGGCAGTGCCAAACCTACACACTCTCAACTTTTTAAATATTTAAAATAAATATTGCAAAAAGAATCAACATAAAAAATTCTTCTCTTTATTTATGATAATGAATATCGTAATAAAGTTTATTTAAGGAGTGTTGTATTATGATGCGCCCCTAAATGAGATAAATTTTATCTGTTTTAAGCATCTCTCATCCTTTGAAGATGATGGGGTGACAGGAAAATACGATATGAAAGGAAAGAAATGAAAGGGAAAGAGAGATGTGTCCAGTCTGCCATGCTGTTTCCTGACGGTACCAAAATGATCTTCATAGAGCATAATGGAATGAAATACACTTTGAGAATCACCAAAGAGAACAAACTTATACTTACAAAATAAACCTATAGCCAGCCAAAGCGAAACCGTGATTAGCCAGCCTTTAGTGGATAGAGATATCAAAAGGAGAAATAATGGATATCAAATACGGATTTATCGCGATCACTGCACCCTCTTTACTTTTAGGATCCGGTAGCAGCCAATCCGGTGACTTAAACACAACTGCAACAGGTCGCCAACTACATACGGAGGCAGGAAATATCCCGCTTTACCTGGAGCAAATAGAGCAATTTTTAGATATCGGCGGGCCTGTAGTCTGGATTTTGACGCTACTATCAATTTTTGCCCTGAGTATCGTGCTGCTGAAACTATGGCAGTATGCTGTTTTGCGTCCGGAAAACCTTCGACCCGTGAAAAAAAGCCTGTCACTCTGGAAAACACAACAACATGATGCTGCCATCAGTCTGCTCGGGGAAAAACATTCGGTATCAGGAATTGTTCGCCATGCTATGGAGGGTATTCTACACAACAATGACCCGGAACTCTTACAAAAACAACTCACCAGACAGGCGAATGAATTGATCAACCAGCTGCAATATTTTCTGCGCCCCCTGGAAGTCATCGCCAATATCAGTCCGTTACTGGGATTGATGGGAACGGTTTTGGGGATGATCCTCGCTTTTCAGCAAATGGAAGCCGCAGGCAGCCAGGTAGACCCTTCCGTACTTTCCGGCGGAATCTGGCAGGCACTCTTGACGACCGCTGTAGGTCTGGCGGTAGCGATCCCGTCTGCAATGGCACATAGCTGGCTTGAGCGCAAAGTGGAACGGGTCAGTTATGCGATCAATGATGCGGTAACCGAAGTGTTTATGTACCAAACCCACACAAAGTCAGTATAGCCCAAAGCAGAAGGAAATCCTTGAATATGTTGATCAAAGTAAAGTTACAACGTAAACAGGCTATCAGCATCACACCTCTGATTGATGTCGTATTTATTCTATTGCTGTTTTTTATGTTGTCGTCAACCTTCCAGCGTCATACACAAATTGAAATGCATGCCTCATTGCCAGGGCATGCAGTAGAACAGGAAAGTCAAGTTCACAGACTTCTACTGGATATCCAGAATGTCATTATCGTGGATGGTGTGAAGTATGCATGGGACAGTCTGGAGTTCTCGCAGCGTTTGGAACAATTTGCCGAAAGTAACGACAAAATCACACTGGCGTCTGCACCGAACGTCAAAATGCAGAGTGTGATTCAGCTGTTGGATAGACTCCATTCTGCCGGAATCGCCAATCTCAATCTTGCCAAGTCGGAACCGTCATGATGTTGATCGATATCACCCAAAACAGACGGGAAAAGAAAAAACTTGATGAGAGTATGGTGCCTGCCATCAATATCGTTTTTTTACTCTTGGTATTTTTTATGATTGCGGGACGCATAGAGCATAGAGATGCCCAGTTACATCTCCCGGATTCTGAGAGCGAGGTCAAGTTTTCCGAGCAGAAAGTAAGGATCAAGGTTATGGCAGACGGCGACTATTACCTCAATGAGAAGAAGGTAAACCACTCGCTTGCAGAGCAGCTAAAGGTGATGGCGCTCTCCAAAGATGCAATAGTTACCTGCCATATCCACCGCGAACTGCCTGCAACCGCACTCGATCCGATACTTGATGCGGTGCAGCTTTCCGGTATTAAACGGCTGAATATCGCTACGGAAAGGCACTAATGATGACAACAAGAGATATAGTTATCGCTACCGTTGCGGCTGTTTTGATTCACATGGCTCTTCTGTTTCCTTTTTTGGCACATGCGAAAAATGATGAAGGTGCCATTGCCGAAGGACAGGAAGGCCTTTATGTCGGTGTCGGAATCGCCGGAAGTTATGCAGATATCAAAGAAGGTAAAAAGAGTCTCAAAGAAGAGATCACTGAAGAAGTAGAGGCGGAGGTTGAAGAAAATGTAGACCCAGAGCTTGAGCCTGAACCGAAATCCGAGCCTGATCCTGAGCCTAAACCAGAAACAAAAATGGAATCAGAACTAAAGCCAGAGCCTAAAATAGAGGCAAAACCTAAGACTAAACCAGTTTTAAAACCAAAACCGAAACTGAAACCGAAATCGAAAAAGGCCGAAACAACATCGAAAGCGGGGCAGGCAAGCCAAAAGGCTACCGGTATCGGCGATCATGAGGATACCGGGGGAAACCCGAGCGCGAAACAAACCTATCTGACAGTGGTCAAAGCGAGGATTGCGCGTTTTAAGAAATATCCCCAAAGTGCCAGACGGGATGGCGTCGCGGGCACTGTAACAGTCAGATTTGTGATTCTGCGCAACGGTAGAGTCAAACAAGCTGAATTGATTAAGAGTTCAGGTGATAAGCGTCTGGATAAAGAAGCATTGAGTATGCTCAAGCGTGCGAGTCCTTTCCCGCCGCTACCCTCAGATGTTAGTGGACAGAAACTAGATCTGACTATACCTATTGAGTTTTCATTGAAAAGCATCAAAAATAAATTTTATTAACAAGGAGATAAAGATGAACAAGAAAGATACATGATACCCGACCGGGAAATGAGGCACAGCACATACGCAAACGTACGAGCCCTTTCCCAATGCTGCGGGGGAGAAGTTAGCTGGAACTAACTTCTGCCTTCAAATTTTATATTAATAACGCATAAAAAACAAGTTAACAAGGAATTTGAAATGATTAAAAATGATACAACATACACTCGTTCGTTGACGCTAAAGGCCGGGCCGACAACTTTGGCAGTTGCACTATGTGCTACCCTGATGGCCCCTCAAGCCCATGCTGACAATAGCAATTCCGACAGTACAGAAATAGATAAGGTGACTGTTGAAGAGTCAGTCTCAAGAGACAGCAACCCTTACGCAGTACCGGGTGCATCTTATCTGGCGGAACGTGTGTCTGATCCGCGCCGTACGCGTTCGCTGGCAAAAACACCGCAAACCATCACCGTACTGACAGCAGAAGCGATCCAGGAGTCCGGACGTACTGACCTGCGCGACATTTTGGATGGTCAGCCGGGTATCACCCTGGGTACCGGTGAAAACGGTAATGCCTTCGGTGATCGTTATATCATCCGTGGACATGAAGCGCGTTCAGATATGTTTGTTGATGGATTACGTGATCCGGGGATGACTATCCGTGAGAGTTTTGCAGTTGATCAGATAGAGATCAGTAAAGGGCCAAGCTCAACATTTGCCGGTCGAGGAACAACAGGTGGTGCAGTCAATGCCGCTACGAAGCGTGCGACAACAGAGCACGACTTCAACAAAATTTCCGCTGGTACAGGAACTGATAGTTACCACCGTTTGACAGCCGACATCAACAAGGCTATCAGTGATGACACTGCCATTCGTATCAATGTGCTGGATGCCCATGAAGATGTGCCAGATCGTGCTCCGGCAGAACGTGACAGGAAAGGTGTTGCGGTCTCTGTATTTCACCAAGCTACGGATGATCTTGAGATTACAGCAGACTACTACCACTTTGAGGGGAACGACAAACCGGATCTAGGAACGTATCTGACAGATGCAGATGGTGATGGCATGAGAAATGACCCGGTCAAAGGTATACCTGTCTATCTTCAAAAAGAGGATTTTTTACAATCTACCGTAGATACCTTTACGCTGCGTGCAGGTTATGAGATCAGCCCGGAAACTCGCTTGGTCAATCTCACGCGTTATGGTACCACAGATAATGGTTATCTGGTCACAGGAGCAAAAGGCGCGACTGGCTATGCAACCGAAGATGATGCCAATAACGGAGTTAATGGTTTTGATACCATTTCTTTAAGCACACATCAGGGATGGCAGGAAGTAGAATATTTTGCTAATCAACTCAACCTTATGCATCTGCTGGAGCTTGGCGGTATGACCCATGAACTTGTTCTTGGTGGTGAATATAGCAGGCAACAAGTCATCAATGGTGTGTATGGTACCTCTCCGACAGGTACAAAAAATTGTTGGTCAGTAGGACGCAGCGGTGTTTCTGAGGGGTATTGCGGACTGGATACCAATGGTAGAGCTGTTGCCAATCTTAACAATTTACTCCAACGTAATGTCTATAAGGGTGACGCTGATTCAGATTGGAACCTGGATACCATTTCGGTATATGCCATGGATACTGTAGATATCACCGATAACTTTACACTCTCCGGTGGTATGCGCTATGACCATTACGACTATGAACTTGCGCTTCCCGATAAAGGTGCACCCGGAACATTCTTAACACATGAGTACAAAGATGGGGTCTGGAGCGGACACGTTGGTTTAAGTTATGATATTACCCCTACAGGAAATATCTATGCAAGTTTTTCTACTGCAACAAACCTCAATGGTGGTGAATCAGATGTCGGTACGAATGGCGGATACGGCGGCTTTATCGATGCTGGTGATGCAGATGCCGGGCCAGAAAAAACCAAAAGTTACGAGGTAGGTACCAAATGGCTGCTCGGCAATAGTAAACTCTTAGCGTCTGCTGCGCTCTTCCGTATAGACAAATCAGATGTTATGGAATCTCAAAGTGGCGGTTATGAAGCTCTGGGTACAGCAAATACCGGTGCAAACAGAGTGCAAGGTGTGGAGCTTGGCTTATCAGGTAACCTGACTGACGAATTGAGTATCCAGGCTGGTTTAGCCATTATGAACGCAGAAGTAACAAAGTCATATAACCCACAGAATGTAGGCAAAACATTGGCTAACTTTGCAGATAAATCCTTTAATTTGCAGGCAAAATACCAGCTGACACCGAAATTTTCATTTGGAGGTGCTGTAACGTATGAAAGTGAGCGCTATGCAGGTCAACCAGACGCTGCAGCAAATGAGAAAATGGAAATTCCGGCATATACAGTCTTGGATGCATTTGCGACCTATCAGGTTAACTCTGATCTGTCATTACGTGTGAATGTAAACAACGTGACCGATAAAGACTACTACCTGAGTGCATATCGTTCCGGTTCATTTACATACATCGGCGATAAGCGTAATGCACAAGTGACTGTAAACTATAAATTTTAGTCCGATATGAAAAAAACCAAAGCATTAAACTATATACCCGGCGGAATTCTCAATGCCAGCGATTATGAATTGCTGGCACCACAGTTTATACCACCAGACTATTTTGGTTATATTTCCGGTGGTAGTGGAGTAGATAAAACTTTAAGGCTAAACCGGAATGCATTTGAGGAGTATAGGATTATTCCTCGTGTGCTCTGCGATTTAGATCAAGCAACAACACAAATTGAGTTACTGGGTCAGAACTTGGAGCATCCGCT
Source organism: Sulfurovum sp. (assembly GCA_028684885.1). Classification (GTDB taxonomy): domain Bacteria; phylum Campylobacterota; class Campylobacteria; order Campylobacterales; family Sulfurovaceae; genus Sulfurovum. The sequence goes on along the minus strand of JAQUFB010000014.1, from coordinate 9,844 downwards.
AATGCTTTCACCTTTGGCCTATCAAACACTTGCGCATCCTGAGGGTGAAAAAGCAACTGCAGCCGCAGCTGAAGCCACAGACACTCTTATGGTAGCCAGTACTCTCTCTTCTTTTAGTATGGAAGAGATCGCCAGGAGAGCAGGTGCGCGTAAATGGTTTCAGCTCTATCTGCAACCTGATTTTAAAGACACCCTGGAATTAATCAGGCGAGCCAAAGCTTGTGGCTACCGTGCGATCGTACTCACAGTTGATGCTGCTGTACAGCTTCCCAGCAGAACAGCGATCAACGCAGGCTTTAACATGCCCGCTGATTTGTACCCTGCCAATCTTTCTCGACAGACTAATGATAGAGCCAGTGTATCAAATAACCCATCACGTTCAATATTTCATGCCTATGCTCAAAATTCAATTAATAAGGAAAGTTTAAAGCGGGTGATGGAGGCTACCGATCTACCGGTACTTGTCAAAGGGGTCTTGCATGCAGAAGATGCGGTTGCGTTAAAACAGTTAGGTGTGAGCGGCATTATCGTTTCAAACCATGGGGGAAGAACACTCGATGGTGTGCCGGCAAGTTTATCTATGCTTACCGAAATTCGCCAGGCGGTTGGTAGTCACTTTCCCCTATTGTTTGATAGCGGTATTCGTTCCGGGCAAGATGCATTTAAAGCGATTGCTTTAGGGGCCGATGCTGTATTGATCGGACGGCTTCAGGTGTATGCACTCGGTGTTGCCGGCGCTCTTGGAGTTGCGCACATGCTAAAATTACTCAGGCAAGAGCTTGAACTAACGATGTCCGTAGCAGGTACTTCCAGTATCAAGGACATTCAAGCAGTATCATTAAAAAAAGGATAATTCATGTTAAATATTATACGCAATGTTTTAGGTGCTGAGGAAATACGACAGTTCAGAAAGCATCTGGATAATGCCCACTGGCAAGATGGGATCAATAGCGCTGGCAGCATCGCCAAAAATGTAAAAAAGAACCAGCAACTTGATGATACCACAGAACCTGCACTTAGCTTGGGAAATCACATTTTAAAGGTCTTATCCGCAAATCCCACCTTTGTTTCTGCTGCTTTGCCAGATAAAATCTATCCTCCTAAATTCAACCGTTACAAAGAGAACGAAACCTATGGTCCACATATTGACGGTTCTTTAATGCAAATACCGGGTACAACTCAGGTCATCAGAACCGATTTGTCTGCTACTCTTTTTTTGACTGAACCCGATGAATATGAAGGGGGCGAATTGACCATTGAAACCCAATACGGTACACAAACCGTAAAGTTATCTGCGGGTGATATGGTACTTTATCCTTCAACCAGCCTGCACCATGTATCCCCCGTGACAAAGGGAGCCAGAATTGCCTCTTTTTTCTGGATACAAAGCATGGTGAAAGATATACAGCAACGTGAAACCTTATACAATTTGGATCAATCTGTACAAAAACTGACTCTCCAGTTAGGTTCTTCACATCAGGAAGTGGTCAATCTCAGTGGTATTTACCACAATCTGATCCGTCAATGGGCAACCCCCTCTTAGTATCGAAAAAGTTTTGGTGAAACAGGTATGATAAAATTTGGTTTAACCAATAAGAAACCTCTGCATATTCCCAACGTGGACGTTCGACCTTTGTTTAAAACTTATTTGGAAGATAAAATAATGGTAATAAAATGGTAGCACTATTGTAAATTTATAGTGTAAAAGTTAATGTATTTGAGTAAATTTGAAGTGTTAAAAAGAAGAAGTAAAAGATAAGCCAAAGCCCCAAAGTAGGGACTTTAGAGCAGGGTAGTAATGTAAAAACTTACGCTTCTACCGTTACTTCTACAGGAGTACCTTCCCAGATACCGTGTTTAGTACAGTAACCGTGTGCTACAAGGTTAAGTTTTTTACCAGTTGGGATGATGGTAAATGTTGTAGTGTTGTGCGCTTTTGTGTTGCCAAGTGTTCCCGGTACGTATGTTGCTTTTGCAAGGAGTGTATCTCCGTTGAAAAGTGATACAGACTCGATATAGTGGTCAAAGTCATCCGGGTGCGTATACTCGTTCCCCATTTTTACTGTGACTTCAAACGGTTCACCGGCTTTTGCAGTATCAGCACAGTGGATAAATGGTGAGTGTCTGTCGATAAGGTCTCTTTTTGCTTCTCTGTCGATTTCTGAAATGTCTTGGTATTTGTTGATCTTTGGCATTTTTCTTCCTTGTCAATTGATTTGTGCAATTATTATAGCATAAAAAATATTAAATAAGATAAATTTTATCCTATTTTATTGATTTTCTTCTTTGAGCTGATTCTCGGCCCATTTTCTGATCGTATCTCTTTGCTCTTTAGTCAGTTTTGCCTCATCATGGAAAGTGAGATACATCGGGACAGGCATACGCAGGTTGATCGTATCGACGATCCCTTTGTAGATCTTTTGCTGCTTTTCTGTATCATAACTGCTCCACTCCTGGAAGTTCAGCCATGCACGCCCCTGTTTGATATGGCTGTTGACCTGAAGGGATACAGGAGAGATATGCCCGTACCACGGCATCTTCGTCTCATAGGAGTGGCAGTCGTAGCAGGAGGTCCTGAGCATGGTCATGATCTCCTCGGGGGCGGTTATCTCGTTTTTTGGATCAATATGCGAAGGCGGGGAGGGGAGGTCTATCCTGACAGCCTGAAGCAGCAGAAGGGCGCCGATGATCCAGCCGAAAATGATTTTATACATTGTTTTTCCTGTTTTTTGTCGTATTATAATGAAAGTAGATAAATAAAGCGGAGGGAAATGAAGGTTATTCCTCCCGAAAAGGGAGAATGGGAAGATATCAGGCAGTTGCCTGTTTGTAGATATCTTTTGCTTTCTGTACGTGGAACTTCAGTCCGATCTCTTCTTCAGAGGCACCCAGTGCAAGTGCAACCATCTGCGGCATATGAAGCACAGGGATCTCGATATCGCGGCCCATCACTTTGCCTACACTGTCCTGGTAGGTATCCATTTTGAGGTGGCAGAGAGGACAAGGCGTGACCATCATATCCGCATTGTTGTCGATCGCATCGATCAGCGCATTTCCCGTAAGCACTTCAGAAGTGTGGTTCGCCTGAAGCTCTACGTGGAACCCGCAACATTTGTTCTTGCTTGAATAATCCACAGGATGCCCTTCCAGCGCTTCGATCAGTCTATCAAGTGAGGTAGGCACGTAAGGGTTTTCACCGCCGTTGCTATGCTCATGGAGCTCGGAAGGCCGGATGTTGTGGCATCCGTAGAACGGTGCGATATTGAACCGGCTGAGCGGCGTCACCACTTTGTCTTTGATCGCATCAAGGCCATAATCGTCGATCAGGGCATACAGGAAATGCTTGATCTCCGAGGTTCCCTTGTACTCAAGGCCTACTTCGGCAAGCTTTTCGTTGACCCTCGCTTTGAGGTCAGGGTTGCTATCGAGTGCATGCTTGGTCATCTGGGAGTTGAGCTGGCAGGTATTACAGATCGTGATCATCGTAAGCCCGTGTTTCTCAGCATAGCAGATGTTTCTCGCATTCAGAACGTGTGCAAGGAACTCGTCAAAATCCTGGAGGTGGCTTGCCCCGCAGCAGCTTGCTTCCTCAAGAATCGTGATCTCGATACCCAGCTTCTCAGCTACAGCGAGTGTAGATGAAAGTAGCTCAGGGGTTGACTGCTTTGCAGTACATCCTGTAAAAAGTGCATATTTAAACTGGCTCATCTTTACTCCTTATAGCTTGTTAGTTTGTGAAATTTCAATCAGTTTTTGAACTTCATCCAGGTTTTTGATCTCCGGGATGCTGTTGATAAACGGTACGCCTGAATGCCAGTGGATCTTACCGGACTTCATCATTTTCATCGCGGTCTTCAGGTGCTTATGCATACCCAGGATACCCTCGGAGTAGAGTACGATATCCGCCTCATCGAGGTAACCTGTCTTCTTCATGCCTCTGAGGAAACCTTCGGCATGTTTGGTTGCCACATTGCGTTCAGCAATTCCCTGCTCAAACTGCATATTGTGCAGTTTGGTGATCTTCTCGATCGGGTTGATCTCTTTCGGACATGCCTGAGCACATTCAAAACACTTCACACAGTCCCAGACGCCCACACCTGGCTGTGCCGTAAGCTTCAGTCTCTCTTCGCCGGCGTTATCACGCGTATCGATCGTAAATCTGTAGGCTGCCGTAAGTGCTGCCGGCCCGAGGAAGTCAGGGTTGGCTTCAAGTGCCGGACAGGCATAGTGACAGCTTCCGCACTGGATACAGAGGTCTGAGTCCAGCATCGCATTGAACTGTGCGACAGACTGTTTTGTCTCATGGGCAGGGTGCGGGTCGATATCGGCTACGACATAAGGCTGGACCTCCGCGTGTTTCTGCCAGAAGTCGCCTTTGTCGATGATCATATCCTTGATCGCACGTTTTTTGCTCTGCGGTTCAAGCGTGATATCGTTGTTGAACATATCAAGCAGCTCAATCGCATTCTGCTTACAGGCAAGTACCGGTTTGCCGTTGACTTTGATACCGCATGCACCGCATATACCGTGTCTGCATGAACGGCGGTAGGAGAATGATCCGTCATGCTCCCATTTGATACGGTTCATCAGGTCAAGGACGAGATCATCCTTGCCCACTTCCATCTCATACTGTTTTGTATAAGGAAGATAATCCGTCTCGGCGTTAAATCTGAACGCTTTGATGGTCACTTTTCTTGTTTCACTGTTATGCATCTCTTCCTCCTCTTAGTATGATCTTTCTTTTGGTTCAAACTTGCCCAGTACCACATCGCCCCATTCGGTTGTGATGTTGTACTCTTTGTCCATATACGCATAGGTGTGCTTCAGGAACTTCTCATCATCACGCGCAGGGAAGTCTTCACGGTAGTGGCCGCCACGGCTCTCTTCACGGATCAGTGCACCGTATACGATGAACTTGGAGAACTCAAGCATATGCCCAAGCTCCAGTGCTTCCTGAAGATCCGTGTTGTAGGTGTTGGATTTGTCGTCGATACGGATATTTTTAAATCTCTGGAGCAGCTCATCAATGCTTGCCAGCTGCTTCTCCAGGGACTCTTTGGTTCTGAAGACACCCGCGTTGTCTGTCATACCAGCCTGCAGCTCGGCTCTGAGCCCTGCAACGCTCTCTGTACCGTTGGATGTCTTGATACGGTTGAGCTCTTCAAGCATTGTGTTCGCATCCTCTACCGTTGCTTTTTTAAGCTCAATCCCTTCATTCAGCTTTTTCACCATGTTCTCACCCGCATGGCGGCCGAAGAGCAGGGCTTCCAGTACTGAGTTCGCACCAAGTCTGTTCGCACCGTGTACAGAAACACAGGAACACTCACCCGCTGCATAGAAACCTTCCACGGTCTCTCTCGGGTTTTTGCGCACTTCGCAGTTGATCGTCGTCGGGATACCGCCCATAGAGTAGTGTGCCGTTGCAGAGATATGGATAGGTTCCTTGAGCATATCCTGTCCCTGGAACGCGATCGCAAGCTCTCTTAGCTCCGGCAGCCTGGTAAGGATGATCTCCGGGTCAAGGTGCGTCAGGTCGATATTGACTGACTGGCCGTCTTTCCCTACACCGCGTCCCTCTCTCACCTCCTGCATGATCGCTCTGGATACAACGTCACGTGAAGCAAGCTCCATTGCATTGGGTGCATACTTGGTCATAAATCTTTCGCCCTCTGAGTTGTAGAGGCGTCCGCCCTCACCACGAGCCGCTTCAGAGATCAGTACCCCTGAACCCCCAAGTCCGCTTGGGTGGAACTGTACGAACTCCATATCTTCCAGAGGAAGGCCGTGACGCGCTACGATAGAGAGTGAATCCCCTGTATTTGCATGTGCATTGGAGTTAAATCTGTAGGCTCTCGCATGGCCGCCTGTCGCGAACATGACGACTTTTGCGTTGAAGATCGCCGGCTCAGAGTTGCGGATGTTGTAGGCTGCAACCCCGTACGCTTTCCCGTCTTTGTAAAGAAGGTCCGCTGCATACCACTCGTCAAACACTTCGATCCCTGCACGGAACGCCTGCTCATAGATCGCCTGAAGTACCGCAAGGCCGGTTCTGTCTTTTGCATAACAGGCTCTCGGCTTGCTCTGACCGCCAAACGGCCTGATCGCGATGTTCCCCTCCTCATCTCTTGAGAAGGCTGCCCCCATACGCTCAGCCCATCTGATCGTCTCAGGTGCTTTGGTACACATGAGCTCAACCGCATCCTGATCTGCAAGGTAGTCTGAACCTTTGACCGTGTCAAATTCGTGCAGTTCAGTCGAATCCTCTTTCCCCAGAGCAGCATTGATTCCTCCCTGTGCTGCACCTGAGTGAGATCTCAGTGGGTGAAGTTTTGTGATGACTGCTGTTTTCTTGCCTGCTTCAGTCAGCTCTTTGGCCGCAGCCAAACCGGCAAGCCCCGCCCCAACGATAACAGCATCATATTCGTAGATTTTTACATCCATAACGACTCGTCCTTTTCTGTAGAAATTGCATTGATTATAGCTTATAGAAAGTTAAGTTAAGAAGTTTTATAAGAAAGTCTTTAAAGCAGGGACGGATTTGTTACGATTTACGTCATAGTAACGATACATGACGTAAACCGTACGGCCGGTTCAATGGGTCAGGCTGCGGCCACCTGGTTGGATGAGAGAAAATCGGATGCCAGGATGAACTCAAGTCCGATCTCTCTCCCCATGACTGACTCGATCTCTTTATGGTGTTTGGTAAACATTTCAAAATCATCTTCATTTTCGACGATCAGGACTTCGGCACCATGGTCAAATGCATCCAGCAGGTTTGTCCCCGCTTTGGTCAGGGCAAGTCTTCTGTTGTCTTCAAGGAGCGTTGTACCGGAACCTTTGGTCTCTCTCTCAAATCGTACTGCTTTCGCACCCGCTTTTTGGATATCTTCGATCATGGTAGAGTTGATGACATCCATACCACTGTAGTAGGCCGTTTTCTTCCCTGCGATAGTGCCGATGGTTTGGGGAACACGCTTCTGGGGTGCAGCTTTCTCTTCTTCTTTTTTACCTTTACCCGTTAGTTTTGCAAGAAGGGTTTCGAAGATAGAGGGCATCGTTTCGCTCGTACCCCTTGCCATTGTTTTGAGGGCATTGATCGTCTCTGTGTGGTCTTCGGCATCAAAAAGGTTGTTCTCATATTCGCAGTCAAAGAGCCCGGAGTCAGCCTCGCTGATCGCTTTAAGGATCTCTCCTTTGTGCTCTGAACCCTTCTCGATCAGTCTGTGTGCCAGAAGGAGAACGGCATCACCGATGTAGTCACGCTTGAAATTGGATGTTTCGGAGGCATAGTGGAGGGGATAAAGGCTCTTGTAGTACTCCAGGTCCGCCTCATCGCAGTACGGCTCAAGCAGGGCATAACTCTCCATGAAATCCTTGTCATTGAAACAGAGCCCGTGGTTGGAGCGGTAGCTGTTGACCGGATCGACCTGAAGCTCTGTGCCGAGTGCTTCTATAATGTTTGACATTTTTTCTTCTGCAGTCACGACAAGGCTGTTGATCCTGAAGATCAGGTTCTCTTCAGGGAAGGCAAAATTCTCGTTCTGTTCCCGGATCGCCGCAAGCAGCTCTTTTGCCGAGGCATCATCGTCCAGTCTAACCGTGAAGTTTTTGTAGTAGGGGAGGTAGTCGGTCTTTGCATTGAAAAAGAATGCTCTTATCTGTAGTTTCATCGCGTGTTTCTCCTAATCATAGTGCAAAGATTATAGCCAAGCTTTTATTAGTCGGGCATTTGAAAACGTTTTGGGTCTCTATTATTTTGGAAGGTTATGTTACAAATTTGCCATGGTTATTTTAGCGCTGTGATCTCCGGCACTCTATTTTGGTCAAAAAACTCCGTGGGAGTATGCTACAATCTCATATGCAAAAAATAGATAAAGAACAGTACCTTATCAATTCCCTGACCTCTGAGCATATTGGTGATGATGCGGCGGTGATCGGGGATACCCTTTACAGTATGGATGCTTTTTTTGAAGATGTGCACTTCAAAAGAGCGTGGATGAGTTTGACGCAGATCGCGCGCAAAGCGATGCTGATCAATATCTCCGATGCGATCGCAATGAACGCCAAGCCCCAGTATGCACTCGTGACACTCTCCCTGCCCAAAGATATCCGGGATTTTGAGATCGAACTGCTTACAGAGGCACTTGAAGCGACAGCCGGAGAGTACGGATGCGAGATCATCGGTGGAGACACGATCGGGGGAGACAAGCTTCATCTCTCCATCACGATCGTCTCCAAAAGCGACAACCCGCTGTTTCGTACGGGGCTCAAAGCTGGAGACCTGCTTGCCTATACGGGTGTGCTCGGAGAGAGCGGTGCAAATCTTCAGGCACTGATGCGCGGTGAAGAGATAGAGGCGAACGCGAGGTTTTACGAGCCCGTGCTAAGGGTGGAGTTTGTCGAACGTGCCAGACCCTATCTGAGAGTAGGCATGGATATCTCCGACGGACTCTACTGCGATACGAACAAACTGCTTGATATCAATAAATATGGGAAAGAGGACCTTCTTCTGATCGATGAGAATATCGGGCTGAGCGGGGAGGAGTACGAGATGCTGATCGGTTTTGATCCGGCAAACCTGGAGCAGGTGAAAAAGATCGCTGAAGAGACCGGAACGCCTTTAACCGTTTTTGCCAAAGCAGCCAAGAACAGTGAACGCTACCCCTGCAAAAGCCATCACTTTTAATGTATGGTATTTTTAGAGATTAGCGGGGGTTTTAGCATATGACAACCGTTATCATGATGTTTATTTTGCCGATCGGTATCATCGTCTATTTCTGGGATCGTAAAGTGTATGCCAAAAATATGAAAGAGTTTCATTTTCACATTATGAAGATTGCAGAGTTGGAACTCGACAGATCGAAAAAAATTGACATTATCGGTAAAATGTTTCATCAAAATGAGTATACATTGGTAAGTCGAACCGATACATCACTGATTGTCGAAAAGAAGCATATCAATATCGGAGTGCCGTTTATTATGTTTGGATTGTTAGCGTATATCGGGTTGGTTTTCTATTTCATCTATTTTTATTATTTTTTAAAGCCGCGCCGTTTGGAGATTACTATTGAGAAGGAACCGTTTTTAACGGAACAAAACTAGAAAGAGATCATTCTCATTTAAAAGAGCTATTTTATGTTCTCGTTCATCAGGGGAGCGGTGGAAGGAGGGGGGAACTAGTCGAGACCCTAACTTTTTATTCACTTGGCGCACTCTCTTTAATTATATCAGGAGATATTGTGATACCAAATATATCCACATCTTCCAGTTCCTTATATTGTTCACATCCCACAGAATCATTTAGTTTGCAGGCTTTCATGAAATACTTTTTTGCTTCAGAGTAATCTTGCACCAATCCTCCAATGCCCTTGGTATATAACTCACCCAGCTTTCTACATCCTGTGCCGTCATTCAATTCACAAGCTCTATTGAAATACCTCTTCGCCTTCAGATAATTCTGTTTAGTACGGTATATATCACCGAGTTGCCAGCATGCCGGGCCGCTGTTCAACTCACAACCCATTCTTGAATACTTCTCTGCTTCAGATGAATTTTCAGAAGATAAAATGCTTAGATTGATACACCCCGCGCTGTCACTCAAGTAACATCCTCTTTTAAAATAGTTCTTTGCTTCAGAGGAATCCTTTTGTACGCCTTTCCCCTCGATGTATAAAATACCAAGATTAGTACACCCAATATGGTAGCCATCGTCACAGGCTTTGCCGTAATATTCTTTTGCCTTGGTATAGTCTTGCTTTACTCCATCTCCATATTCATAGAGTTCACCAAGATTATTACATGCTACATTGGAATAGATACTCATATGACAAGCTTTGGTGTAATA
>JAQUFB010000013.1 GCA_028684885.1 Sulfurovum sp. | reverse complement strand
TTTAATTCAATTTCCGGTACAATCACGAGATAATAATCACGAGGCCGGACCTCACTAAGGTGTTATCACAAATGGATTTTAAAGAGACGTTACTCCTTCCTAAAACAGACTTCCCGATGCGCGGAAACCTTCCCACTAATGAACCAAAGAAATACAGTGCCTGGTTTGAAGCGGACATTTATGAACAGATGAAAGCAAAACGTGCCGGTGCTGAGATGTTCACACTGCATGATGGACCTCCTTATGCAAACGGTGATATCCATATCGGACATGCACTCAACAAGATACTTAAAGATATCATTCTCAAGTACAACTACTTTCAGGGGAAAGCCGTACGCATGACGCCGGGCTGGGACTGCCACGGGCTGCCGATTGAGCAGAAAGTCGAAGAAAAACTCGGCAAAGAGAAAAAAGAGGCGATGCCGACAGAGAAGTTCAGAGAACTTTGCAGAGCGCATGCAGCGAAGTTCGTAGATATCCAGAGAGAGGGGTTTAAATCTCTCGGATGTATCGCTGACTGGGATAACCCTTATGTCACGATGGATTTCAAGTTTGAAGCCAATATCTACAGAACGCTTTGCGAGGTAGCCAAGAGAGGTCTGCTGGTTGAGCGTCATAAGCCTATCTTCTGGTCATGGGCAGCACAAACAGCGCTGGCAGATGCAGAGGTCGAGTATGAGGACAAAGAGGATTACTCGATCTATGTGCATTTTGAACTGAGCGATGCGGCCAAAGAGAAGATCGGCGTAGAAGGCAAAGCAGGTCTTGTGATCTGGACGACGACTCCCTGGACGCTTCCGTCAAACACCGGTATCGCGATCAATCCCGAAGAGATGTATGTATTGACGAACGACGGACATATCGTCGCTGATGCGAGATATGACGCGATGATCGAAGAGGGGGTGGTAAGCGGACATGCCAGCAGAAAGCTTGCGGCACAAGAGCTTGAAGGGCTTCTTGCGATCAATCCGCTCAACGGACGCAGTTCGAAGATCGTCCTTGGCGATCATGTCACGATGGATGGCGGTACGGGCTGTGTACACACTGCTCCGGGACACGGAGAAGATGACTACAGGGTAGGGCTCAAATACGGTCTTGATGTGGTGATGCCGGTTGATGAGAGAGGCTGCTACGATGAATCTGTGGCAGGACTTAACCTTCTTCCGAATGCACAAGAGTTTGTAGGGATGCATATCTTCAAAGCCAATGAACCGATCCTTGCGCTGCTTGGAGAGAACCTCCTCAAGCAAAGCAAGTTCGTGCACTCCTATCCGCACTGCTGGAGAACGAAAAAACCGTTGATCTACAGAGCCACCAATCAATGGTTCATCTCGGTAGATGATACGGCAAAAGGCGAAGAGAAGTCGTTGAGACAAACAGCACTTGATGCGATCGAAGGGGTGGCATTCTTCCCGGCTTCAGCGAAGAACAGGCTCAAACCGATGATCGAAGGACGTCCTGACTGGTGTATCTCGCGCCAGAGAAGCTGGGGTGTACCGATCGCATTCTTTAGAAGTAAAAGTACCAAAGAGGTGATCCTGGATGAAGAGGTGCTTGAACATATTGCATCGCTTTTTGATGAAAAGGGTGCCGATGCATGGTATGAAATGGAGATCTCTGAACTCTTGCCTGAAGGCAGCACATACAATCCGGATGATCTGGAGAAGATCGACGATATCCTTGATGTATGGTTTGACAGCGGTTCAACATGGAACTCTGTGATCAAAAGCGGTAACTATGATGCAGGAGAGTACCCGACATCACTATACCTGGAAGGAAGTGACCAGCATAGAGGTTGGTTTCAGTCTTCTCTCTTGCTTTCTTCGGCGATTGAAGGAAAGTCTCCGTATCAGACATTGATCACCCATGGTTTTACGATGGATGCGAAAGGTGAAAAGATGTCGAAATCTAAAGGGAATGTAGTTGCTCCTGACAAAGTGGTCAATCAGTACGGCTCAGAGATCCTCAGACTTTGGGTGGCACTTTCGGATTACCAGAATGACCAAAAGATATCAGATGAAATTCTCAAGCAAACAGCAGAACAGTATAGAAAGATACGTAATACTTTCAGATTCCTGCTCGCTAATGTGGATGACCTGGATAAAATTGTATCCAATGAAGCCTATGGAGAATTGGATCGATGGATCCTTGCAAAGGCAGGTACGGTATTCGCATCTGTGAAAGCCTCTTTTGAGGAGTATGATTTTCTTAAAGGTTTTGCAACGCTCAACCACTTCCTGACCAATGAACTTTCAGGTATCTATATGGATATCTGCAAAGACAGACTCTACTGTGACGCGAAAGAGAGTACAACCAGAAGAGCGGCGCAGTCGGCAATGGCACTCATCGCCAAATCGATGCTGGGGCTTGTAGCACCGGTATTGACCTACACAGCGGATGAGATCCTGGAGTATGCCCCGGAGATCTTCAAAGGTGAGATGGAGAGTATCTTCGATCTGGTCTATACGCCGCTTCCGGTTATGGAGGTACCGTTTGATGTATCGACACTCATGGAGATCAGGGAAGGTTTCTATGAAGAGGTGGACAAGCTGAGAAAAGAGAAACTGATCAAAGCAACGCTTGAACTTGAACTGGTCGGAGAGATCGAAGGCTTTAAGAGCGAGAAAGATATGGAAGACTGGTTCGTCGTATCTGCAGTGAAGGCTGAGAGCACAGGCGAGAAGCTGGCTAGTTTTGAAGTAGCCGGAAAAACATACGCTATCCACAAAGCAACTGCGTACAAATGTCCAAGATGCTGGAAGTTTGTATCACACAGCGAAGAGGAAGTGTGTGCCAGATGTGCAGAGGTAATACGCTGATGTTTGACCTGAGCCGCCCAGTACCCAATGAGGTGATCATCGGGTCGATTGTCATCATCTTCGGGCTGGTCGCTGTTGGTCTGGGCCTCGTGGCGTACTATAAGAAAAAGTTCAACAAGTAGTAAGGAATAAGAGTGATCACATTAAAAGAAGCATTAGCAAAGTCCAAAGAGGAACTTGCAGAGATCAGGGCAGCACTTGAAGAGAAGGCAAAAGCCAGTGACCTGAATGCCTATGTAGGATTTGAGAGTTCGGGCGAAGGTGTGCCTATCCTGATCAAAGACAATATCCAGGTCAAAGGGTGGTCTGTCACTTCCGCATCGAAGATCCTTCAGGGGTATATCGCTCCGTATGAAGCCACTGCGATCAAAAACCTGAAAGCAAAAGGGATGATGGCATTCGGCAGGGCAAACATGGATGAGTTTGCTATGGGGTCAACGACCGAGAGCTCATACTACGGGATCACTAAAAACCCACACGATACAAGCAGGGTACCGGGCGGAAGTTCGGGCGGTTCTGCTGCCGCTGTTGCAGCGGGTATCGCTATCGCTGCGCTGGGTTCGGATACCGGCGGATCGATCCGACAGCCTGCAGCATACTGTGGTGTGGTCGGGATGAAACCGACATACGGACGTGTCAGCCGTTACGGTCTGGCAGCCTATGCTTCAAGCCTTGACCAGATCGGACCGATCACCCAAAATGTGGAAGATGCAGCGATCCTCTATGATGCGATCAAAGGGCACGACGAGAAAGACTCCACTTCTGCGGATTTTGAGATCGAGGATATCGCAAACCATATGAACCCCGACAGAAAACTGACGATCGCGGTGATAGACAACTATATCTCCGAAGCGGACGGTGATGTGCAGAAAGCCTATGCCGATACGGTAAAAGCGCTTGAAGAGGCAGGGCATACGATCGTGCATAAAAATATGCAGAATACCAAGTATGACATTGCCACCTACTACATTCTGGCGACTGCGGAAGCGGCTACAAACCTTGCCAGGTTTGACGGTGTAAGGTATGGTACAAGAGCAGAGTCGAAAACCACAGAAGAGCTCTTCTTCAACACAAGAAGCGAAGGGTTCGGTGAAGAGGTAAAACGCCGTATCCTTCTTGGAAACTTCGTACTCTCCTCAGGGTTCTATGATGCTTACTACCTCAAGGCACAGAAAGTGAGGCACCTGATTCAGGATGAGTTCAACGCTATTTTTGCCGAGTCTGATCTTATCCTCTCCCCTGTTGCACCTTCAGTGGCACCGAAGATCGGGGCGAATGAAGATCCGTTGGAGATGTACAAGAGTGATATGTATACGATCGCGGTCAACCTTGCAGGGCTTCCTGCTATTTCGCTTCCTGTAGCCAAAAATGACGAGGGTATGCCAGTCGGTCTGCAGCTTATCGCCAAGAAATTTGATGAAAAAACGCTGTTTGACGGTGCTATGAGTATGGAAAGAGCCGTAAATTACCAAAAAAGCTAAACTTTCCTGAGGTGAAAGCCGAAGCTTCAGTGAGAGGAATTGATAAGAAGCTTTGCTTTTTATCAAGAAGAAAATAATATATACTATACAGAAAGGATCACACCACAATGAATATCAAAAAAAGAGCCCTGACATTTGAAGACGTACTGCTGGTTCCACAGCATTCGACCGTACTTCCAAAAGAAGTATGCATCAAGACAAACCTCACAAAACGTGTAACACTCAATACCCCTATCGTATCTGCGGCGATGGATACCGTGACAGAATACAGAGCTGCGATCGCTATGGCACACCTGGGCGGTATCGGTATTATCCATAAAAATATGGATATCGAAACTCAGGCAAAACAGGTGACAAAGGTAAAAAAATCCGAGAGCGGCATTATCATCGATCCTATCTATATCGCTCCTGATAAAAGTGTGGCGGATGCGGATGCACTGATGGCAGAATACAGGATATCAGGAGTACCGGTCGTTGATGCGGAGATGAAACTGATCGGTATCATTACCAACCGTGATATGCGTTTTATCACTGATATGACGCAGAAAGTTTCCGATGTGATGACGCCGGCACCGTTGATCACTGCAAAAGTGGGTACGACACTGGATGAAGCATCAAAAATGCTTCAGGAGCATAAAGTGGAGAAGCTTCCACTCATTGATGATAACAACGTGCTTCAGGGACTTGTGACGATCAAAGATATCGAAAAGCGTGAGAGATTCCCAAATGCCAACAAAGATGAGCACGGTCGTCTCAGAGTAGGTGCAGCGATCGGCGTGGGTCAGCTTGACCGTGCCAAAGCACTGGTAGAAGCAGGGGTAGACGTGATCGTTCTTGACTCAGCACACGGGCATTCCCAGGGGATTATCGATACGCTAAAAATGATCAAAGCAGAGCTGGATGTCGATGTGATCGCGGGGAATATCGCAACGGGTGCAGCAGCGAAAGACCTGATCGAAGCGGGAGCGGACGCGGTAAAAGTAGGTATCGGGCCCGGATCGATTTGTACGACGCGTATCGTAGCGGGTGTGGGTGTACCTCAGATATCGGCGATCGACGAGGTGGCACAGGTGGCAAACGCGATGGGTGTACCGGTAGTAGCAGACGGCGGTATCAGGTATTCGGGTGATGTAGCCAAAGCCTTGGCAGTGGGTGCGAGTTCAGTTATGCTTGGTTCGGCGTTGGCAGGTACCTATGAAGCACCGGGCGAGATGATCCTCTTCAACGGCAGACAGTTTAAAGAGTATAGAGGTATGGGAAGTATCGGTGCAATGACCAAAGGAAGTACGGATCGATACTTCCAGGAGGGTACGGCTGCGGACAAACTGGTCCCCGAAGGGATCGAAGGACGTGTACCGTACAGAGGAAGGATCGCTGACGTGATCCATCAGATGATTGGAGGACTGAGATCTTCCATGGGCTACTGCGGCTCAAAAGACATCAAAGCATTCTGGGAGAAAGCAGAGTTTGTAGAGATCACAAGTGCAGGGCTGAAAGAGTCTCACGTGCATGATGTAACGATCACCAAAGAGTCTCCGAACTATTTTTCATAAGTATAAAATATCCAAAGTATAACTTTGGGTATTTCCTTTACTGCTTCATCGTCTGTCTCTATCTTAAAAGTACAAAAAAGTGTAAAATTCGCTTCACTGCAAGCATTCAATAGCTATAATTGACCTATATTATCAGTGAAGGAACTCTAATGAAGCAACAAACCCTTGCGATCCATGCGGGATATAAGAAAGATGAACAAAGAACCATGACAGTGCCGATCTATATGAGTACGGCATTTGATTTTGGTAATGCAGAATTTGCGGCGAGCAGTTTTAACCTTGAGCAAGGCACTGACAATGTTTATACAAGAGTAGGAAACCCGACTTCAGCTGTATTTGAAAAACGTATGGCCGCCATGGAAGGCGGTGCTGCGGGATTGGCTTTGGCAAGTGGAATGAGCGCTATTTTTTACAGTATACTCAACGTTGCAGAAGCAGGTGACAATATTGTATGTGCATCACAACTCTATGGAGGAACAGTAACACTATTCACCCACACACTTAAACGCCTTGGCATTGAAGCCAGAATGTTCAATGTCCATAATCATGAAGAGATGAAAGCACTGATTGATGAAAAAACAAAGTGTATTTTCTTTGAAAGTATTACCAATCCCAGCATCGATGTACCAGATTTTGAAGCAATTATCAATGAGGCAAACTCCCAGGGGATCATCACGATTGTTGATAATACTGTAGCAACTCCTGTGTTGTGTCAGCCTTTGGTTTTAGGTGCTGATGTTGTAGTCCATAGCGCGAGTAAATACACAACTGGCCAGGGGTTAGCAATAGGCGGAATTGTAGTTGAACGGGTAAATCTTGTTGAAAAAATAGCAGGCAATGAGAGATACAAACACTTTAATGAGCCTGAAGTCAGTTACCACGGTTTGGTTTTTTCAGACTCTGTGGTAAGTGGAATACTGTTTACTTTCAGAATGAGAATGGTGTTGATGAGAGATACAGGTGCGGTCATAAGCCCTTTTAATTCATGGTTGTTTATACAAGGTCTTGAAACACTTCCTCTTCGTATGAAACAGCACTCTGAATCTGCATTGGCCATCGCAAAACATTTGGAGGCGCATCCAAAAGTGAAGAGAGTGAATTACCCGGGACTTGAATCAAATCATAATTATGTCATGGGACAGAACTACTTCAACGGGGGACACAGCGGACTGCTTTCCTTTGAAGTGGAAGACAGAGAGACAGCACAAAAGATCGCAGATGCTACTGAGATTTTTTCTATCGTTGCCAATATCGGGGACAGCAAGTCTATCATCACGCATCCGGCAAGTACGACACACCAGCAGCTTTCTGAGCAGGAACTCATCGATGCCGGGGTACCGGGCGGATTGATAAGACTCTCGGTAGGACTTGAGGATACACAAGATCTGATCGATGATCTTGAGAAAGCATTAGGGGCAGTTTGATATTAGGTAGCAATCAGGATATGTACTGTATTAAAGTACATATCTATCTCCTCCTCGATTTAAACGCAAATAGGATAGAATACGCCTATTAAGAAATACCGGTAAAAGCAGTCAATGAAAATCGAAACAAAAATCGCACATTTTAGCAGTCCACTGTATCTTGAGAGCGGGCGTATACTGGAGCCCTATGAGATTGCTTATGAGACATACGGTGAGCTCAATGAAGATAGATCCAATGTGATATTGGTCTGTCATGCACTCAGCGGTTCGCATCATGCCGCAGGAATCTATGAGGGTGACAGAAAAGCAGGGTGGTGGGATGGTCTGATCGGAGACGAAAAAGCGATCGATACGACCAAATATTTTGTGATCTGCAGCAACACGATAGGATCATGTTTCGGAAGTACCGGCCCGATGAGCAACAACTATCCGAGCTATGAACCCTACCGTCTCAAGTTTCCGGTAGTGACGATCAAGGATATGGTAAGGGCACAGATGCAGCTACTGTCAGACCTTGGTATTTACCATGTACGAGCGATCATAGGCGGTTCTATGGGGGGAATGCAGGCGCTTCAGTTCGCCGTGGACTATCCGAATTTTGCGGATGAGATCATCTCGCTTGCTGCTACTTATGCGACACGTCCATGGACGATCGCCTTTAACAAGGTAGCGATGGAAGCGATCCGCAAAGACCCGAGATTTAAGCATGGGAACTATGAGCGTGATGCTTTTAGAGAGGAGGGGCTTGACGGGCTGGCGATCGGCCGGATTGCAGGGCATATCTCTTATTTGTCTCCGGAATCCATGGATAAAAAGTTTGGCCGAAATTATGTAAGTAATGATGGACTTTTTGAACTCTTTGGGCGGTATGAGGTGGAGCGTTATATGGAGTATAACACGGCAAATTTTGCACGGATGTTTGATCCGCTCAGTTATCTCTATATCGTCAAAGCAATCAATACGTTCAATCTCAGCCGGGGGTATGACTCTCTGCATGATGCGATCTCGCGTATCAAGGCCAGGGTGCATCTGATCAGTTTTGAGACAGACTATCTTTTCTTCCCGTGCGAGATGGAGCATATCGCAAAGATGTTGGAGAGAAACGGTCAGCCATACAGCTACAGAGAGGTAGAGAGTGATTACGGCCATGATGCTTTTTTGGTAGAGCTGGATAAGTTTGAAGAGGATATAAGGAGTGTCTTGTCATGAAAAACGAAACTTTTGAAGAGAAGCTGGAGCATTCCAAAGCGTTGCTTGAAAAGCTGATGAAGCCGGATATTACACTGGAAGAGTCGGTCAAACTGTATGAAGAAGGGCTCAATACGATCAAGGAAGCACAGAAACTGATCGAAGAGGCGAAGATCAAAGTCTCTGTGATAGAACAGTCCAATCAAGATGTGAGTGATGAGTAAACAACTTGTAGTCGCCGCACTTCAACTGCCTACACTCGGTATGAATGCAACCAGGCTGGAGTTCTATCTCAAGCAGGCACATCAGCGGAAAGCCGATGTGATGCTCCTTGGGGAGTATGTGCTCAATCACTTTTTTAAAGAGTTCGAGAAGATGTCAAAAGCGATGCTCAAAGAGCAGACGCGCAAACATATAGAACTGTTAAAGAAGTTTGCCGAACAATATGACATTACGTTTATCGCACCGATCATTCTGACCAAAAAGGACGGGTTTCACAAAACTATCGCGAAGGTCACCCCGAAAAGTATTAGCTACTATGAGCAGCAGATACTGCTGCCTTATGCCCACTGGAATGAGAAGAAGTTTTTTTGCAATGATACAACCATGGCCCTCAGATCTCCTATGTGCTTCTCGATCAAAGGGTTCAAGGTAATGGCCATGGGAGGGTTTGAACTGCACTTTGATTACTTCTGGCAAAAGGTGACAGAGAAAAAAGCGGACCTTGTACTTCTCCCGACAGCCTCGACCTTTGGTTCCCATAACCGCTGGAGAGAGATCATCAAGACCAAAGCATTCCTGCATGGCTGTTTCATCTTGAGGGCCAATCGCCTGGGAGAATATCAGGATGAGGATGTCAAGTGGAGGTTTTACGGCGATACGATGCTGGTAAACCCGGAAGGTGAAGTGGAGATGATGCTTGAAGATAAAGAGTCTATGCTGGTTGAGATCATAGAGAAGGCAGAGATAAACGAACACCGTAAAGCATGGGGATTTGAGAGAGAATTGAAAGGACGGATATGATGCAGCAGACGGTAACGCAGGAGGAGTATTTCAATCGTCAGATTCAGCTGTGGGGATCGAGCGTGCAGCAGAGCCTACAGAAAAAAAAGATCGCGGTCATCGGTGCGGGAGGGCTGGGATGCAGCCTGGCCATGGCACTCGGGACATCAGGGATCGGTGAGATACATATGGTCGATTTCGATACGGTCTCCGATCACAACATCCACAGACAGATCGCTTTTACACTTGAAGATGAGGGAAAGAATAAGGCCAAAACGGTAGTCCAGCTTATGAAGAAGAAAAATCCTTTTCTCAAGTCGGCAGCTTTTGAAATGGACTTTGAAGCATTTACGACTATGGGAAATGAGTATGACCTGATCCTGGACGCCACGGATAATCTTCCCACAAGGGCCCAGATCGATAAGTTCGCAAAAGAAACCGAAACGCCCTGGATCTATGCCAGCGTAGAAGAGTTCAACGGACAGGTCTGCTTCTTTGAAGCGTCAAGTTTCCAGGTCTTTAACCTCTCCGACCACAAACCGGGAGGGATCACTGCACCGATCGTGATGCATATCGCTTCGCTGCAGGCAAATCTTGCACTGAGGTATCTTGCCGGGCTGCCTGTGGTAAAGGATAAGCTCTACTATCTCTACTTCAATGGTGAAGGGGAACTGGTCACCCAGAAGTTTGAAATGCCGAAAGCAAATATTGAGTAAAATGAGAAAAAAAGGAGAAGAAAAATGAGAACCAAGTCAGTCTTTTTGCTGCTGCTTTCACTCTTTTTTGTAGGTTGTACGCAGGAGACCCAGAACTCCTTGAGCCGTTCATTGCAGAACTGGACGGGGACAAACGGGGTATTGGATGTCTATGCAGGGGAGAAGCTGGTGCATCGTTTTATCAAAATTGATAAACTCTCTACTGCCTATGGAACGCAAGAGAGTGAGATGAGGCCCTATCGTTACGGATACGGTATCGATGATATCAACTTCAACTATCAAAAAGATCCGGGGGAGCAGAAGGTATATTTCGAATTTTCCGACTACTCTACCTCCTATATCTTTTATGAAAGAAATATGAAAGAAAAAAGTCAAAACCAATAAAACAGAATAGAAAGGATAATCATGATGAAATTGATTTCAACCAAAGAGGCGCCACAGGCTATAGGACCGTATTCTCAAGCGATAGAAGCGAACGGATTTATCTTTACCTCAGGACAGATTGCATTGAGACCTGATGGAACACTGCAGGACGGTGATATCGAACATCAAACGCATCAGGTCATGAAAAATCTTTTCTATGTACTTGAAGCGGCAGGTGCACACTTTAACGATGTCGTCAAAACGACGATCTTTTTGGCGGATATGAATGATTTTGCCAAAGTCAATGAAGTCTATGCACACTATTTCGGTCTGCATAAACCTGCAAGAAGTACGGTTGCTGTAAAAACTTTGCCTAAAAATGTGCTTGTAGAGATAGAGTGTATTGCACTTGCCGGAGCGAATTACACATTCTGATCGTAAAATAAGTTTAGTTTAAAATTAAATTAAAACTTGTTTGGGTATAATCACGAACTTTTAAAATTAGTAGTAAAGGGTTTGCAATGTACGCAATCATTAAAGCAAGTGGCCAGCAGTTCAAAGTAAAAGAGGGTGATATCATCGCTTTCGACAACATGAACCTCGAGCCGAAAGCAGCAGTAGAATTCAAAGAAGTTCTTGCAATCGACAATGGTGAATTAACTGTAGGAACTCCTTTTGTAGAGGGTGCTGTAGTTAAAGGTGAAGTGATCAACGAAGGTAGAGATAAAAAAGTGATCATTTACAAAAAGAGAAGAAGAAAAGACTCTAAGCTAAAAAGAGGTTTCAGAAGAGACTTCACTAGAGTAAGAATTACTTCAATCGCATAATTAAAAGAAGGAGAAGAGATGGCACATAAGAAAGGTCAGGGATCAACTCAGAACAACCGTGATTCAGCGGGACGTCGTTTAGGTGTTAAAAAAGCGGGTGGTGAAGCGGTAATACCGGGAAATATCATCATTAGACAAAGAGGTACAAAGGTAAAACCGGGTAACGGTGTTGGTATGGGTAAAGACCATACAATCTTTGCAATGGTAGAAGGTGTTGTTAAGTTTGAGAACCACACTGCAAAACAAAAGAAAGTTTCTGTAGTACCTGCATAATTCTTTTACTGTCTGGCTTTTGCCAGACATTCCTATCACATTATAATTTTTCCAATCACTCAATCATTTTCATAGAAGCCACTCACCGAGCTTTACAGCTGTAGAGAGAGTAGTTTACAGGTTTTATCCGCTTTTCATTTCACTATTTTTTGATTTTGGATATAATTCTACAATTTATTGAGTATGATGGCAGTTCGAGAAATTTTCACAGATTTAAAAGGTTTTTATAGATGTTTGTTGACAGTGTAGAGCTTACGGTAAGCTCAGGTAAGGGTGGTGCAGGATGTGTTTCATTCTGGACAGAAAAATTTGTAGTAAAGGGAGGGCCTGACGGCGGTGACGGCGGTCGTGGCGGGTCAGTCTACTTTATAGTAGACAACAACACCGACACACTCTCTGCTCTTCGCGGGCGTAACCATATCAAAGCAGAGAACGGAAAACCGGGAGAGGGACGCAAAAAGTATGGACGCAAGGGCAAAGATACGACGATCATTGTACCTCCCGGAACGACCGTGATCGATGCTGAAACCGGTGAAGAGATCTTCGATCTGCTGGAAGAGGGAGAAAAAGTTCTTTTCCTGGAAGGCGGAAAAGGCGGCCTTGGAAATATGCACTTCAAAAGTGCCAGCAACCAGAGGCCAACCTATGCACAGCCCGGCCTGCCAGGGATTACGAAGCAAATCAGGCTTGAGATGAAAATGATCGCGGACGTGGGGCTTGTAGGATATCCTAATGTGGGGAAATCCACATTGATCTCCACCCTTTCAAATGCCAGACCCCAGGTGGCTGATTATGAATTTACGACATTGACACCGAAACTCGGGGTAGTGCATGTAGGGGATTTTGATTCCTTTATGATGGCGGATATTCCCGGCATCATTGAGGGTGCAAGCGACGGCAGAGGACTGGGGTTGGAATTTTTGCGCCATATCGAGAGGACCAAAACACTGCTTTTGTTGATAGATGCAGCCAACTACCGAGAGATGAGATACCAATATGAGTCTTTATTGGTAGAACTGGAACGTTACTCTGAGGAGCTGTCAAAACGGAAGTTTGGCGTTGCGATCACCAAGACAGATACGCTGGATGTAGAAGAGGTGAACAGACTTACCGAAAAGTTTTTGAGTGATATCGGTCTGAGCACGAATAAGATACTCAACAAATTTAAGGCAAATCCGGAATATAGCACATACGGTTTTGAGAAGGACTTTGGAGTAAAACTTCCGCAAAACGAGCCACTTTTTGTGATACCCATCTCTTCGGTAACCCATTTTAATACCGAGGCGTTACGTTACGTCCTGAATGATTATGTAAAGGCAGTGAAAGAAGAGGAGCAGGAGGAGGCTCGATGAGTCGGATTGTTATCAAAGTTGGTTCTCATGTTTTGACAGAACATGGGATGATCGCAAGACGTCGTATGTTGGCACTTGTAGAACTGATTACACTGTTGAAGGCAGAGGGGTATGAAGTGATACTGGTGAGTTCGGGAGCTGTCGCTGCAGGCTATACAAAACTCCCTCTTGATCGCAAGTCGGTACCCAACAGACAGGCTCTCGCAGCGATTGGACAGCCGCTGCTGCTCAAGATGTATCAGGAGAAGTTTGAGATATTTGACCTGCTCTGTTCGCAGGTATTGCTCAGTGCAGATGTGTTTGGGTCGCCAAAGCCGATAGCCCATGCAAAAGTCGCAATAGATACATTGCTCTCTCACGATGTCGTACCTATCATCAATGAAAACGACACAGTGAGTATCGATGAGTTGGTATTTGGCGACAATGACAGACTCTCTGCCCATGTCGCACACTACTTTGATGCAGATCTTCTGGTGATACTTTCAGATATTGATGCCTTCTATGACAAAGATCCCAATAGATATGAAGATGCAAAAAGAAGAAAAGTGGTCAACCATTTGGAAGAAGATGAGCTGAAAGCAGAACATTCGCCAAACAACGAATTTGCAACAGGCGGTATCGTGACAAAATTGCAGTCCGCTGATTTTCTGATGAAACATGACAGAGAGATGTTCCTTGCAAGCGGATTTGATCTGAGTGATGTGAAATCCTTTCTGATCGATAAAGTACATCAGGGTGGAACACTTTTTAGTACAAGGAGATAAGGGAGAGTATGCGTTACAAAATTGTCTATATGGGTACGCCGCACTATGCCAGGGAGATATTGGCAACACTGATTGAAGCTGAAGATATGGAGGTGAGACTGGTGATTACCCAGCCTGACCGTCCTGTAGGCCGAAAGAAGGTATTGACTCCGCCACCCGTCAAGGTCTTGGCAGGGGAACACGGAATAGAAGTTCTTCAGCCAAACAGACTCAGTGATGAGGGGATCGTCGAGGCAATCAGGGTAGAAAATCCCGACTTTATCATTGTCGCAGCCTTTGGACAGCTTCTCCCCAAATCCGTACTTGAAATCGCCCCTTGTATCAACCTGCATGCATCTTTACTGCCTAAATACAGGGGGGCTTCTCCCGTCCAGCAGTCACTGTTGAACGGAGACAAGATAACCGGTGTTACTTCTATGCTGATGGAAGAGGGGTTGGATACCGGTCCGATGCTGGAGAAGATAGAGTTTGAGATTCCGAAAGAGATGAGGCTGCATGCGTTAATGCAGCAGCTGACAGACGATGCATCTATCCTTACGCTTTCTACAATAAGAAATTTCAACCGTATCACGCCAGAACCTCAGAATGAGACCGATGCTTCACTCTGCAAAAAGATCAGAAAGAGTGACGGCGAAGTGGACTTCACTGATGCGGAACCGCTCTACAACAAATACCGTGCCTTTGAAGGTTGGCCAGGCATTTTTGCCGGGAATGGTACAAAATTTGATGATCTGAGTTTGGTTGAGAGTGATGTGTCGCATCATCCTTTTGAACTGCTGGGCTTTAAAGAGGAGAGCATTATCGTAGGATGCAGCAGAGGCGCTGTAAGGATCGGAACGATTCAGCCCGCATCTAAAAAAGCTGTTCCTGCCAGGGCATACTGTATAGGAAGGGGGATTAAAGTTGGAGATTCTATCCTTTGATCTTCTGCCTTCAACACAAAACTACCTTATCGATGCACTCAAGGCAGGGAGGCTAGGTCCGCCATGTGCGGTGATCGCTCTGGAACAGTGTGCGGGTATTGGCAGCCGTGATAACACGTGGAGTGGTGGAAAAGGCAACTTTTTTGCTTCTATTGCCATTTCCCTCGATCAGCTCCCTTCCGATCTGCCTTTATCCTCAG
This sequence comes from Sulfurovum sp., assembly GCA_028684885.1. Taxonomy (GTDB): domain Bacteria; phylum Campylobacterota; class Campylobacteria; order Campylobacterales; family Sulfurovaceae; genus Sulfurovum. The sequence goes on along the minus strand of JAQUFB010000013.1, from coordinate 12,361 downwards.
CTTCGATCTATTTTTCCTATATTATGAAAGAGGTACTTCTGGAATATCATGAGAATATATGGTTAAAATGGCCTAATGATTTCTATTTTAATGATGAAAAAGTAGGAGGTACGATCACGAAAAAAGTTGATCAAACTTTGGTCTGTGGTATCGGAATAAATTTGAAAAATGAGCAAAATGGCTACAGGGCCCTTGGCATCGATATCCCACCCGAAATATTATTGAAAAAGTTTCTTTTTGCATTGGATAAATTTCCAAGATGGAAGCATATATTTAGTGAGTATCGGGTAGAATTTGAATTAAGTAGGAGGTTCTCCGTGCATATTGGAAATCTCAGGAAGAGCCTGTCAGACGCTGTCTTAGATGAAGATGGTTCATTATTAATCAATGGTAAGAAGGTGTATAATTTACGATGAGTGAAGTAATAAGTATTGCCAACCAAAAAGGTGGCGTCGGAAAAACAACAACTGCTGTAAATTTAGCAGCTTCGTTAGCAAAAAAAGATAAAAAAGTGCTTCTTATCGATATCGATCCTCAGTCTAATGCAACAACCAGTTTGGGATTTGCCAGAGGAGACTATGAATTTAATGTTTATCATGTATTGATTGGAAGCAAAAAGTTCTCTGAGGTGATACTGAAAACAGAGATAAAAAAACTTCATATCGTTCCTTCCAATATCGGCTTGGTCGGGATAGAAAAAGAATTTTATTCCCCAAAGAAGAAAAACAGGGAACTGATCCTGAAAGAGAAGATCAAAGAGATCGCGGATAGATACGATTATATCATTATTGACTCACCGCCTGCACTGGGTCCGATTACGATCAATGCACTTTCTGCATCGGATTCCGTGATTATCCCTATTCAGTGTGAATTCTTTGCACTGGAGGGGCTTGCGCAGCTATTGAATACCGTAAGTCTGTTAAAGAAAACGATCAATCCCAAACTGAAGATCAAGGGCTTCCTGCCTACGATGTATTCGAATCAGAATAACCTTTCCAAGCAGGTGCTTGCAGATCTGACGCATCATTTTAAAGATAAACTCTTTCACATCAGTAAAAGCAAGGAGTGCATTGTGATCCCGCGCAATGTCAAAGTGGCAGAATCACCGAGTTTCGGTAAGCCGATTAGTGAATATGCTGCGAGCTCAAAAGGTTCCGTGGCGTACAGCGAACTGGCTAATGTGATCATCAGGAACTGAGTATGGCACTGGGAAGAGGACTGGGAGAGATACTCTCAGAGGTAGAAGAAGCTTATGCCAAAGATCTGAGTACGATGGACAGTTCTGAGCTTGAAGCACAGGGTGTAAGGATAGCAGATATAGAGGTTGCGTCTATTTCGCCCAACCCCTTTCAGCCGCGTAAGCATTTTGATGAACAGGCACTCAGGGAGTTAAGCGAGTCGATCAAAGAGCATGGATTGCTGCAGCCTATCGTAGTGATCGAAAAAGATGACGGTTATATGCTCATTGCGGGCGAACGTCGTCTGCGTGCTCATAAACTTGCCGATATCCCTACGGTAAAAGCGGTGATCGCGGATGTGGATATGGATGAGATCAGGCTACGCGAACTTGCACTGATTGAAAATATCCAAAGAGAAAATCTCAATCCGATTGAACTGGCCAACTCCTATGCAGAGTTGATCGAAGTTCATGGTATTAGACATGAGGATCTCAGTGATATAGTCCATAAAAGCCGTTCTCAGATCACCAATACAATGCGTCTGTTAACGCTGAGCGAATATGCACAGAAGCAACTGCTCGAAGGCAATATCTCCCAGGGGCATGCGAAAGTGCTTGTCGGGCTTGATGCGCCGAAACAGAAAAGGATCATTGATACGATCATCGGACAAAAACTCTCAGTGAGAGAAGCTGAAAAAATAGTCAAAAATCATAAAAGTAACCATGATAAAAAATTGAAATCTGAAAGCAAAACTGTACTGATGGATGAGTACAAAAAAGAGATCAGTGCTTTGCTGCCGTTCAGCCATAAAATAAAATCAAAAAGTGTGGAGATTAGTTTCAGCTCGCCACAAGAAATTGAAAACTTTTTATCAATCCTCAAAAAAGCATAATATTTAACCCGCTTCTCATGTGCCAGATGGTAAAATAGCGCGAAATTACATGAGGAGTTTGAATGCTTGACCTACATTTACCGTTAATGTTGTTTGTCCTGGTACTGTTCATCGCCCTTCTTGTTCTTTTAAATAATATGCTATTTCAACCGCTGATTAAGTTCATGGATGACAGAGATAACTCTATAGCAAAAGATTTGGAAGCAGCAAAAGGTTTGAGTGGCAATACCGATGAACTTAACGCTAAAGCAGAAGATATTCTTAGCAATGCTAAAGCTGAAGCAGCAGCGATCAGACAGAAAGCAATCGATGATGAAAAGACATTGGCTGCCAGTAAAGTCGAAACTAAACAGAGTGAGCTTGAACAGGAATATGCAAGTTTCGTTGAAAGATTGGCAAGTAACAAAGCAGAGCTTAAAAACTCACTTCTTTCACAGATGCCTCTTTTTAAAGAGAGCCTCAAAGCGAAGTTTAGTAAACTATAAGGAGGAGTGACAGAGATGAAAAAAATAGCACTATATGCTTTGTTTTTGGTTCCGGCTGTTGTCCTTGCATCGGGTGGAAATGCTGCTGAGAGTCACTACTTCCAGATTACGGGAAGAGAGACAGACTTTGTTCCAAGATTGGTAAACTTCATTATCTTTGCAGGTCTGCTTTACTATCTGTTGGCGAATCCAATCAAGAATTTTTTCAAAGGGAGACAAGGGGGGATCGAGTCTCAATTGAAAGAGATTGAAGAGAAGCTTCAGGCTGCAAAAGATGAGAAGAGAGAAGCAGAAGAGCGTGTTTCAGAAGCAGAAGCAAGAGCTGCTCAAATCATTGAAGATGCAAAAAAAGAAGCAGTAATCCTTGCTGAAGGAATTGCGCGTGCCAACGCTGCGGAATTGGAAGTGATGGAAAAACAGTTCGCAGAGAAGATCAAGCTTGAAGAGAAAAAGTCGGCAAGAGAAGTGATCGATGAAGTTCTGGGCGAAAGTATCACCAATGATGACATTATGCTTGGCGAGTCCAAAGTCGTTGAAATTGTGAAGAAGAAGGTGGCATAATGGAAGAACTGATTGCAAGAAGATATGTACAGGCACTGAGTGCTGTAAGCAGAGATGTTCCAGCAGATGCTGCGTTGCTTGCTACACTCGCAGAAGTGATTTCTGAGAAAAAAGTAATGAACGCATTGACTTCACCGATTATCGCAGCTGAGAAGAAAACAGATATGGTTTTGAAAGCATTGGGTGAGAGTGCCGACAGTGCGATGAAGAACTTCATCAAAATTCTTGGTGAGAATAAAAGACTTGATCTTATCCCTATAGTATCCAAAGTTTTGAACAAAGAGCTTCAAAAAAAGTCCAATCAGTATGAAGGCATAGTAAAAAGTGCTCATCTTTTGGATGATGCAGCATTAGCTGACCTGGAGGATACGCTTCAGAAGTATACCGGTGCTATGATCAAATTGGCTCAGGAAAAATCAGAGTTGGATGGATTACGTGTAACAGTAGAGGATTTGGGTATAGAGGTAAACTTCTCTAAAGAGAGAGTTAAAGAGCAACTGATCGATTTCATCACGAAATCATTGTAGTTATCAAATAGAAAGGAGTAGCAGTGGCAAACAAATTGCAAGCAGATGAGATTAGTTCGATCATCAAAGAGAGAATTGAGAACTTTGAGATTGATGTTGACATCAACGAAGTTGGTAAAGTAGTAGGTATCGCTGACGGTATCTCAACAGTATACGGTCTGAACAACTGTATGGCTGGTGAAGTCGTTGAATTTGAAAACGGTGCAAGGGGGCTTGTACTCAACCTTGAAGAATCAAGTGTAGGTGTTGTTGTACTTGGTAAGAGCGCAGGGATCAAAGAGGGGATGAGTGTAAAAAGAGAAGGTTCACTTCTTAAAACTCCAGTAGGCGATGCACTTCTTGGTAGAGTGGTGAATCCGCTTGGTGAGCCAATGGACGGTAAAGGTGCGGTTGAAGCAGCAGAGCACAGATTTATTGAAGAAAAAGCACCGGGGATCATGGCTAGAAAATCCGTTCATGAACCACTTCAAACCGGTATCAAATCCATTGATGCACTTGTACCGGTAGGTAGAGGACAGAGAGAGCTGATCATCGGTGACAGACAGACTGGTAAAACAACGCTTGCAATCGATACAATCATCAATCAAAAAGGTCAAGATGTAGTTTGTATCTATGTTGCAATCGGTCAAAAACAATCCACTGTAGCGGCAACGGTGAAAAAACTTGAAGAGCATGGTGCTATGGATTATACGATTGTAGTCAACGCTGGTGCTGCTGACTCATCTGCAGCGCAATTCCTTGCACCATATGCCGGTGTAACCATGGCTGAATACTTCAGAGACAACGGAAGACACGCAGTAATCTTCTATGATGACCTTTCTAAACATGCAGTAGCATACAGAGAGATGTCTCTGATCCTTAGAAGACCTCCGGGCCGTGAAGCATACCCAGGGGATGTTTTCTACCTACACTCCAGACTGCTTGAAAGAGCTGCTAAACTTAATGATGAGCTTGGTGCCGGTTCTATCACTGCATTCCCAATCATTGAAACACAGGCAGGTGACGTTGCGGCATATATTCCGACAAACGTTATCTCTATTACGGATGGTCAGATCTTCCTTGAAACAGATCTCTTTAACTCAGGTATCAGACCGGCGATCAACGTAGGCCTTTCTGTATCAAGAGTTGGTGGTGCTGCACAGATCAAAGCGACAAAACAAGTTTCCGGTACATTGAGACTTGACCTTGCGTCATTTAGAGAGCTTCAGGCATTTGCCCAGTTTGCTTCTGATCTTGATGACCACACAAGAGCGCAGCTTGAGCGTGGACAGAGAATGGTTGAAGTCCTTAAGCAAGGGCCATATGCTCCAGTGCCGATCGAGAAACAAGTAGTGATCATTTTCGCCGGGGCAAACGGATTCCTAGATGATATTCCGGTAGCGTCAGTGACTAAGTTCGAGGCTGAATTGATGCCATTCATGGATGCGAAATATGCTAACATCCTTGAAAGTATCAGAAACGAAAAGAAGATCTCTGATGAAACAGAGGCAGAGTTGAGAAAAGCGTTAGAAGATTTCAAAGCATCTTTTCAAGCGTAAGAAAGGCTGATAATGGCTAATTTAAAAGATATCAAGCGTAAGATTTCGAGTGTCAAGAATACTCAGAAAACGACTCGCGCGATGAAGCTTGTCTCTTCTGCAAAACTGAGAAGAACAGAAGAGTTAGCAAAAAGATCCAGAGTCTATGCAAACAAACTTACTGAGCTACTCAATGAGATTGCTCAGAAGTTGCAGCAGAACAATGTGGATGGGTTGGACAATGTATTCTTCAAGGATGCCAGTAATCCAAAAGTAGTTGACATTGTTTTTGTTACTGCGGACAAAGGTCTTTGCGGAGGCTTTAACGCACAGACGATCAAGAGAGTGAATAAACTCTTGGCTGACTATAAAGCGAAGAGTGTAAAAGTTCGTCTCAGGGCTGTAGGAAGAAAAGGGATTGATTACTACAAGTTTAATAATATGGATATGTTGAACGAGGTGGTTGGTCTCAGTTCTGCACCGAATTATGAAGATGCGGCAGCGCTTATCAATGAGATTGCTGATTCTTACGTAAAGGGTGAGACAGACAAGATTGTTATGGTTCATAATGGCTATGTGAATATGATCACTCAGGAGATCAGAGAGGCACAGGTACTCCCGGTTGATCCTTCTGCATTGAAGCTGGACGCTGTTTCAACTTCGGAACTTGAAGTTGAGCCGGATGAGGATGATACCCTGCTTGAAGCATTGGTGAAACGTTATATCGAATATACGATGTATTATTCGCTTATCGATTCACTCGCAGCAGAACACTCTGCACGTATGCAGGCGATGGATGCAGCGACAAGCAATGCAAAAGAGATGGTTAAGAAGTTGTCTGTACAGTACAACAAAGCTAGACAAGAAGCGATTACTACTGAGCTCATCGAGATTATCAGTGGTATGGAATCAATGAAATAAGAAATAAGAGGAGAAGTAATGACAGGTAAAATCGTACAGGTCTTGGGTCCGGTTATCGATGTGGATTTCACAGATTACCTTCCTGAGATCAATGAAGCGCTAGAAACATACTTTACTGTTGACGGTAAAGAGCAAAAATTGGTATTGGAAGTTGCGGCACAGCTTGGTGATCATAGAGTAAGAACGATCGCTATGGATATGAGTGAAGGGTGTGTCAGGGGTCAGGAAGTCAAAGCTACCGGTGATTCTATCAAAGTACCGGTTGGTGAAGAAGTACTTGGACGTATCTTCAACGTTGTAGGTGATACAATCGATAACGCTGGTGATGTGAATGCAAAACAATACTGGTCAATCCACAGAGATCCGCCAGCGTTTGAAGAACAGAGCACAAAGACTGAAGTGTTTGAAACAGGGATCAAAGTTGTTGACCTTCTTGCACCTTACTCAAAAGGTGGTAAAGTCGGACTATTCGGTGGTGCGGGTGTTGGTAAAACCGTCATCATCATGGAGCTGATCAACAACGTTGCGATGAAACACAGTGGTTACTCTGTATTTGCCGGTGTTGGTGAGAGAACACGTGAAGGTAACGACCTTTACCATGAAATGAAAGAGTCAAACGTACTTGACAAAGTTGCACTGTGCTACGGGCAGATGAGTGAACCACCGGGAGCAAGAAACAGAATCGCTCTTACAGGTCTTACAATGGCTGAGTACTTCAGGGACGAGATGGGACTGGATGTTCTTATGTTCATCGACAACATCTTCAGATTTGCTCAATCAGGTTCTGAAATGTCAGCACTTCTTGGACGTATCCCTTCAGCAGTTGGTTACCAACCGACTCTAAGCAGAGAGATGGGTGCACTTCAAGAGCGTATTACATCGACAACAAAAGGTTCGATTACTTCTGTTCAGGCAGTATATGTACCGGCGGATGACTTGACTGACCCGGCTCCTGCTTCAGTATTTGCCCACCTTGATGCAACAACAGTATTGAACAGATCAATCGCTGAAAAAGGTATCTACCCGGCCGTTGACCCATTGGATTCAACTTCAAGAATGCTTGACCCGCAAATCATCGGTGATGAGCACTATGCAGTTGCAACCGGTGTTCAGCAGATCCTTCAGAAGTATAAAGACCTTCAGGATATCATTGCGATTCTTGGTATGGACGAACTTTCTGAGGATGACAAACTTGTTGTACAAAGAGCAAGAAAGATCGAGAAGTTCCTTTCTCAACCATTCCACGTTGCTGAAGTATTTACGGGTAGCCCTGGTGTATATGTTACACTTCCTGACACTATCAATGGATTCAAAGGTCTTATCGAAGGTAAATACGACGATATGAATGAAGCTGCATTCTACATGGTAGGAAATATGGCTGAAGCGATCGCTAAAAACGACAAGATCAACGCTAAGTAATCCTTAGCGCTTGTCTACTAAAGGATAATTATGGAACTTATGAAGCTTGAGATCGTTACACCCAACGGTGTAATATTTGATGCCGAAGTCAAGCAGGTAACGTTGCCGGGCAGTGAGGGTGAATTTGGTGTCTTAGCGCATCACGCTACACTCGTTTCACTACTCGAAGCCGGAGTGATTGTTATCGAGAAGGCTGATTCAAGTGAAGTAGCAGTAGCTATTAACTCCGGTTATGTAAAGGTGGATGAAGAGAAAACCACCTGTATCGTTGATGGCGCAGTAGTAATCTCCGGTGATGATAAAGATCTTACAAAAGCACTTGAAGAAGCAAAAGCGTTGCTCAAAAGCGCTGAGTCATCCAATACGGCTATCGCAACTGCGGTGAGCAAAGTTGAGCAACTTGCCAAGACGCTATAACCGTGGGCTCTCTTTTAACTTATTTCATTGAAAGCAGTGCAATTACAATCTTTGTACTGCTTTTGCTGTCAGCATATTTTATCACAGCATTTTGGGTTTTTTTAGACAGATACTATATTCTGCGTAAGAGAGTAGAGACAGAATCCAAATCTCTCAAAGCGCTCTATACCGGGCAATCCAACAGTGCCCATAGCACCTCTTTGATCTATACTTATCTGTCACGGGTAAATAGACCCAACAAAGCGATACTCGAAGCGGCATCCTCAGATGCAGTACGTGTCTCAACCAAAGGCTTGACGGTTCTTTCGATCATCGCCTCTACTTCACCGTTCATTGGTCTGTTCGGTACTGTAGTAGGTATCCTTGAGACATTTACAAACCTGGGTAGTCAAAACAGTGCCTCTTTGAGTGTTGTTGCTCCAGCGATCTCGGAAGCGCTTATCGCTACTGCTGCCGGTATTGCTGTTGCAATTTTTGCTTATACATTTCATCTTCTGTTGAAGCGTAAAGCATATGAACTCTCATCACTTCTCTCATCACAGGCAGAGGTGATTTTGTCTCAGACTCACGAGGAGTAGTCAATGTTCCAATGGGATGAAGATCCGGATTTGAACATTACCCCGCTGGTCGATGTGATGCTCGTGCTTATGGCGATATTGATGGTGACTGCACCTACAATCACATTCCAGGAGCAGATCACCCTTCCTCAGGGCTCCAAGACGGTAAAAGTTGAAAAGCCAAAAACACTGACGATCCGTATGGACAAAGACCAGAAGATCTATCTTGGCAAGGATACCTACAAACTGGATACCTTCGCAGACGATTTTGTCAATCAGTCGGCCAAACTGGATAAAAATGCTGAAGTCTATATCCGTGCTGATGAACGTCTCTCCTACAAAGATGTCATGTACCTGCTCAAAACCGTCAAAGCAGCAGGATTCGAGAAGGTATCCCTTATTACCCTATGATGGAAAACAGACTACCAAGATATTTGACCGGATCGCTCGCGTTTGGGGTTTACTTCCTTGTCCTTGCTCTTTTGATCTTCTATTTCAATACCAAAACCCGACAAGAGAGCAAGCACTACGTTAAAAAAAATGAAGAGCGTATCCAGGTGGCTTTCGCAACGCCGGAGAAGAAAAAGAGTGATACGCCTCGGCCCAAAAAGCAGCCAACGCCAAAAACAGAGCCGAAACCGAAACCTGCTCCTAAGCCGAAACCTGCGCCGAAACCTGTTCCCAAGCCAAAGCCTAAAGAAACAGTTAAAAAACCTGTAGAGCAGAAGAAGGTGATCAAAGAGAAGGTGGTCAAGAAGGTGATCAAAGAACCGGTCAAAAAAGATCAGAATGTTACCCGGCCAAAAAAAGTGAACAAACCGCAAAGCCTATTTGCCGATATCAGTTCGAGCAGGCCCAAAGAGACGAAAAAGGCGGTGGAGAAGCCGGTAGAGAGAAAACCGAATCTTGACGTAATAAAGGTCAAAGAGAAGAGCAGCGCGGCAGAACTTGTCTCGAGTTCATTGAAGGTTCAGCAGAGCAGTGACAGAGGGGTTGAAAACGCATACCTGGCACAGATCGAAGAGAAACTCAAAGGATGGCCGGCACAGAGTGAGTATGCCGGGGAGAAGGCAAGGGTGATGCTCGAAGTAGAGCCTTCGGGAAGTTTTACCTTCAGAGTGATATCCGCTTCCAGTATACCGGAATTTAACGAAGGACTCAATGCCTATCTCAAACAGCTTCAGCGCTTTGGATTCGGACCGCACAAAGGAAACAGGGCTTATAAGCTTGATGTGGAGTTTATCGCTACGGAGTAGTATGTCCCGTTCCTAACTTCAGTCTGATTGATTTCATTTGATTCTCTTTAATCGTATCTATACTTTAATTCGGAAATATAAAATTGATTCACTGTTGATATGAATGGTTTTTTTAGGTGGTGACTATTGATATCTTAAGCTGGTGATAGGGCGAATAAAGCACTCATGATAGTTATTTGTTGTATTATAGTGCAGGAATACTATTTGAAGAGGGATAGAAAATGGATACAGAACGGCTTCTCAAGTACTTTGACCAAAATACAGATATGAAACATTGGGGTGTGGTCCTGGTCATTTTAATTCTCATGACGGGTGTCTATGCACTGGTCTATCAGACCGGAGGAATTAAATTCGTCTATTCGCATTCAATGTATATTCCTATTTTGCTCTCTGGCCTGGTGTTCGGATCTGCCGGTGGAATTATTTTTGGTCTCATTGGGGGTATTATTCTGGGACCGTTTATGCCGATTGATGTGGAAACTGGTGAGTCACAGGAATCAATCAACTGGCTCTATCGCACCGGCTTCTTTGCTTTGATAGGTTTCTTCAGCGGTGTAGCTAGTGACGCAGCCAGATCCTATGTTAAGAAACTCCAGTGGATATCGTTTCATGATAGATCAACTGGCTTGCCTAATCGTAGTGCACTTATAGATGCGATCAAAAAACTCTCTTTACAAAAAAATTCAGCCGATCTATCCCATCTTCTTATCGCAGTTTCGCTTGAAAACAAGATAGAGCTGAAGGCGGCTTTAGGTTTTGGAGTTATTGAAGAGGCTTTTGTGCAGCTGGCTAAGCGTTTTACCGATCAGGATAAAAGCAACCAAATCTTCTATACGGATACAGCCCAGCTGGTGATCCTGACACGTATCCATCATCGGAAGGCTGAGGATTTCCTCCATGAGATTTCGAATATTTCAAAGGAACCGATACTGTACAACGATATTCCTATACACATTGATACGCGGATGGGTTATGTCATATTTGATCGGATCAGTGAAGAACCGGAAGTCTACCTTCGGAAAGCCGAAGCAGCTTTGACTGTGGCATATCAGCAGGAACTTGATAGTGTCCCCTATACTTCTGATATTTTGAGTTGCACAAAAGAAAACCTCTCTATACTTGGAGAGCTGAAAGGTGCGCTCAGCGAAGGGCAGCTCTCACTATATTATCAGCCTAAAATAGTGATCGCAACAGGAGAAGTTCATGGTGTCGAAGCGTTGATACGATGGCATCATCCAGTACGGGGAGAGATTTTGCCAGATGTTTTTATTTCTCGTGCCGAACAGAGTACTCTGATTGATCTGTTGACTGAGTTTTCTTTGGAACAGGCGATTGATCAGATAAAACGGTGGCAGGAGAAGGGGATTAGTATGCCGGTATCTGTCAACATCTCTCCTAAGAACCTGGTTAAACCCGGTTTTAGCAAAATGGTTCTGCGGCATCTCAATCATTATGGTATCAGTAGTAATATGTTGGAGCTTGAAATCACAGAGAGAGGATTAATGCTTGACATAGAACGCACCATTGAGGAGTTGAACCAGTTGGTCGGTGCACAATTGATTATTTCGATTGATGATTTTGGAACAGGGTATTCATCACTGCAGTATCTACATCGGCTTCCTGTCTCCCTGATAAAGATTGACCAATCTTTTATACTTAAACTTCCAAATGACAAGGGAGCAGCTAATATCGTTGAAGCCGCCGTAACTTTGGCACATAAGATGGGTATCAAAGTCCTTGCCGAGGGGGTTGAAAATCAGCAGATATATGATTATCTGGCTAAAATCGGTTGCGATCAGGCACAAGGATTCTTATTTTCCCGTCCTATCCCTGCCGAAGAGTTTGAAAGATGGTGGATAGCATACAAGAGAAGGCCAACACAGGTGTCATCAATGTAAAACTTTGAATCTATACTTCATAAACAGGACAAAGAGCGATAATTTCTTTCAACTTGTGATGCGCAATCCCGTGGGTTTTTGCAACAGGTTCATTAGTGACAAACCCGCCTGCGACATTGACTCCGCTGTAGATTGCATCATCGCTCATGGCTGCCTCCCGCCATCCCAGACCGGCAATACGTTTGGCATAGTTGATCGTCGCATTTGTCAAAGCTTCCGTAGAAGTCCTGGGGTAGTTTCCGGGTATATTGGATACACAGTAGTGCAGTATCCCGTCCACACTAAAGACCGGCTCCTCGTGTGTGGTCGGCCTGGAGGTCTCAAAACATCCTCCCTGGTCGATGGAGACATCTACCAGGATGGACCCTTTCTTGCAGAGTGAAAGCATCTCCCTGGTGATCAGTTTGGGCGTTTTTGCACCCGTGATGTAAACTGCCCCGATGACAATGTCTGCGACAGGCAGTATCTTTTCAAGGTTATATCGGTTGGAGTAGACCGTGGAGATATTTGCAGGGAGTGTCTCTTCGAGTCTTGCCATGGAGCTTCGGTTTCTTCCCATGATTACTACCTCTGCACCCATACCCGCAGCGACTTTGGCTGCATTTTTTGCAACCGTACCGCTGCCAATGATGAGTACTTTTGCCGGGGAAACTCCGGTTGCACCGCTGATCAGCAGACCGCTTCCATGGTTATGGGCTGAGAGGAAGTATCCTGCAACAAGAGGTGAGACTTC
>JAQUFB010000012.1:5318-27693 GCA_028684885.1 Sulfurovum sp. | reverse complement strand
GTACCCAGATAGAGACAGGAACCCCTTCGCACTCACTGGTCGAGGAGTGTATGCTGCTTGCCAACCAGGCTGCTGCCAAAAGGTTTGCGGGGGAGGAAGAGGATCAACTGGGTATCTTCCGTATCCATGAGCCGCCGCAACTCTCCAAACTCGAAGAGCTGCTTGTACAGCTCGCCTCTGTGGGGCTTTATGTAGAAGAATACGAGGATTCGCCCTCCCTGATCCGCGCGATCCAGAAAGAGGCGGAGAAGATGGGACTGGGTGCGGAAGTAGATGCGATGCTGATCAAATCCCTGCGCCAGGCGAGCTATGCAGCACATAATGTCGGGCACTTCGGTCTGGGATACAGATACTACAGCCACTTCACCTCCCCGATCCGGCGTTACTCGGATCTTATTCTGCACCGTATGATCAAAGCCCAGCTGCAAAATGACGAGCAGGAGATGGAGTACCTGCTGAGAAATATCGAATCGCTCTGTGCGAGGGTCAGCGAACTCGAACGCAAAGAGGTCAAGTCCGAATGGGACTTCAGGGACCGTAAATTTGCCAGATGGGCCGCTACGAAGATCGGCGAACTATTCGGGGCCGAAGTGGTCGAGATCGGAGAGAGCGGTGATGCCAAAGCCGTACTCCATGCCGATGTACAGGGGGTAACCGTACATCTCAGAGCCGATCAGGTGATGCTCTTTGACCGCATCAAGGTACGTATCAGCGATGTCAGTATCCCGCAGGCATTTATCCAGTGTGAGTTTGTGGAAAAACTGAGCCGTGAGGCAATGGAGCTGGCATAATGTATCAAAAAGAGTTCAACCAGCGTCTTCAAAACTCCCTGCCTAAAGCCGTGTTACTTTACGGTGAGAACGACTATCTGATCGACTACTATATCAACTACTATATCAAAAAGCTTGATGCCAAAGAGAGTATGCTCTCACTCTATCATGATGAGTGGGATTTTGAACAGGCAAAAGCATTCTTGTCTCAAAGCTCTCTCTTCGGGGGGACCAACCTGGTCGTCACTAAAAGGGACAAAAAAATCCCCAAAAAAGAGCTCGATGCACTGGTGGAACTTGCCAATAAAAGTGAAGAGAACTACTTTCTCTACGGCTATAGCGGTGCGGCAAGCGATGCCAAAAGCATGCAGGCATCCTTCAGCGAGAAAAATGGCGGTGTCTGGGTGAGATTCTTTGAACCCAATGTCCGCGAGGGGGTGGCAATGCTTCAGCAGAAAGCACAGCAGATAGGACTGGATATCGACCACTATGCGCTGCAGCACCTGATGCTCGTGCTCAACAACAATCTGGCGCTGTGCGCTAACGAGCTGGAGAAGCTTGCCATCCTGGAGAGTAACATTACCAGCAAAGATATCGACAGGCTGGTCTACTCCACTGCCCCGCTGGCGATCGAACAGCTGCTGATAGAGCTGTTCCAAAAAAAGCCGATCACCGATACAATCACCAGGCTGCTCGAACTGGGAGAGGATGAAGCTTCCATTTTGCGTACCACCCAGTACTTTGTGAACCAGATCTTTCTCTTTCATGCCTATATCAAACTCCACGGGCAGGTGAATTCGGCTGCCATCCTGGGGTATAAACTACCCAAAAACATCGAAGAGCAGAAAGCCTCACTGGCGCTTCGTGTCAAATCAGCGGCACTCCTCAAGATATTTGAACATCTGCTTGAGAGTGAGATCGAGATGAAAAAAGCACCCGCCACGCAGAGAGAGGTGCTGCTCTACAGCATACTGATCAAGATACAGGGATACCTTTAGAGTGAATAGTGAATAGTGAATAGTGAATAGTGAATAGTGAATAGTGAATAGAATTTACCTAAGCATTTCAAGATGTCAAGTATATCCTGCTAAAGGATATGGATTTCATCTTGATGTTTCCCATTGTTACACTCTCTCTATGGTATCCTAAACTTGTTGTAAGATTTTTATAGTAAAATAATGCTTCCAAAATTCCTGCTCATTTTTTGGACAGATACTTTGTAACCAGGCTATGACGAAATAGCGTATCTGAATATATGGGCTATTAAACCAAAAGGAAACACATGAATTGTTATGAAACACTCTTCGTAGTAAAGCCTACACTCACAGAAGAAGAGACAGCAGCACAAGTTGCCAAAATCAAAGACGTACTTACTAAAGAGGGTGCAGAGATTCTTGCAACTGATGATATGGGTATGAGAAAACTTGCTTACCAGGTTCAGAAAAATGACAGAGGATACTACACTGTTGTTTACTACAAAGCGGAAGGTTCTGTGATCTCGGAATTGGAGAGAAACCTTAGAATCAACGAAGATGTGATCAAGTTCCTCACAGTAAAATATACTAACAATAAAGAGATGGCTCAGTTCAACAAACTTGTTGAAGCAGCGAACAAAAGCGAAGCGAAAGAGGCGTAAGCCGTTCGCACACAACTAGGAGCAACCCTATGTACAACAAAGTTATTTTGGCAGGAAACCTGGCGAGAGATATTGAGATCCGTTATACACAAGGCGGGAGTGCGATCGGGAAAACCGCGATTGCAACCAGCAGAAGATACAAATCTCAAACAGGCGAGCAGAAAGAAGAGGTGATGTTTATCGATCTTACCTTCTTCGGAAGAACTGCTGAGATAGCAAATCAGTACCTGAGAAAGGGAAGCAAAGTTTTAGTAGATGGCAGACTGACGCTCGAGCAGTGGACAGCGCAGGACGGTAGCAAAAGAAGCAGACATACTGTAACAGTAGAGAATCTGCAGATGCTGGGCAGCAGAGATGAAATGGGCACTGAGAGTTCATACCAGAACACAGCGCCTGCAGACAACTATGCACAGCCTGAGCAGTCATACAACACACCTTCGCAGCCGCAAAGAGCACCACAGGAGCAGCAGTCAAATCATACCATCCCGGAAATAGACATCAGTGAAGATGAAATACCGTTTTAGGAGAACATAAACCATGGCAGAAAGAAGAAAATTCAAAAAAAGATATTGCAAATACTGTGAAGCAAAAGTAGACTTCATCGATTATAAAGATTTGGCACAGCTTAAATTCTCACTCTCTGAGAGATTTAAGATCATGCCAAGAAGATTGACCGGTAACTGTAAAAGACACCAGGAGATGGTAACCGTAGCGATCAAAAGAGCGAGACAAACAGCGCTTATCCCATACATCGTTGACAGAAAGAACGTTGTAGAATCTCCATTTGAGATGATCAAGTAAGATCCTCTCAACATATCTGCCTCCATAAGGCAGATATCTCTCTTTCCCCCTCTCATCTATCTTATATTTTTTAAACAAATCATGCTTTATAAATGGATATAATCTTAATAGAGTTAATTTGAGGGGTTGTTCTGATGAAAAGATTATTCCAAATCATGTCTGTACTTTTTTCGATTCTATTGGCTGGATGCGGAGGCGGAGGAGGTAGCGGTAGCAGTACATCCAGTCTCCCTCGCTTCACCTCAGAGAGTACGGTATCCGTACCGGAAAACAGGCTTTTTGTCCTCATCCTTCATGCAGACGGTCAGGATAGCATCACCTACACTATCTCCGGAGGAGAGGACAGTACAAAATTCTCTCTTGATGCTCAGACAGGCATATTGACCTTCAAAAGTGCGCCGGACTTTGAAGACCCTGCAGATAGTAACGGGGACAATAAATATGAGCTCAACGTTACGGCTACAGATACCTACGATAACCAATCGGAACAGACCCTCATCGTAATCGTAACCAATGTGATCGAAAACCCCGACAGCGACAACGACTATATCCCGGACAATATCGAAGAAAAGATAGGAATGAATTCCAGTAACCCTGACCAGAACGGAAATGATATAGTGGACGGACGTGATACAGAAGGGGAAAAAGGAGATCCTTTTTTTGACAGGCAGTGGCATATCGAAAGTTTAGGTACAGTGACAAATGAGAGCGGTGTAGAGAGTATTAAAGGATATGACCTTGGTCTTTTGGAACTCTACCATGCCTACATGGGATATAACGATGGTGAGAATATCATCGTACAGGTCGTTGATACCGGTGTAGATGCCGACCATGAGGACCTGAAAGAGAATATAGACCTTTCACGCTCCTACAAGGGAAAGAATGTAGGTGATGATCCATCTCCTACTACTACACTGATCAATAATACCTATGATTATAGACACGGGACAATGGTAGCCGGTATTATCGCTGCAAGCGCTTTCAACGGTAAAGGAGTCAGAGGGATCGCACCCTTTGCCAAAATCGCGGGAAGCAACTGGCTGGAAAATCAAACAGAACTTATACTAGAGAAGGTCTGGCTCACTGGAGCAGGTGCCAATGCGATCGCTCTGAGCAACAACAGCTGGGGATCGGAGTTTGACACCGATACGCTCTATGAAGAGATCATGGCTCAGGGGAGTTCGCAACTCAGAGACGGGAAAGGGCGTATCTATCTCTTCCCTGCCGGAAACAGTCGTAATATCGGAGGGAATGCCAACCTCCAATATCTTCTGAGTAACAGATATGCCATCGCGGTTGCAGGGCTAAAGCACGACAACACCTATACAGAGTACTCCAGCCCGGGCTCCAATATCCTTGTCTCAGGCTACAGCGGGAACAATACGGACGATAGCCCGACGATCGGTACGACAACCGTGATGGGAACCTCTATCAATAACGGAGATATCGATACCCAAACCACATGGAGTGAAGACAGTAATGAAAACTATACTTTCGCCATGAACGGGACCAGTGCCGCGGCAGCGACAGTCTCCGGAGCCGTGGCTTTGGTGCTGGAAGCATGCCCGGATCTGACCTGGAGGGATGTCAAATACCTTATCGCCAAACATGCAAAACAAATTGACAGTGCCAACAATAGTTGGGTCCAAAATGCTGCCGGCCATTCGCACAGTATCGACTACGGTTTTGGCCTGATCAATGCCCAGGGGATGATCAACGACTGCACCACCACATACACCAACCTTCCCCAGGAGCGTTCTCTGAGTGTTACACAATCATTCAATACTACAATTGCCGATAACAATACGATGCAACCATTTAGCATTTATATACCAGGTGATATCACGGTGGAGTGGGTCGAGGTGACGATAGACAATGACTCCTCTTATGCATCGGATTACAGGGTAGAACTGATCTCCCCTTCAGACACCAGAACGACCCTTATCCAAGAGGACTCAATTGCTTCTGCTATCATTGGGTACAGAAATTGGATGAATGGCGGGTTCAGACTCAGCAGTGCAGCTTTCCTCGATGAGTCCTCTAACGATGGTTTATGGCGTGTTGAGATGACAGATATGCTATCCGGTGATAGCGGTACACTGAAAAATATCCAGATCAAAATTTATGGACACTAAGGAGACAGTATGAGAAGATCAACCCTGTTTATCGCGTTAATGATCACTTTTGCCAGCAGCACCTTTGCCTCTTCAAAAAAGATGGAAACAAAGAGTACAGAAGAGAACTACCGGACTTTTACGGTACTGGATAAAGGGGTGAAACGTACAATGGTCATCCCCAAAGAGAGCCGGTTCGAGGGCAAAATGTCGCCCTACAGCGCCAAGCAGATTGAAGCACAGGAGGGGATCGTCATCCAGTTTTCAGATCCAGAAACGGTCGATATGGAAGCATTTGAAGCAAAATACCGGCTCAAACTCATCTCCAAGATGCTGATAGGATACTATATCTTTGAAAACCGATCCAAGCTCAGCGATATCGCCCTGATCGAAAAAATACTGAAAGAGGAGAGCGGTATCAAGACACTGAAACCGAACTGGAAGAAGCGCAAGAGACCGATGTAAGGCCGGGCCTAAAAGGCAAGGTCAGCTTTTCTGCAGCACGACAAAAAGCTTGTCAGCTTCTCCCATCTCATAGAGTTCCACCTCTTCAGAAGATACGAGCTTGAGTCCTTCATGCGAGGTCAATGCTTCAAGGGTATGGTAGTGCTGAGTGATCCTCTCTTTGGATTTGACAAAAGTCTCCCCTCTTTTTTCAAAGAGTGTCAGCTCCATCTCATAGGTCCGCTTTTCAAAATCACTGTCGATAGCCAAAAAACGCTCTTCATCATCCACGATAAAGGCTCCCACAGCGACATTTTCAAATCCGTAGAGTGTGTTCACATCGAAGAGAAAGTAGCCGCCCTCATTGAGGTGATCGGCGATGCATCCGAGAAATCGCTGCAGTGATCTGGCATCCAGGTAGTTGACCATATCAAATACCGCGGTGATCACATCATATTTGCCTTCCAGGTCGCACAGGTCGATACATGCAGCATCTATCCCTTTGCTTTGGGTGCGTTCAACCATTAGAGGGCTCAGGTCTATCCCTTTGGCTTCCTCCAGCTTTAGCGCTTTTTTCATCTGTACGAGAAAATCCCCCGAACCGCATCCCACATCCAGCAGCGTTTTGGGCCGGACTGATTGCAAAAAAAGAAGATAGTGGGCATAAAGGCGAGGTATTGCCCCCTCTATCCCGAGAAGATCTTCTACCTTGGCATAGAGGTCAAGTGAATCTGAAGTGTTAGTTGTCACGCTCTACCACTGCTTTGATCTTCTCATAGAGAGAAAGGATCTCGTCTTTTTTGGCATAGTAGCTGTTTTTATTCGCGATAAGGTATGCTGAGGAGTCCATGATCTCTTCGGCTACTTTCAGACCGTTTTCTCTCATCGTGCTGCCTGTCTCCACGATATCCACGATCGCATCTGCAAGGCCGACCAGCGGTGCCAGCTCGATAGAACCGTAGAGCTTGATCACCTCTACCCCCACCGCTTTCTGGGCGAAGTAGTCCTTGGTGATATTGACCATTTTTGTCGCGATTTTGATATTCGGACGGCTCCAGTCCAGTTCATCTTCATTTTTGATACCGATCGCCACTTTACACTTACCCAGCTGCATATCAAGAAGCTGAATGATATCCAGCTCCTTTTCGGTGATCACATCCAATCCCACGACACCGATATCCGCTGCACCGTGCTCTACATAGGTCGGTACATCCTGATTGCGCACATTCAAAAAACGGAACTCACCCATATCCAGAATCAGCTCACGCCCCTCAAACTTAAACTCTCCGCCGAAGATCTCTGCAAAGATCTCCAGCGTCTGTTCCGCGATCCTTCCCTTTGGAAGTGCTACTGTCAACATGGGTTACTCCTTTTGAGTAAAAGTGAATAGTGAATAGTGAATAGTGAATAACTATTGTATGTATTGCTCCGCAATACTTCTCTCTTTGTAATGTTTTTTCCCATATCATCCCTTATACCAAACAGATGCTTTCCAGCAGAAAGCAAACCATCATTTCTAATTTCTAATTTCTAATTTCTCACTTGCGTTTAACGCCTGCATCATCCCTTGAAACAGAAGTGATTCATCATAGATCGCATCTTCAAAAAAGCGGCTTAAAAACGCTCCGTCGCCTCCGGTAAAATAGAGGGGGTGATCATCCTTGTACTGATCAATGAGTGCTTTTATAGACGCGATTATACCATAGCTTATCCCATCTTTGGTTGTAAAGGGGAGTTTATCGAGGTCTATCTCCCCATTGATCGGGGTATCGAGTGCCGGGGATATCCTGCGATAGCTTTCAAGATAGGCATTGATCCCGGGGAGGATAAAACCTCCCCGGTAGATACCCTCTTTCACGATATCCACGGTGATCGCCGAACCCGCATCGACGAAGAGGCCATCCCTGCGGCTCACACAGAGTGCCTTTCTGTCCACACCCATAGTCTCATAAGCGCCTTCAAGCACGATCTTTGAGGCGATATCTTTCCACTTTTTGATCTGCGTAATTTTTTTATCGAGATCCTGGTTGACAGAGATATAGCAGAGTTCACGTTCTTGATAGCGATCGATTGCTTCCTCATGACCCATATGGAATATCTTCCCTTTATCCAGAATATGGATATGAGTATTGCCGATATCGGCCAATAGTCTCTTTTCCACCTTCTAGACTCCTTCTGCCCAGACTACCCAGCCATGCGCTTCCAAAAGTGCTTTGGCCCTGGAGCATAAGGGCGCATGGATAAGGATATATTTCTGTGTAATCCTCGCCTCTATCCGCTGTTCAAGCTTCTCATACAGTCCCATAAGATCGAGTACTTCTTTCTGGATCACACGGCTCTTTTTATCCAGTTGCATCACTAGAGTATAGTACCCTTTCAGGTCAACTCCCAGGTAGATCTCCACCTGCTTGCGGGAACCAAGCTCTTTGGGTTTGATCTTTTTCAATGACTTGAAGATAAGGTGCTTGTGTCGTAAATATTCTGTGATCTCTTTCATACCGGTATAATACCCTATTTAGCTCAAAGGATGGTAGCTTCGCATTGTCTCGGCCAGATTCTGTTTTTGGATATGGGTATAGATCTGCGTGGTCTCCAGGGAACTGTGTCCCAGCAGCTCCTGTACTACGCGCAGATCTGCTCCCCCGATGATCAGCGCCGAGGCAAAGGAGTGACGCAAGACATGCGGTGAGACACCCAAATATTTTTTGACGATCTTGAAGGCAGAGATGCGGCTGAGTACCTCTCCTCGGTAATTCAGCCAGAGATAAGGGCTATGCATCTGCTCATGTTGAAGATAGGTTTCTAGTGCCTCGACCGCAATCGGGGCGAGAGGCACCACCCGCTCTTTTTCACCCTTGGCAAAACGTATCTTCAGCCACCCCTCAACGATATCTTCCCTCTGTACATGCAGTGCTTCGGAAATACGGCAGCCGCTTGCATACAAAAAAAGTATCAATGCATAGTCACGCATTCCCGTCAGCGTAGAACGGTCGATCAGGGAGAGGTATTTCATGATCTCTTCGCTGCTGAGATATTTGGGGAGATTCTTGGGCACTTTTGCCATCGGTATCCTGATCTTCTTTGAGGTAAAGTCATGCTGATGGCAAAAGTGGAAAAAAGCGTTGATCGATGAGAGCTTGCGGTTGAGCGTACGTTTGTTTGCATAGGATGCCAGGAAACCCAGCACATCATTGGTATCCAGCTTCGTCAATGCCTTGTTGCCGGAGGCTTCAAGCTGTTCCAGGTCGGAAATATAAGAGGAGATAGTATGAGCGCTAAGCGCCCTGGTGACACTCAGATACTCTTCAAAGACAACAAGTATATCGCTCTTACTCATAACCCAGTTTTGAAAGTTCTATGACATCCCCGTCTTTATAGAGTTTCGTTCCTGAGATCAATGCAGGACGTTTTACCTCGCCGAGATCATAAATCCTGCTTTTGGTCAGTGTCTTATCAAGCACGATAAGCGAACCCTTCTGGTCCAAGGCGTAGACTTTCCCGCCGATCACCGTGGCCACGGAATAGTGTGCAAACTTAAACTTCGTGCGCTTCTGCTCTTTCAAGGCTTTGTCCAGCTGAATCACCTCACCCTCTTTGGTAAACAGATAGATCATACTGTCTGCTACAGCGACTTCGGAGATATTTGCCGTATACTCCTGTTCTCCGGCCTCACCGAGCGAGAAGAGTGTTTTCGGTGTTGCTGCCACCAGTGTATCTCCTGTACGGCCAAGATAGATCACGTTGTTAAAGGCATCGGCACTGCTGAGATAGACCACTTTGGCACTGCTGGCATTCCGACTGTTCACGATGACAAGCTTTCCGTCCAACATAGGAAAGACTACAAGCTGATCGATAAATATCGGCGTTGCTGCTCTTGCATCGATGGCATAGGTCTCATCCGACTTCTCCTCCATCCTCTTTTGCTTCGCGTGGATGTCGTAGATACCAAAAGCGTTGTTGTTGAGGATATAGGCGATCATCCCCTCCTTGACCGCTGCGGTTACTACCGGAGCATCAAAGGTGATCTGGTGTGTAACTGTTTGGCTACTCTTATCGATCATTTTGAGGGTACTCTCGATATTAGATGCCAACAGATAGCGGTCGTTCTCACTCAGGAACCGATACCCTTCACCAAGGTCGATGGAGCGCAGCCCTTCTTTTTTGCTGATATAAGAGCGGTTTTCCAGTGTAGCACCCTCCCTGCTCACAGAGACGATCTTGCTTCCATAGCTGCTTGTTACCTTCGAAGCACTGAATGTCTCTTCGGGTTCAAAATATTTTTTACTGCTGCAACCGGTAAACATCAAAGCGGCTGCAACCCCAGCCAGTATCAGAGATTTCATCACTTCGCCTTTATCGTGGAGTGTTTCATAAGCTGTGCCAGTGCAGCAACCGGTGAACGCGGATCAATCATGCCGAGCGTTTCCTGTGCTTTTGCCATCTCATTATTCTCTATCGCAAGGTATGCCTCTTCGAGCAGTACCATTTCTTTGTAAAGCGCAGAATCTGCTGTTTTGTTTTCCATCACGGCAAGGGTATACCTGCTTGCATCAGAGATGACGGTATTGCTGCTTTGGGAAAGCGTGTTCAATACTGCTTTATCTTCTTTTTTTGCAGCTTGTGCATAGCTGTAGAGTTCAAAAAGTGCAGGATTTTTTTCTTTCAGCGTATTGAGCGCCGCACTATCTTCAGGATTTTGCTGAAGTGTCAAAAATGCGTTGTTCGCCTCGGACAATCTTCCCTCTTCTATCCCGGACATAATACTCTTTCCGATAAAGAAAAGTGCCAATAGCGCAACCACGCTCCAGATCGCAACCCTGTATTTTTTATAGAACGTTTCCAGCTTAAAGGCACTCTCAAGTACCTTTTCATCACTACTCAGTTCCTGTTTGACCTCTGCAATATTCACTGCAATCTCCTAAGACAATTTTATATGGATATATTATACCTTTTGGAGTTAAGATTTGGGTTAGAGTTTACCCGGAGAGATCATGAAATTCTCCGCTTCGGTTTCCTTTCAGACCAAACCTCTATAGAGGTTTTCCTATCCAGCATTTCCCTCTTTGGGCACTTCCTGGTATATCGTTACCGTCCGGACACCCCAGTATCTTGCTCTTTTGAAATCATCTCCCATATAGAGATCGATTCTTTTCTTCCATTTGGGGTGCATTCTGTCCAGTACGACATACTCTCCTTCGAGCCCCTCTATCCTTACTTTGCTTCGATAGGTCAAGCCCATTTTGAGCAGATCGGCAGAGACGGCAATGCCCCGGCATGAGGGAGTCAAGGGATCTCCCCATGCCCCGATAGGATATTTGGCATTTTTTCTTTTAAGCCGGGAAGTGTATGCGGTGGCGTGTACCTGCATCTTTCTCATCTCTTTTTTTTGGGAATGCTTTTTGGGAAGAGGAAGCTCCCCTGGAGCAGCATGCGACGGCTGCGGTTTCGCGCACCCCGCTGTAAAAAAAGTGATGAAAAGCAGTACGGAGAGATATCCTGCAGGGTGTTTTGCTTTCTGCCGCCTCATACAAATTCCATTCTTTTTAGAGTTCTACGATCGTAATCCCGAGATTGCCGGGCATTCGGTAAAACTTTTTGATCTTCGGATGCTTTTTCAGATACTCGGTGACCAGTTTTGCCAGTACACCGCCTCCTGTCCCGTGGATGATCTGCACTTCACCGAGATTGTTTACCATCGCATCGGAGAGGAACTTGTCCACCGTTTCAAGCGCCTCATCCGCATACATCCCAAGCAGTTTAACAGAAACGGACGCTCCTGTTTTTTCGACCGACACTGTGGCCTGCTTGGGTTTTTGAGGTGCTTTGGCCTTTGGCTCTTCACCGCTTCTTTTCAGCTCTTTAAGAGGAACCCTCATCTTCAACCCGTCTACTTCTATCGTCGCTTCTTTGCCGCGGATGGAAAGAAGTTCGCCCTTGTGGGATCTGTATTTGATCCTGTCCCCCTCTTTGAGCGGCTCTTTTTCTTCCGTGCGTACCTCTTTGGGCGTAAAGCTTTTATGCTTGTGAGCTTCGGTAAGCAGCCGTCTTCCTTCGCTTGACTCTTTGGCTTTCAATGCCTCCTGGGCTCTCTTGGTCGCTGCATTGTAACGGTTTTCAAGTGTGGCGATCGCTTTTCTGTGGTTCTCCCGGAGTTTGAACTCCAGCTCTTCAAGGTGGTGTTTTTTCTTTTCTGCCGCAGTGAGCTCTTCTTCGACTCTCCTGATCTTCTCCCGCATTTCGCGCTCGAGGGCTGTGGATCTCTCTATGAGATCATTCAGCTTCTCTTTATCCTCGCCGTATACCTCTTTGGCACGTGCAACGATACGCTCTGGGATGCCATAGCGTTCTGCGGTCTCAAAGGCATAGCTCTTTCCGATGCTCCCCTGCAGGAAGGTATAGGTAGGCAGCCGTTTCTCCTCATCATAGAGCGCTGCGATCAGTTCCACCTGCTCATCGCTTGCCATCAGGGAAGCCAGACGTTTGTGGTGCGTCGTGACGATAAAGGTGATACCTCTTTTTCTCAGCTCATCAAGCAAAACCCTGAAAAGGCTTGCCGCCTCATCGCTGTCTGTCCCCAGCTCGATCTCATCGACCCCGACGATCGCATTCTCTTTGCCAAAGAGTTTTGCGAACTCCTGCATACGCCCCGCAAAGGTGGAGATATCGTTTTTCACCGATTGAGGGTCATCGATCACCGCTTCAATACTTTTGAAATGCCCCACTTCGCTCTTGGCCACATTGCACCGGAACGGCAGGAGATATTTCGCCATATAGACCGCACTGAGCAGGGATTTCAGAAGCATCGTTTTTCCCCCGGCGTTCACCCCGGTGATCAGCATCACCTCTTTGTCCAGATCGATCGATACCGGTACGGGGTCTTCGATCGCGGGATGGGCAAACCCCTCGAGTTTGATGCGTTTGGATTTGCTTGGCAGGATAAACTCATACTCCTTGCTTCGGGCAAACAGCACGCGTGCCTGGTAATGGTCGAACCTGTCATACTCTTTGTTGATAAAGGCTAAAAAACGTTCCCATTTGGTGAATTTTGCAGAGATCTCTTTGCAGTAGCGGTAGATCACCTCCTCTTTGCGGCTCAGCAGTGCGGACTCTTTCTCTTTGAGATGGGAGATGCTCTGGGGGATGATATAGAAGTGGCCCCCGGAACTTCTGGCTGCCACGGTCGCCTTGATCACATTATTGAAGCCCCCTTTGACCAGAAGGGTCTCCTCTCCCCCGCTGAAGTGCACCTGTGTATCCACCAGGTAGTCTCTCAGTTTTGCAGAGTGTGTCAGTTTGTAGAGCGTCTCTTTGATATCGATCTTGTTCTGTTTGATCGATTTTTCAAGGCCGTAGAGTTCAGGGTCGCGCTCAGGGTTGATCTGTCCTTCAGCGGTAAAGTAGTCAATGATCTCACGTATCTCATCAGGGATCTCAATACCATGCAGCCATGAGGAGAGCGGTTCTGGAAAAGTGTGGGATTTAAGACGGTTGAAATAGGAGATCATCGTCACAAATGCATAGATCTCCTCCACGCCGAGTATCGCCTGTTTCTTGATCAGATTGAGCTCAAGGTCAAGGTTTTTAACTGCTTTCGGCGGAGGGAACTCTTCGGATGAAAGCGCTTTGATATAGCGGAAATGCTGATTGATATCACCCTGCATGACCACCGATTTTTCTCTGGCAAAAAAAAGTTTGAGCTGAGAGATGTACCCGTCAAGGTCAAGCTTCTGGATGATAGATTTTTGTTTTGATTCTTCTTGTTTCACGCAATACGTTCCCAAAATATTTATTGGTAGAATTATAACACGTTTGCTTCATATTCGGATTTCTGTCGGCAACCCACCCAAGGCAGTGCACAAACCGATAGAGAAATCAAAGCGTTTTGCATCAGTGCGCAGTATCTATCGCGGCTATGCTTCGCCCCTGATCTGGTAGGTGATGTCTCCCGCACCGAATGCCGTGATGAGCCCGCGGGTGTACTCCCGCACCACATGCCCCTCTTTCAGGACCTTGACGATCCCGTCCTTCTTTGTGACAGCATCCGCCATCAGAAGCTTGTAGCGGCTGAATGCCCCTTTGAGGTCAATATCTATCTCGAGCTCACCCGCCGCCCAGATCGGAAGGATCACCAGCTCATCCACCCCTTCAAAACACTCGACAAACCCCGGAAGGTTATCCATCGTGCGGCTGTATTTGTGCGGCTGCCAGATCACATTGAGCTCGCCGAAACCCCTCAGCTCCTGATATATCTTCAGTGCCTTGATGGTTGCCTTGATCTCGGTGGGGTGATGGCCGTAGTCATCGATCACGACACACCCCTCTTTATCCTGGATGATATCAAACCGCTTCTTGATCCCTTTGTAGTTTGAACAGTTCTTCCGGATCTCCTCAAGGGGCTGGCCAAGCTCCAGTGCAGCAAGTATCGCCAGTGCAGCATCCAGCGCGATATGCTCTCCAAGTCCGAAAACCTCGAATGTCCCAAGATCCCGCAGCTCGAACTTTGTATGGGGTTTGCCCTCTACCAGCGTAAATGCAATATTTTTGATCTCTTTGCTCGGATAGAGCTTGATACTCTCCATCTCCAGGGAAGAGAGGAACACATCTTCGGCGTTGATCACCCGTGTCTTTGCAAGGGATAAAAAATTTTTATAGGCATTGTAAAAAAGCGTTTCGTCGTACTTGTAGTACTCCATATGTTCTGGCTCGACATTGGTCACGATCGCCAGATAAGGGTTGGAGTTCAAAAAGCTCTCATCGCTCTCATCCGCTTCGAAGACCACTTTGTTGTTGTCAGCATAGCGTACATTGGAGCCAAACTCTTTGCTGATCGCACCGATCAGCGCATTGGACTCGGGAATAAGGGAAGCGAGCATCGCTGATGTGGTACTTTTGCCGTGGGCACCGCCCACCGCATAGACCTCTTTTTTTCCCAGGATGAACTTCAATGCTTCTTTTCGTGAGAGGAGCGTGATGCCCAGTGCTTTGGCTTTTTGATACTCGACATTGGTCGGGCGTACTGCCGCAGAGTAGATGACGATATCAGCCCCCTCCACAGCATCTTCATGATGGGGAATCGTGATCTTCGCAGAAAAGTTTGTTGCCAGGTCATTGGTGATCTCGCTCTGTCTGATATCAGATCCCGAGATCCTGTGCCCGTCATTGGCAAGAAATTTCGCCAGTGCAGAGAGTCCGATGCCCCCGATCCCGATAAAATGTATTTTCATGCCTTCATCCTCTTTGATAAAAGCATTGCGCAGCAATGCAATCCTTCACTATTCACTATTCACTCCTCACTCTTCACTGCAAAAGGGCAAAGCCTTTTGGCTATCTGTTTTCATCCAGTACTTTAAGCTCTTCTTCTCCCTGTTTCACATACTTGGAGAACATCGTAAGCAGGATATCGGTCGGCTGGGTGAAGTTCTGGATGAAAAATGCCAGAGGATCATGCACGTCGACACTCTCCATATCCACCATACTCTCCACAAACTCCTCAAAGCTTTTGCCCGCCATCACTGCACAGGCATGGACCATCATGGCATCTTTCAGCCCTGCATGGTCCATTGTGTAGTTGAGTACCAGGAACATCTCCTTGGCACCCTTCATGTCGTTTTCGCTGTAACGCTGTATCGCATGCTCGTAGATCGCGCGCGCGGTTGCGATATCCTCAACATCGCCCATATCGAACGATTTCCTCTCGGTAAGCTTTTCCGCAAGCTTGTCAAAGGCATTGTTGACAATGAAGGTGAAGATCTCGTTGATCTCCTCTTCAGGCGATTCGATGATCAGCCTGGCATCCAAAAGCTGATACCCTTTTGCGATACTCTGCTGATCTCTGCACTCTTTTTCCAGTCTCTCTATATTTGCCAGGAACTCAGGGTCTTTTTTCAGTTCCTCTGCGTGAATGTCAGGCATTTCGTTATTCATTTATCTCTCCCATACACATTTTTATTCGTTCTAGTGCTTCTTTGGTTTTTTCCGCATCATAGACCAGTGCCAGACGGACATACCCCTTGCCTTCCTCTTCGCGTCCAAGGAAAGAACCCGGCAGCACTTTAAGGTTATACTTCTCGTAGAGTTCTTTGGTAAAGGTGATCTCATCACCCACTTTCAACCAGATATAGAAGGTCGCTTCCGGGGTATCGACTCCAAGCAGCTCTTTGGCTACTTCAAAATTCTTCTTGTATTTTTCCCTGAAAAGATCAACGTGATCCTGGTCTGCCCATGCAGCAGCAGCGGCATACTGCATCGGCAGCGGAGAAGCGCAGCCTACATAGGTGCGGTACACCATATACTCCTTCAGTATCGATGCATCCCCGGCGATAAATCCTGAGCGGAGTCCGGGAGCCGAAGAGCGCTTCGAGATCGAGTTGATCACCAGCACATTTTTGAAACTCTCATTTCCCGCTTCGATACTGGCATTGAGCAGTGAAGGGAGAGGATCGCCAAAATAGAGGTCTGCATAGCACTCATCATTGAGCAGTACAAAATCATGTTTGAGCGCAAGTACCACCCACTGCTTCATCTGCTCCATCGTCATCACCGATGAAGTCGGGTTGTTCGGCGAGTTGAGGATCACCAAGTCTACTTTGGCCAACTGCGCTTCATCTATCTCTGGCTGGAAGTTGTTTGCTTCGTTGAGATTCAGATAGACCACCTCAGCCCTGCTTGCCTTTGCCGCCCCCTCATAGATCTGATAGAAAGGGTTGGGAAAGACCATCACTGGATTTTCAATATCATACAGGAGGAACTGGGGAAAATTGAAAAGTACCTCTCTCGTTCCGAAAGTTGGGATGATCTGCTCGTCTCCGAGCTCCAGCTCAAAACGGTTTCTGAGATACTGAAGCATCCCCTCTCTAAGCACGCTTTCCCCGGCTGTTTTCGGATACTTGTTCAACAGTCCACTCTGCTCGCTGAGTGCATCCCGGATAAATTCCGGTGTCTCAAACTGAGGTTCGCCGATCGTTAGACTCAGCGGTAAAAACTCCTCGTTTGGCGTAATGTTTTCCAGCAAGTGGCTCAATTTTTCAAAAGGGTAGGTTTCGAAGTTCATTACAGTCCTATATGCTCTATAAATTAAAGAGTGATTATACCGTAATTACCTTGCTACAATAAACGCACCTTTGTTGAACTTCTGACGTATTTTAACCAATGCACTTTGGGCACTTTCCCTGTCCGGATAGCCTCCGATCAGTACTTTGTAACGCTCTTCATGTACCACGATATAACGCAAACCCGCCTTTTCCAGTTTGGAGAGGTAATGGCTGTCCGGCCGCTTGGTCACTGAAGCGACCTGTATATAATAACCCCCCGATGAGAGCTTCTTTTCCTGTGAAGCAGGGGATGGCTGTTTGGGCGATGCGGCAGGAATCTCTTCGGGTGCCGCGGAAGCACTTTTGCTGCCTGACTCATACGGGGCTTTTTTCGTCTGTGCCAGCCAGTTGATGATACTGTCCTGCAGTGCTGCCCCACGGAACGTTCCCTGCCTGGTATTAACAAGTATCACGACACTGTAATAGCTTCCGGCCCTGTTCTTCACATACCCCCCGATATTTTTGACATATTTGAGCGTCCCTGTCTTCATCCAGGACCTGTTCTGCGCCGGTTTGTAGCGGTAGCGCTTTTTGATCGTCCCGTCCTTTCCCCCTATCGAAAGTGTCTCCATCCACCTTTCTCCCAAAATCCTGTAGGCACTTTCGTAGACTGCGCCAAGCATTCGCGCAGACATTTTTGAACGCCGGGAAAGCCCTGATCCGTTCTCCATGAAAAACTCCCCCTCAGGCAGTGCATGCTGAGTTCTCAGCAGGTTGGTAATGGCTTTCCGTCCTTTCTCCACCGTAGCCGGCGCGCCATAGATCTTCGCACCGGTAAGCAGCAGAAGATGTCTGGCATAAAGGTTGTTACTCTCTTTCAGTGTTTCGGAGACGATCGCTTCGAGAGGCTCGGAGTAGTGCGTAAAAAGCAATTTGGCACCTCCGGGTACCCTTGAGAGCCTCATTTTTCCACTGATCGTTATCCCCTCATCCTCCAATGCCTCTTTCAGTGCATAGTAAAAAGCATTATAGGGCTTGGAAACGATCATACATACCTTGCGTTCTTTGCAGTGCTTTGAGAGCTCGCCTTGAAGTATCAGCTGGGGAAGAGGTGACTGCATCTCCACTTTCGAACCTGCCCAGGCATATTTCCCGCGGCATGATCTGTCGACGAATTTTACCTTGTTGACGACCTTGTAGCTGGGGTCCTCTATCTCCTTGTAGACAGATCTGTTGCGGGGCGTGATACCGACCGTCGTGGTGCGCTCATTGAACATCATTGCATCAGGCATAGCGTTATAGGCACTGTAGGGGTAGTTGTCAAAATGTGCACTGTCCTTGTCTCCCACATCAAAATAGCTTCTGTCTATGATCACATCGCCGTTGATCTGCCGAATGCCGCTCTGCTTGATCTGCGCGACGATATCAGGCAGATCCTTGGAACTGAGTGAGGGGTCACCGTACCCTTTGATGACCAGGTCTCCCTCCAGTTTTCCGGAACGCAGATATCCGTTGAGATAGAACTCTGTAGGCCAGCGGTAATCAAACCCCAGCTTCAACAGTGCCCCGTAGGCTGTGGCAACCTTGATTACCGAGGCAGGCTGGCGGGTCGTACCCGCATTCAGAGAAGCGACTACACGGTCGGTTTCCAGTTCTTTGATAAAGATACTGACATCTTTGCTCGGCAGTTTGGACTGGTTCAGAAAATGCGCGATATCCGGTGGGAGAGCAAAAAGCCATAGCGAAACGCTCAACCACAGCAGTATAATACTTCTCATTTCATCTCCTCACAGGCATGAAGCAGTCGCAGCATCGCTTCGCGGATCACCTCTATTGAAGTACCGATATTCAAACGCATAAATCCTTCTCCTTCTTCTCCGAAACTCACTCCCTCATTGAGCCCAAGCTTTACCTCTCTGATAAAAAATTCCGCCAGCTTC
This sequence comes from Sulfurovum sp., assembly GCA_028684885.1. Classification (GTDB taxonomy): domain Bacteria; phylum Campylobacterota; class Campylobacteria; order Campylobacterales; family Sulfurovaceae; genus Sulfurovum. The sequence goes on along the minus strand of JAQUFB010000012.1, from coordinate 8,958 downwards.
TCCGCAGAGAGCCCCAAACCGCGGCAGTCGATCCATACCAGAAAAGTAGCTTCAGGCTCCATCACTTTCAGAGGAAGATGATGGGTCTCGATAAATGCCTTGACAAACAGTACATTTCCCCATAATACGTTCTTTACCTCTTCCAGCCATGTTTCCCCTCCCTCGTACGCTGCCATCAGCGCCTCGATACCGAAAGGGTTTCCGTTTGTGATGCCGGATTTCTCTTGTTCCTGGACATAGGCATCCCTCAACTCTCTGTTCGGTATGACCGCATAGGAGGTATTAAGCCCTGCGATATTAAAGGTTTTTGAAGGGGCATTCAGCACAACAGAGTGCTGCCGTACTTTTTCAAAACTTCCCAATGCATAATGCATCTTTTTATAAACAATATCGGCATGGATCTCGTCTGAGACAATGATCACCCCATTTTCCAGACAGATATCGATGAGCTTTTCCAGCTCCTCTTTGTTCCATACCCTTCCCGTAGGATTGTGGGGAGAACAGAGCAAAAACATCTTCGCCTCTCCGGCTTTGGTTGCAAAATCGTCAAAGTCGATCTGATAGCTGCCGTTTTGATAGATCAGCCTGTTATTTAAAAGCTTCCTCCCCTGTCTGCGTACCGAATCGGAGAACGGCGGGTAGAGTGGCGTCTGCACAATAATGCCCTCACCCTCTTGGCTGTAGGCATTGATCGCGAAGTTGAGCGAGGGGACAACCCCGTGGGCTGGTACGATCCACTCGCTCTCTATCTCCCATCCGTAGCGTTTGATATACCACCCCCTGACAGCATCAAAATAGCGTTCCGGATAGACCGTATAGCCGTAGATCGGGTGTGACGCCCTGCGCTGGAGTGCCTCCTGTACACACAAGGGCGCAGCGATATCCATATCGGCGACCCATAAGGGCAGCAGATCATCCGTACCGAATTTCCTGGCCGCTCCATCCAGTTTCACCGCATAAGTTCCCTCTCTATCTACCGCTTCCACTCTCATCTCGCTTTCTTTTTTTCCAAACGCTCATCTGCGCTATCGTGTATTGATGTTTTCTGGCTGTCTCCCGGATCACAAAAGGGACATCCTTGGTATCTATCAGCTCAAAGTCACCGCCCAGATGATCCAGAAGACCATCCAATGTAGTAACAGCCCTCTCCTCTCTTTTGTAGCCACCGATCCACTTCTCTTTAGGAGTGTACTCCTCCATCCATGTATTCGGAGAAGTCAAAACCAACACCCCCTCCTCATTCAGCCTCTCAGCCAACGTATCAAGAAATTTGCCCGGATCATAGAGCCTGTCGATCAGGTTGCCCGCAAAGATCAGGTCGAAGCCTTGATGAACGGGCTTAAGATTGCATGCATCTCCCTGCCAGAAGCTGACCTTATGGGCGACATCTTCCAGACCGCAGTTTGCGAGGCTCACTTCCCGGGCAGACTCCAGATCGCCCTCAATAGGGATACGATAGCGTAAGACGCCTTTTTCTTTCAAAAGCTGTGCATACTGGATAAAACGCGCAGAAAAGTCTACTCCTACCACTTCATCAAACTCACGTGCCAGTTCAAAACTGCTGCGGCCAATCGCACATCCAACATCAAGCGCTCTTCTTTTGGGTCTACTGCCCATATATTCCAATGCAAGTTTAGCACATCTTTGGGGATAATTGGCAACACCAAGATAATTTTCTCCCCAGCCGAAATCGCAGTACTGTGCGATCAATACATCGCTCCTGTAGGCTGAGATTTTGATCGTCTCCTCATACCGGCTCGCTACATACCTGAACCCGGCGAACTGGTAGAAGTGCCGCCTGAAGGCGTATCTGCTGTTCTCCATAGCAAGATTGCCGCAGCTGATCCATGAGCCCCCTTTGATCAGGTTATGCTTCCCGTCAAACGTAGGCACAGTAAAATCATCATAGACCGGATGCACCTTAAATCCCTCATAAGGATAGATAGGTGTCCGTGTCCACTGCCAGACATTCCCGATCACATCATAGAATCCGCCATGCCCATAGCGGTCTACCGGTACGCTTGAAGCAGCATCTGCAAGTGCGATATTGCCCGGGGCTTCTTCTCTCCAGGAGAGAAACGGGGGTACCCCCGAATAGTCTCTTAGACGGAAATACTCATCCTCCGTCGGCAAGCTTACCGTGATACCCAGTTTTTCACTTTTCCATCGACAGAATGCTTCGGCCTCCAAATAATTTACCTCTACCGGCCAGTTCAGCGGCAGGGGAATCTCTCTGGTCAAGGTGCGCAATCTGTAGCTCTCTCCCGTAGCGATCCAAAAACGCGGTGCCGATGCCTTTACGTAGGTACGCCAGGCATTTCCCTCCTCGCTCCAGAAGGATGAACGCTCATACCCTTTTGCTTCGACAAACTCCAAAAACTCCTGATTGCTTACGAGATATTTTGAAGCCTTGAATCCCGGCACTTCACAGGTATGCTCCCCATACTCATTATCCCATCCGTAAAACGGAGCGTGCACCGCTGTCCCCGCCTGCACTTTTCCGCCCGAAACTTCAAGCAATCTGTTTTGGGGCGCTTCTCCGACATCCTCTGACACTTGCCATGCTTCATGCTGCCTTACTGATTTCAGTGGAAGCTGGCGTATCAGTACCGCAGAAGTCTCCAGGTGGATATTTTCATGCTCAATCCCCATCAGGAGGACCCACCAGGGGGATTCCTCTGTGATAGGGAGCATCAGGGGAAGCCTGTCGATTACTTCGTTGACGACCTCAAAGACTTTCTCCCGATACTGCTGTGTCTCCTGGAGGGTTGGCCACGCATAGTGCTTCCCATCCAGATCATCCCAGCTCATCTCATCGACTCCGACGGCAAAGATCGACTCCATGTGCCTCTCGATCCCCTGGTCTATCAGTTTTGCAAATTTGAGTTTATTGATGAAAAAAACAGCGGTATGCCCATAATAGAAGATCAGCGGATGCCGAAGGGGATCGGCTTTCCGGAAATAGGCACTCTCCTCAGAGATCACCTCAAAAAGTGACTCGTAACGCCGGTAACAGAGTTGAAAATAGCTTTTGATCTCTTGACGCTTGGCCTCGGCATCAGTTCCGCCAAGCAGAGGGGCTCTCAGCATCAACTACTCTTCTCCTGCATATCAGCCTAAAACTCTGCTTTCTCTTTTCCGCTTTCGATCATAGAGATGAAGATCGTATAGAGGTTGGCGATGACCGCGCCTATCACCAAGCCTACAGCCATCTCGACATTCCCGTAAAACTTCATCGCAAAAAATGCAGGGATCAGGTGGAGGTCAGCGACCAGTGAACCCGCCAGAAGTTCTGCAGAGAGGAGGTTCCTGACACCGATCTTCATCAGCGTGGATACCACATTGACCGACCCTGCAATAAACAGTGCCACCAATGAATGTTCATATAAAAATGCTGCTGATGTGGTTAACGACATCAGCGTAAAGAACATATAAAAAACTTTGCCCCAGTTCATTCTGACTCCTTAGGTCTCTTTGTTGCTATTATAGCGTACTATGCTAATTTGCTCAAAAGCAAAGCTTCTGAGCACGCTGCTGTCCTCAGCGGACGGCTCGCAACGCTGGCGTTGCAACTAAAGATTATAGCCTACCCACTCGTACATTGCTAATTTGCTCAAAAGCAAAGCTTCTGAGCACGCTG
>JAQUFB010000012.1:2429-5218 GCA_028684885.1 Sulfurovum sp. | reverse complement strand
GCAAAGCTTCTGAGCACGCTGCTGTCCTCAGCGGACGGCTCGCAACGCTGGCGTTGCAACTAAAGATTATAGCCTACCCACTCGTACATTGCTAATTTGCTCAAAAGCAAAGCTTCTGAGCACGCTGCTGTCCTACAACTCGGCATTTAGTGCCTCGCTTGCACTGCGATTTAGTCGCTTGTCAGCGGACGGCTCGCAACGCTGGCGTTGCAAATAAAGATTATAGTGTACCCTGTTCGTACATCGCTCTCATCTTCTCTTTCTCTTTTTCCCTCTTGAGTTTTTCTGCCTCTTTGGCCCTGAAATCCTCTACCGAGAAGCCAAGCCATAGTAAGATCGGTGAAGCCATAAAGATCGATGAATAGGTACCCACAATCACACCCACAAGCAGGGTGAATGAAAAGCCGTTGATGATCTCCCCTCCAAAGAGGAAAAGTGTCAATACCACAAAGAATGTTGTTAATGAGGTCAGTGTCGTACGTGAAAGCGTACGCGACACAGACTCATCAATGATGCCTCCCAGATCAGGATCCTTGATCGTTCTGATCCCTTCACGGATACGGTCAAAAATGATGATCGTATCGTTGAGCGAATAACCAAGGATCGTCATCAGTGCCGCCAGGATATCCAGGTTGACTTCCACGCTGAAGAGCACGATCATACCCATAGCGATCGTCACATCGTGCATAAGTGCCATCACCGATGCCACGGCAAAACGCCACTCAAATCGGAATGATACATAGATCAAAATACCGATGATCGCCAGGACCATCGCCATCAGCCCTTTTTCACGAAGCTCTGAGCCGACCTTTGCACCGACTATATCGACACGTCTTACCTCTTTGAACCCCTGTGTCTCTTTGAGCAGTACTCTGACCTGGTCACCGATATCCACTCCTACGTTCTGAGAACTCGTTTTCGTTTTGATAATGATCTCATCCTCTGTACCGAAGTAGGTAACGTTCGCACCTTTATAGCCCTCCTGGTTACCCAGGATCTCTCTGACCTCATCGATCGGGGCTTTCTGGTCATACTGCACCTGGATCACCGTACCCCCGGCAAAGTCGATCCCCATATTGAACCCCTTGGTAAAGATAAGCCCCAGGGAGGTAATCACCAAAATGATCGAAAGTATTCCAAAACGCTTCGCCTGAGCCATCAAAGAGAGCGGTTTTTCATATTTAAAAAGTTGCATTATTTACTCCCTTTTATTCCAAACCAGTAACCCAGTCTGTTCTTATCCATCTTTGGCAGGATCCACTGGTAGATACCGTGTGTACCTACGATCGCTGTCAGCATCGAAGCCATGATACCGATACTCATTGTCAGCGCAAACCCTTTGATCGCCCCTGTACCGTATACATAAAGCACCGTTGCAGCGATCAGCGTCGTCACGTTCGCATCCCAGATCGCCGTAAAGGCATTTTTGTATCCATCTTCGATCGATTTTGCGATCGATTTTCCCTCCTCAAGCAATTCACGAATACGCTCATTAATGATCACATTGGCATCTACCGCCATACCGACAGTAAGCACGATCCCCGCCATACCGGGCAGTGTCAATGTCGCACCGAAGAGTGACATGATCGCCAGGATCAGAAAGAGGTTCCCGATCAGTGCCACATTGGCAACCACACCTGCTATACCGTAGTAGACCACCATAAAGACGACAACAAGCGCAAAACCAAGTAGCAGTGCAAGCGAACTTGCTTTGATGCTGTCTGCACCCAGGCTTGGTCCTACACTTCTTTTCTCCATCACGTAGACGGGTGCAAGCAGCGATCCTGACCGTAGTGCGATCGCAAGATCATGCGCCTCTGCCATCGTAAACTGGCCGGAGATCTGCACGCGCCCCCCACCGATACGTTCACGGATATTGGGTGCGGAGTAAACCTGGTTATCCAGTACCACTGCCATACGCTTGCCTACGCTGATCGCCGTAAAGTCACCGAATATCTTTGCGCCCTGTCCGTTGAGCGTGAAGTTGATCACAGGCTGGCTGTTCTCGTCAAATCCTACTTTTGCATCGGTAAGCATTGATCCGTCCAATACCGGGATGGCTTTGAGCAGATATTTTTCTCCCGTACTCACATCCGGGAAGATCACGTCACCGTAACTTTTTGCTTCTGCTGGACTCATAGTGTGCACACGGGCAATACGATCTTCATCGACTGCCATCAACTGCAAGTGTGCTGCACGTGCAATCAGTTCACGGATACGCTGCTCATCCTCCTGAGTCTTGATACCCGGTACTTCAACAAGGATCTTGTCTTCACCCTGCTTCGCTACCGTAGGCTCAGCCAAACCGAACTCATTGAGTCTGCTTCTGATCGTATCGACTGCCTGGTCGATCGCATCTTTTTTAGTGCGTTCGATCTCCTCTTCGGTCATCTGCAGTGAAAACTTCAGAGCATTCTCGCTGAATGTGATCCCCTCAAGCTCCTCTTTGAGCAGCTTGTTGACCTTGGCAAGATCATCTCTGTCCAGGATCTCAAAAGTGACCACACCGGTATCTTCATCCAGATTCAAAGCATCAAAAATGATCTCTTTATCATCAAAGAGATATTTTATACTTGCCGCGATGGATTTGGATTTTGAAGCGATCGCAACTTCGTTTTTGACACCGAGAAGCATATGAAGCCCCCCTTGAAGATCAAGCCCCAGGGTGATCTTCTTTCCGCTCTCGCTTTGCATTAAAGACGGGATAGAAAAGACCACCCCGAAAATCAGTGCAAAAGCGAAGATGATCATTCTGTAATTAAGCATCGCTCTTGGTTACCTCTTCTTTT
>JAQUFB010000012.1:0-2329 GCA_028684885.1 Sulfurovum sp. | reverse complement strand
AGGGTGATCTTCTTTCCGCTCTCGCTTTGCATTAAAGACGGGATAGAAAAGACCACCCCGAAAATCAGTGCAAAAGCGAAGATGATCATTCTGTAATTAAGCATCGCTCTTGGTTACCTCTTCTTTTTTTGCCACATACGCTCTGTCAAGCCTGACAATCGTATCTTCATTTAGTTTGATTTTGATAAAATCTTCTTCAGTTTTCACGATTTCAGCGATAAGCCCTCCGGTTGTAACGATCTTGTCACCTTTTGCAAGGCCTTCAAGCATCTCGCGGTGTGCTTTTTGCTGTTTCTGCTGTGGTCTGATGATCAAAAAATAAAAGATCGCAAATAAAATGATAAGTGGTAAAAATGAACCGATTACACTACCCTGTTGTTCCATGGATATCCTTCAATGAATAAAATTGGACAATATTTTAACACCTTTGATATAACAAGAGGCTTGCTGATCGCGTTTCTCTTATCTGCTTTTATTTACCTGCATTATTTTAATGTTTCTATTCCGCTTATCAATACGCTGCTGGGGATATCCGGACTCTCTCTTCTGCTCGCCTCAGCACGCAGGAGCTGGTTCTGGAGCGGCGCATTTGTAGGAGTGTTCTGGTTTTGGTGGATCATCCTCAGTTTCAAACACTACCAGATGCCCTGGGCGATCCCTGTCGGGCTTCTGGTCATCGCCTTCATCTATGGCATGATCTTCTGGACCATCGCCTATCTGAGCGAAAAGCTCTCCTCACGCTTCACCCCAAGGGCACTTGTCACTTCGTTCGGGCGCACGCTTCACTCTTCACCGGAGCAAAGCGATTTGCCCTCCTCACTCCTCGCTCTGACACTTAAAGCCCTCGGGCTTTTGAGTCTCAGCTATATCCACCCTTTAGGATTCGACTGGCTCAAACCTGAACTCGTCTTTGTGGAGAGCCACCTGGGGATAGAAAAGTGGCAGTTTGCTCTCATTCTTTTTGCACTCGTTATGACACGCTGGCTGTCACGCCCTTACTCTCTCCTCCTGGTCCTACTGGCCTATCAGCCGCTGCCTGAAGGAACCCCTCTCCATGACAATCCGATTCAGATCATCTCTACAGCGATCCCCGTTGAGGAAAAGTGGCAAGAGTCACGTCACCCGCAGCATTTTCAGGGCTTTTTTGAGCAGATCGACAGGGCGATTGATGCGAATAAAACGCTGGTCGTCCTGCCCGAGTCGGTCTTCCCTGTCTATATCAACCGCTCCCAGGAGCTGATCGACGAGCTTGAAGCACGCGCCCAAAAGATCGCTATCGTTACCGGAGGGCTCTTTGCCGATGGCACGGTGCCCCACAACTCTGCCTATATCTTCACCAAAGATCGCATCCTGGTAGCCAATAAGGTCGTACTGGTGCCTTTCGGGGAGAGCAATCCGCTGCCTGATTTTCTCAGCAACTGGGTCAACGAAGTCTTTTATGACGGCGCGGTGGACTATGTCGCCAGTGCGGAGATCACTGACTACACGGTCAGGGGCAAGGTCTACCGCAATGCGATCTGTTTTGAGGCCACCAGCGAAACGCTTTACCGGGGCCGCCCCGAACAGATGATCGTGCTGAGCAACAACGGCTGGTTTGTCCCCTCCACCGAGCCGAGCCTGCAAAAACTGCTGCTGCTCTACTACAACAAAAAGTACGGTACGACCATCTACCACAGCATCAATATGTCACCCTCCTATCTCATCCGGGATGGCATGGTCATGGAGACAGAGTAGTGTGCGCGATCTTCGGCATTGTCGGCAAATATGACCCGCTACAGGCACAAAAAGCCTTTGAGACGCTTACCCACAGGGGAGTGGATGAGAGCCATGCCATCAAAAACGAACAGTGCTTTCTTGGGGTCCACCGCCTTGCGATCACCGCGATAGATACACCGCATCTCCAGCCCATCTGGGAAGAGGGGCTCCTCTTCGCGATGAACGGCGAGATCTACAACTACCGGGCATTGGCCGAAGAGCTGGGGATCGAGGCCCGCAGCGATACAGAGGTCGCTTTTATGGCATATAAGCAGTGGGGTGACCGTTTTGCGGAAAAACTGCGCGGGATGTTTGCGATCGCGATCATCGACGAAGGCAAGGTCAAACTCTTCCGCGACCCGTTCGGCAAAAAACCGCTCTACTATACGGTGAGTGGTGATCAGATCATCTTTGCCAGCGAACTCAAGGCGATACACGCATTAAAACCTTTGGAGTTTGACAGAGAGATCATACCGGTTTATCTCTCCTACCAGGCCGCCGTGGCACCCTCCACCTTTGACAAAAATGTCTTTCAGGTCGGTGCAGGCTGCCGGGTGGAGATCACCAGAAACCG
>JAQUFB010000094.1 GCA_028684885.1 Sulfurovum sp. | reverse complement strand
TTCAAAAACATCTTTGCCTGCGGTATTGCCTTTGCACCGCCGCATCTTATCTCAAAACCGATGAGTTCGCCAAACGGTACGCCGATCAACCCGACACCGCCTAGAACAGGTATGCCATCAGGCATCATCGGAAAAGCGGTAGCACACTCTATCTGTGATATGATCCAAAAAGGCGAAAATGCACCGCTTCATGAAGCTTCAATGGCTGAAATGGGTGCGGCGTGTGTGGCATCGGCAGGGAAAGGCCTGACCACCGGTACGGCAGCGGCATTGACGGTCTATCCGGTAGTCCCTGACTTTGACAAATACCCTGGTCTTGGACGTGACCTTGACTATACCTTCGGGGAGATCGGGCTTGCGGGGCACTGGATCAAACATATCCTGCACCATATGTTCCTCTACAAAGCAAAAATGAAGCCGGGATGGACACTGATTCCGGAATAAAAATGAGAAAGGAGAAGCAAAGCTTCTCCCTGTAAATTAAAATAAAAAATAAATCATTCAGGAGAAAACAAATGCAAAAAATAGAAGAGAGAATCCGAGCATATGACCAAAACTTTACTACCATGGTTCCGACGAAATTTATCAGATTTATGAGAACCTGTGTGCTTTGGCAGATCATCAGGTTTATCGTTATCAACCTTAAAATGCTTGTTGTCGTAAGCAAAAGCCACTAAATCTCAGGGCTCCCGGCAAGCGGGAGCCAACAACTGAATAATTGGGTATTAGGTAGCCGTAAGCTCTACTTTTAGGGTTTACGACTATTTATCTTCCCCGTCACCCTGAACTCATTTCGGAGCTCAATGCACCAGACAACCCTTGTGGAAGATCCCGGATAATCATCCGAGAAATGCCTTTGGAGCATAAGTTTGGGGTGACGGCAAAAAAGGATACACTTATGGTACAAAAACTTGTTATCTTCCCGGACGAGCGTGTCAATATCGCCTGTACCGATGTTCGCTCCTTCAACCAGACCCTTTGGGATGTGATCGAGGACATTAAAGATACAATGATCGAACATGGCCTCGATGCCCTGGCCGCCATCCAGATTGCCTATCCGTACAATATTGTCCTGATCAAAGAAAAGGACGGAAGCTACAGTGAATATATCAATCCGCGAATTATAGGAAGCTATGGAAAATTTGACTCCGTTGAGACAACCGTTTACTATCCTGGGATTACACAGAGTATTCCGCGTGCACAACGTATCAAGATGGTCTATGAGGACCGTCACGGTAGACCGAAATCTGTAGATATCGATGATGAAAAATATGCCGCAACACTCCAAAGAAAAGTTGACTATCTCTTTGGCGGGACATTTTTGGATAAAGTAGACAAAGCGCACAAGGAACGTGTACTCGAAGCGTTGAAAAACGACGGGTTGGTACCACAGGCGGAAATCTGTCCCGCTTTTTCAAAAAAAGATTATTTTGTCAGCTTCACAGACAAGCTGCTTTTTGTGATGGGGCTTACACTTGTTGCACCGCTTTTCAACCTTTCAAAAGAGACACTGAATACACTCTATACCCTGGATAAATTTCTCTTACCGATTATTTTTGCATTGATGATAGGGTTCTTTTTCTATGCACAGGTTGAAGCCAAAAAATACTCACAGTGCAGCTCCTGCCAGATAGGAAACAATATAGGGGTCATCATCAAACGCTCCGTTTTGGGTATCACTTTGGCGATAGGGGCCTATTTTATCCTGGGCTAGTTTTTCTTTTTGAAAACCAGAAGCGGCAGCATCCCGAAGTAGGCCAGTGTTCCGTATGCCTGATCGATCTTCACATCCGGTTTGATCTCTAAGATAAGCTTCTTGATACGCTCTTCATCCAGGTCGCCAAGGTATTCCCCTTCGCCATGGTCCTCTTTGTAGAGTTTTACCAGCAGATGGGTCTCTTTTTCTTCTTGATATTTCCATATAGTCACATAAATCCTTTAGGTGATACTCAGAGTTATTCAAGGCGAATCATAACAGTTTTCTGTTTATAAAAATGGGAAAGTAAAGAAAATGAAAATACAAGAGGCAAGAACCTCTTGTAAATAAAGATAAGGTAAAGACTGATTATCTTTTTGAGAATTGCGGAGATCTTCTCGCTTTTCTTTTACCTGGTTTCTTACGCTCAACCACTCTTGAGTCACGAGTAAGAAGACCCATCGGTTTCAAGATCGCTCTGAATGATGGTTCAAACTCAACAAGTGCTTTAGTGATACCGTGCTTTAATGCATCTGCCTGAGCCGAATATCCGCCACCAAGTGTTGTAGCTTTGATATTCATAGATTCAAGCTGCTTTGTAGCTTCAAGCGGTAGTCTTACTTTCATTTTGAGTGTTTCGTGACCGCCCAGCCATTGATCAAGCGTCTTGCCGTTGATAAGCATCTCACCATTACCCGGTGTTAACCATACTTTTGCGATCGCTGATTTTCTTTTTCCTGTTGCGTAGATAGTTGCCATTCTTACGCCTCCTTATTGATCTGTGCAGTGTGTGGGTGTTCAGCACCTGCATACACTTTTAGTTTTTTAAGCATTGCTCTACCAAGTGTCGTTTTTGGAAGCATGCCTCTTACTGCTAGCTTATAAAGTTTTTCAGTATGGTTTTCCAACATGTCGCCCAGTTTTTTGCTCTTTGTAGAACCAAAGTAACCTGAGTGAGTGAAATACTCTTTTGCTTCTAGTTTGTTTGCACCGGTAAACACGGCTTTTTCAGCATTGATGATTACTACATAATCACCACAGTCTACGTTTGGTGTAAATGATGGCTTATGCTTACCTCTGAGAAGTGTCGCTACTTCAGTCAGGATACGACCAAAAGTTTTACCTTCAGCATCGATCAAAACCCAGTCTCTCTGTACTTCATGAGGCTTTACGACTTTTGTCATTTTCATGATGTTTCCTTATTTTTTGATTCCCTGTGCGGCCTCATTTGATGATAACCGTTTCGGCTCCAAAGCCCAAAAAGCATCCTGATTTGATTCTCATGACGCTTTTCATGCTTTTTTGTGGACGGATTGTATCGTATTATACTTAAAATTTATTTAAATTAAGTTATAGTTAAGCTTATTGTGATTTTTTTTCTTTTGTTCCTGTGAAAGAGAAGACTTTCAGGTACCCTTTCGCGCCTCTGAATACTACACAGCGGACATTTCCCGATTCAATACTCCTATCCGTCCCACCCCGATGGAGCAAACAAAGTTATAGGCTTTTCTCCAGTTTGTATCCTACACCCCTGACCAATTTCAAAGGAAAACCCGGCAGCTTCTGTTTCAACCTGAAAACCAGTTGCCTGCGGGCTACATCACTTACCTCTTCGCCATCCCAGATCATATCGATAAAATATTGATAAGAGACAATCGCACCGTTTGCCCTGATCAATGCTTCTAAAAAAGTTTTTTCCTTCTGGCTCAGTTCCACAACTTGATCCTCTTTATACAAGGTTTGATGCTTGGGACAGTAGCTGAAGACCTTATTGAGCTTCTTTCTCCGGGGATGCTCTTTTCTCTTTTCTCTCAGTGCGATAAGATCAAGCAGCGTAAGGAGCTCATCTTCCCGGAAGGGTTTGATCAGATACCCCGTAAAGTCCGGAGAGGAGGCATTCTGAAGTGTAGTCATATCATTATATGCACTGACAAGTATCACTGAAACATGGTAGCTCTCCTGCAACACCTTACAGCACGATATACCGTCCATTTCTCCTTCAATATTGATATCGGAAATCACGATATCAACCGCTTTTTCTCTTGCCACTCTAAATGCACTCTCGGCACTTTTTACGACTCCTACAACCTGATGGTTATGGCCCTGCACCGTCTCTCTGATATGCATTGCGACAATACTGTCATCTTCAATAATCAATACGCTCATTTTCATAATATATTATATGATATTACGCTTCAAGATAGACTAAAATGATTTCTCCACAAGGATGCAAATGCATCTTCACACCTCTGTAAGCTCTATACTCTCTTCCAAAAGATAGAGGATCAACCCTTTTGCAGGCTTTGCAGTCAGTTTTGCTAACGCTTTTTTGTATCCCTGAACCTGCACAGCATGTTTCAGATGATATTTTTTTGAACTCTTATAGTCTATGACCAGACAGCGATCTTCATATTCCAACAATAGATCCACCTGCTTCAGCTCGCCCTCATAGGCAAATGCCCTCTCCCTGCTTACCGTCGCACCTACCAGCAACTCCTGGAATCCTTTATGGTCGATCAGCATCATGATACGTCTTTCTATCTGAGCGATATGCTGCGCATCAAGCTGCTGGCCATACCGGTTCTGCATAGAGCGTAGGGCTTTGGAGAGACTGAAAAGGTCAAATCCGGCCATCATCTCCAGTGTATAGTGCAGTGCTGATCCAAATAGTATCGCCTGAAAATCCTTCTCTTCCTCCTCCTGTTCTTTTGCGATCTCCTGAGTACCGTAATGGCTCAATTTTACAGAAGGACGTCTTTCCCCTTCTTTGAGCGTGTCAGATACCGGCTGCGCAACCTTGATCTCTCCGATCTTCATAGGAAAAATGCCAACCTCGTCAAAGATTGACTCCTTCTCTTTTCGCACTACGATCATTCCCTCTGCAGCACGGGTGAGCGCCACATAAAGCACATTTTTTCTATCCTTTGTCTCTGCACGCTTTCTTGATGCGATCAAGCGTGCATAGTGCTCGTCAAAACGGTCCCTGCCGCTGATCCTGTAACGGATCTCTTCTATATAAAGGTTCTCATCATAATGAAAGATCAACGGAGACCTGTCGCTGTTTGGACGGGTCAGCTTATCCAGAACGATCACATAGCCGAACTCCAGCCCCTTGGAGCCGTGTATCGTCATGATATTGGCCCCATGCACCGTGTGCTCAGCCACCCCGAGAGTACTGCTTTCGAACTCTTTGATAAAGGTAGGGATATCCCGAAAGTTTCCTGCGAACTCCAAAAGTTTCAGGATATTTTTGTCCTCCTCAAAGTATCCGAACTCCCGTACCAGCCTGTCCAGTACCTGCAAAGGCTGCATCAGAGGGGTATACCAGCCAAGATCTATCTTATCCAGCGACTTTCCTACTCTTACCAGTAGTGCCTCGGCATCGATCCGTTCTCCGCTATAGAGGTACTCCGTCATCCGGACAAGCGAAGCGATCTTTGGAAGGTTTTTCAGTGAACTGGAGGTTTTCAGCAGTGTATCGATACCTGCATATTCACAGGCCTCCTGCAGCTGCTGCCCGTCCTTGTTGGTGCTGACCAGAAAAGCAATCTCATCGGCATCAACACCCAACGCTATCAATTTTTGCGCCTGTTTGACCGCTTCATCGATCACCTCATCGGACTCCACAACCTCCACAAATCCATCAATGGCTCCAGGCCGGCTTTTTTGGGGTACATATCCTGTCATATAAGGCTCAAACCATCGGTTCACCTGCTCCACCACATGCCTGCAGCTCCGGTAGTTGGTATCCATCGGTTCTATCGTGATACCGTAATGTTCTGCTATCTTGTCAAAAAGCTCTTCGACCCCTCCCCGGAAACGGTAGAGCGACTGTTTGGTATCACCCACATAAAAGAAGCTCTTGAATTCACTCTGCCCCTGGCCTGAGAATATCTCATCGATGAGCGGTTTCAGCAGCAAAAACTGCAAGGTCGAAGTATCCTGAAACTCATCAAGCAGAATATGCTTGAACTTTGCATCGATCTTGAAATAGAGAAATTCACTGGAGATACTCTCATGCAGCAGCCGATAGGTAAAATAGGTCAGATCGTCAAAGCTCAATATGCCAGAGGATTTGGCATTGGTGATTTTGGCATTTTTATAGTAGTCATAGATCTTGAAGAGATGATAGAGCACCACCTCTTCTTTGGCTTTTGCCCAGAGCTTCAGTGCCTCTTTGAGTCTGGCATAGACGACTTCAATCTCATCATTGATGCTCTTTTTAAACCAGCTGTGTTCACCCAAAAACTCGTTTTCAAAGAGTTTTTTTGCAAAGAGTTCTTTGATATTTTCAGTCTCAAACTGCTTGATAGACCTCGCGGCAGCCCCTGCATCTTTAAGCGCCTTGACCATCTCCCTTCTAAGCGACTCGCACTCCTCTTCGGCGCCTTGTACCGTGTACTGCATTTTCGCTACTTCGGGCAGAAGAGGGTCGATTTTATAAAACTCCTGCATCAGATCAAAGATCTTGGTAAAGCGTTTATCCTCGATATCCATCGCAAGTTTCACCAGCGAAGAGAGCAGCCCCTGGGCCTGTACCTCGTCCAAAAAGTGACGCTCCAGGGCATCATCCCCCTGCTCTTTTGTCACGAAATCCGGCTCAAGGCCCAGCTCAAGCGACGCGGCGCGCAAAATAGAAGAGAAGAAACTGTCGAGCGTGACGATATGCGAGGTCGATGCAAGGAATCCTGCCAGCACCTGAGGCTGTTTTGCAAGCAGTTCCTCCCTGCTTAACTCAGTCTGCTCAGAGATCGCACTCAAAAAGGCTTCATCTCTCTTAAGGTCACGCAGCGAATCCACCACCCTCTGGCGCATCTCTGAGGCTGCTTTGTTGGTAAAGGTCGCTGCCAGTATCGAACCGGGTGACTCACCCATAAAAAGCAGGGAGATATACCGTACGGCAAGGGCAAAGGTCTTCCCGCTCCCCGCACTCGCCGAATAGGCCAAAAACGGTTTGAAACTCATAATTCACTACTCCTTTTGGAAGTGGAGGCTTTAGCCCCACCCCAACGCTTGGTTTTTAAATAG
>JAQUFB010000093.1 GCA_028684885.1 Sulfurovum sp. | reverse complement strand
GAGGTTTAGTTTGGGTTTAAACCTCAGAGCAACTCTCCTTTCATGTCCATCAGAGAGTGATGAGCCTTAATGGATCGATATGTTTGGAATTTTTTGTCGCCTGGAAGATCAGTTTGCTGTTTACTTTACCCACAACATAACCTTTTTTGATCTTGCGGCCTTTCCTGATATTTGGAGCGATCTTCGAAAGCCCTGCATAAACAGTATGGAGCTTTCCGCTATGTGCTACGACCACTACTTTCCCGAGCATACTGGTGCTGCCTGAATAAACGATCTTCCCATCCAGTACATTTTGGACCTTTGTATCCTGACGTGGTGCCTGAAGCGTAATGGATTCATTATAGATCTTAATATTATAGACAGGGTCAACATACGTTCCGAACTTTTTGAGTACTTTTGCACCGCGGATAGGAGAGATCGTCTTTTTTCCCCTGTAGGCATAGGTATTGGCTATTTTATAAGAAGAGTGTACTTTCCTTACGGTTTCACTCTGTTTTTCCGCTGCTATACGGTTCTTTTTACTTTCTTGCGCTGCCAGTGTTGCTGCCGCTTTCGCCTCTTTGGTCTGCGCTTTTGAAAGAGCAAGTTCTGCTTCTCTCTCTTTTTCCCTGGCAAGCCTGATCTTTCGCTTACGCTCTTTTTCCAAACGTATCGCTTCTTTTCGGGCTTCCGCGGCACGTCTTGCCCTTTCTACCTCTTTTTGACGTAAGATATTGAGCTTTGCGAGTGTATCACGAAGCATACTTTGTCTGTCCACAATATCGTTGAGCCTTTTTTGATACTTCTCTTCATCTGCCATCAAACGCTTAACATAGGCTTCTTTCTTTTTTTTCTTTTGGTCGTAATCTTTACGTTTGGCAATGATATCAGAGAGAGATCTTTTTGTATTATCACGTAAAGAACGCTTACTTTTCTGGGTTTTCTCCAAGCTGACGATCTCTGTTCTCAGTGATCGCAGCTCCTCATTGTTATATGTTTCATATGCTTTATAGACCTCATAAGAGAGGACGGATTCACGGGTCTGTATCTTTGATTGCTGCAGTGCAAAGATCACGGAGAACTGCTCAGTTGCCAATGATAAAAAAGCTTCCTGCTTTTTTTTGATCGTACTGTTGATCTGCCCCAGTTCCTTCTCCGCCTCAGCCAACTCATGCTTCAACTGAGTATAGGCCTTTTCGGTTTTATCCTCATCGGCTTTCAGCAGATCTATCCTCTTTTCCAACTGTGCCATCTCTTTTTCTGCACTTTTGATATCTTTAGCGATCTTTTCGAGTTTTCTGCTTGTTTTTTTCTTCTCGCTTGAAGTGGTCTGTAACCCTTGCCTGGAGTCTTTGATCTTCTCTACCGTAGAAGCGCCAAAAAGAAAGGTAAAGGTCAGTAAGCACCAAAGGATAAATGGTCTCACTCCTCTACTCCCTTGGTACTGTATACGACCGAATAGACTGAAATGATCACTATCAACAACGCAGCGGCCAACAAAATACCTATATCTGTGATCCTAAAGAGATAATCTCTGTTTTGTATCATGATCTCTATACCGCTGTGTACAGCCCAATAAAATTTAAGATAGAGGAAGATACTGCTGACGATCAATGCGGCAGCGATCGCATCGATGATCGCGATCTTGAACAGTACACCGCTTCGTAACATTAACGGCGCACCGAAGATCTCCATGATCTGCATACGCTCTTTGTGTGCATATTTCCATATCTCCATCTGCTTCATGATCAAGAAGAGACTCACCACTGACATAAATCCGATAAAGATCTTTAACGTGAACTTGATAAAACTGAACAGTCTGTAGTTTGATTCATAATTACTACCAAATGTTTCGACCTTTTTGATAAGCGGACTGAGCTCCAGGTCCTCTTTTATTCTGATCAGTTCTCCGGTACTGATATACTCATTGAGATGCACATTGTAAAAATACGGCAATGACTTTAAGATCTTTGCTTCACCCTCTTTTGTCACACCCTTGGCTATCCTGGAGACGATACTGTTGCGTTCTATGCTTTCGCTTTTGCTGATATGTCTATTGAGTGCCCGGAACGCATCGGTCTTCATAGGTTCTTTTGTCACTACAAGCATCGAATACCCTTCCTGAAGTCCTTTTTCATAAGTATCAGTAGTACGATCAAAGACCAGATAGAACTCGATACCCAGCAAGATCGCCATCAAAGGAAATATAAACATCAAATGATTTTTAATGTACTTCATATACACCCTTGCCTTCGATAATAAAGTGTCTGTATGGCAATGAGAAAACCTGAGGTATTTTGTGTGTTACGACCAGTACCGTGGTTTCAAGTTGCTGGCAGGCATTTTCCATCAGATCCCATATCACATTGGATGAGTAGTCATCAAGGTTTCCCGTCGGTTCATCCGCAAGGATCAGCACAGGATTTTTTGCCAAGGCCCTTGCGACACCGACACGCTGCTGCTCCCCACCGCTCAGCTCAAGAGGATACTTCTCTGCATGTTCGCTCAGTTTGACATGTTTCAGTAACCGGTGAGCCTGTGTATTCTGCACATCAAGAGAGTACCCGGCAATCATCAAAGGCAGAACGACATTCTTCGCCACCGTCCACTCATTAACCAGTTTAAAATCCTGAAATATGATCCCCATATGGGTACGGAGCTCCTGAAGTTTTGAGGGCTTTACATGCGCCAGGTCCACTCCGCCGACCACAAGGTTCCCCGACGTCGGTTTGATCCTTCCGTAGAGTGATTTGAGGAGTGTCGACTTTCCCGATCCGCTGGGACCCGTGATAAAAACAAACTCCCCCTTTTTGACGGTAAAGTTGACATCTGTAATCACCTCTTTTCTGCCATGATCATACGTCAATGTCAAATTGGAGGCATTGATAACGTTAGACACTTAACTCTCCTTCTAAAAAGATCTCTCTCATTTTTTGATGCGCCATGTAATTCACCATGGTTTTCACCGGCACGGATGCAAAATATCTGCACCCCTCCTTGCCCATCAGTATATACTTATGTTCAGGCCTGTCAAAGCTTCCGAATGCACACTTGATCAACAGTTTTTCATCACCGATCTTGAAAAGACGTTCAAAGTGTATAAAAAACCCATCAAAGACCATCGCTGTTTTAGAGAGTTTTTCCTCTATACCTTCTCTATATTTTACACCATTAAAATTAAAATCGATCTCCAATGTCTTGGGTTCAGAATGGGTCAGGCACTTTACATAAACATCATAAATATCCTTCTCCTGCCTGAGCCATCGTGCCTCATATTTGCTAGTCACTTCCAGGGCTTCATTCTTGCGCACTTCCACATGTGTTTTCGGTACACTTTCCCCAAAAAAAGTCTCCAGGGCATACCAGAAGTAGTTGTCACTGTCCGTACGTAGCTCGAGTCTCCCCTCCTTGCGCAGTACCCTCATCGACTCTTCGAGAAAACTCGAACTGATCACTCTTCTGTGGGGCTTTTTATCCCACGGTACAGGGAAATGCACAAAGATCTGTTCACAGCTGTTGGAAGGCAGCATCTCCAGAAAGAGCCTTGCGTCATAGTTGACCACCCAGATATTGTCCAGCCCCTGCAGTTCTATCTGTTTGAGCACCTGCTGCGCAGAAGGAGTATGGATCTCCAGCCCGATAAAGAGGGTATCGGGATTTTTCTTTGCCTGGTAGAGCAGGTGTTTCCCGCTGCCGAACCCTACCTCAACAGAGAGCTTCTCTTTCGGGTATACTACCGTTTCAAAATCCTCTATCTTTTTGAAGTATTCCGAAGCCAACGGCGCTTTCGTATGAGAGATCGCGATATTGGAACTCACGATCTCAAGGTTCAGCTCCTCGGCTGTTTTTGCCAATGCTTCTTTGAGAAGATTGACCTTCAGCGGCCTGGTAACCTTATCGTACTTGAGCTGTGCGGCACCGTTACTCTCAGGTTTGTACTGCAGCAGGAACTCTTCACCTGCGTACTCCACCCCCCATAACTCTTCGTCGGCGCCTATCGCTTTTGCACGGAAGGTAAGCAACGAACTCCCAGGTATCTGCATCTCTACGATAGCGCTGTCAAATGGTTTGACTTTAATATGTGGCATCTTTTTCCTTGTGTGTTTAGAGTCTGATTTGTGCTGGCTGACTTGGCCTCGAAGTCGTATCGTCGTAACCCTTGGCAATGATACGGTAACGGTATTCCCGCCCCTGCCTGACAAAGGTATCGATATACTCTACCATGATTCTTCCTTTGACCTGGGCGAGATAGCGCCATTCATCTCCGTTCACTGAACGCTCGATGATATAGCCATTGATACTCTCATTACTATGGGGGTTCCAGAGCAGTTTTACTGCTCCTTCCCCTGCTTTATAGGCTTTAAGAAATGGGACGCTTTGAAGCGGAGGCAAAGTGTAAGCCTTGATATGTACGCCAGATGTAGCCTCTTTTCCAAAACGCAGTGTCTTAAAAGTGTAGCGGTAACTTTGGCCGGGTTTAACCTGCGTATCTACAAAATGCGTGGCATAGGCATTGGAGATCGTGGCAATATGCTTCTCCTCTCCCTCCAAACTTCTGTAGATATTGATCCCACGCACTCTGCTGTCTGTGATCTTTGCCCACTCGAAACCGATAGCATTTCTCTGCGGAAGAGCCTTGAGATCCCGAAGTTTTGACAAAGAGGGATCACTCTCATACACCGTGATACTCTGCACAACACCGCTGCAGCCGTTAAAGCCCAGTAAAACGGTCGCCAAGAGTACGAGGATCGATCTTCTCATCTATTTCACTTTCATCAAAATATTTCGCCAGATACGCTTGCATATCTCCAAAAAGCGGGGCGACAAACTCCATCTTTTTTCCCGTTTCAGGATGTGTCAGATAAAGCAGATATGCATGCAGCTTCACGCGTGAAATTCTATCCCGTTTGCTCTTAAAGCCGTATAAATGATCCCCCAGTATATGCCGTCCCAATGTTGCCAGATGCACACGTATCTGGTGGGTACGTCCGGTAAAAAGTTTGGCAGCGATCAGTTCTGTATCCGCCCTGCTTTGCGCCAGTTTGACAAAGGCTGTTTTTGCCTCTTTACCATGCGGTACGACATCCATCTTCAGACGGTTGTTCGGGTTGCGTCCGATGGGCTTGTCTACGATGGTATCCTCTTTGAGCGGATAGTCGATGAGAGCCAGGTAGTAGCGCCCCATGCTCTTGTCCTGCAGCTGTTCGCTGAGCTTCTCATGGGTCTTGTTGTCCTTGGCGATCACGAGTGCTCCGGTCGTCTCTTTATCGATACGGTGCACGATCCCGTGGCGCTCCTCTCCGCTGATCGTGGAGAGTGATATCCCCCGTTGTATCAGCCAGTCTACCAAAGTCGGCTCTTTGACCGAAGGTGCCGGGTGCACCACAAGCCCCGCAGGTTTATTGATGACCATCAGGTACTCATCCTCATAGATCACCTCGACATCAAAGTCCACAGGTGCCGCATCGCGCTTTTCAGCCTCTTTGAACGCATACGCTATCTCATCACCCTCTTCTACTTTGAAGCTGGTTTTGGTGACGGTCTTTCCGTTGACGGAGACCAGCCCGTCCTTGATGAGCTTTTCGATCTGGTTACGGCTGATATCCAGTGTCTCAGCAAGTATTTTGTCAATGCGACCGGACTTTGTGCTTGAGAATGTGTTCATATCTGACTTCTTTTTTTGTTTTGCGAATTATAGCAATATTTCATATCAAGCCTAATTCCTCAGAAATATCCCGAATCAATTTAGAAAAAGGTTGCTTTGATAAATCAGTTTTTCGTAGGGTGGATGTAATCCACCATCCAAACGTTTTATGTTTATTCAAAATCAATACTTTGATCAAAAGTACTCCAATGATTGTCATAATATCCTTTTTCGACAAACTTTTGAAATGAAGAAAACTCCCAATCGGAAACTCGACCTGCCAACCCATGTTTCACAGGGTTATAATGGATATAATCCAATCGTATTTGATAATCTTTTTCATCACGTATCGTATGCTCATAAAAACGTTTTTGCCAGATAGGTTTATAGCCTTTTGCATTTCGACTGTTTGACTGATATAGATGCTGATAATACTTTTCATCACAGTATTTTGAAAAATGCTGTTTAAGCGTTTTGATGATATCGGGATAGTCCGTTGATATTACTGGCGTAACAATCATATGAAAATGATCCGGCATTATCACTATCGCATCGATTTCATAGTTATATTTACTTTTACTAACGCGAAAACTTTCTCTAAGAAGTTCAATATTGTCGATCAATATCGGGTTTCTCTGATGTGTCACAACCGTCAAAAAATAGCTGTAACCATCTAAAAAAAGTCTTTTATAGTTTGGCATAGACTAACCTTCTGGTGGGATTCTCCCACCCTACATGAATTCGACAGTTAATTTTCTCACATTCTCTGTAGGGTGGGTAAAACCCACCTTTTACACAAGATAGCATCATCCTATTACACTTCACCATGCTCATCTCTTGGATGCATTTCATAACGGCTTGCCTGTTCTTCGTGGATGTAGACCTCTCTATCCTAAATATAGTTGATAAATTATAACGGATTTTATTTAGTAGTAAGCAAAAAGAAAAGGTAAAAATATTGTATTATCAGCAGAAAAAGAGACTAGCTCTCTTTTCCTATATCGTCCCTATCCCAACGTTCCGGGTCCAGGAAGGTATCGTCATGGATATGTTTGAACGAGGCCTTGATCATTTTGAAGATATCGGGATTCTTCGCTTCGAGCTCGGACAGCCAAACTTTGGTGGATGCTC
>JAQUFB010000092.1 GCA_028684885.1 Sulfurovum sp. | reverse complement strand
TTACATCTCCCCTCCGCTTTTGATGATATCTATTCCGAACTTTTCGCGTAGCTTCTGCATCGAATCTGTCAGCCTGGAGGCTTTCTGGTCAGGTTCATAGTGCAGAAGGTCCAGCGTCACGCCCCTCCCTTCAGCGAAGTTGGAGAGCGTAAGGTTCAGCTGTATGATCGCATGTGACGGATGGATATCGATCCGATCAAAGAGCTGCAGCATCACCTCCTTGCAGTACTGTTCGCTGAAAAGCCTGTTGGAGTTGACGGCATCTTTGGATTTGCTGTGGTACTCATACCTGATCTTCAACGCATACGTAGTAGGTATATGACCTCCCTTATGGACAAGAAAAGCCAGGTGCCTGCAGAGGATCGTGATGCGCCTGCGTATCTCATCACGATTGGACTGGGGATCAAAGGTCCTGCCAATCCCGATAGACTTTTTGGCCTGAGAAACAGAGATCCCCTCCTCATCTATGCCGCAGACACGGTTGTAGAGCTGTCTTCCCGGCTTGCCCCAGGAGTAAAAAAGCGCCTGCCTTGCTTTCACATCCCCCAGCGTACGTATCCCGCGTACCGACAAGCGCTCCTGGTACCCTTTGCCGATACCCGGAAACTTCTCTATGGGAATATCTTTGATAAAGTAGTCTACCTCACCGGGATAGATCACCTTGATGCCGTGCGGTTTGGCAAACTCCGTGGCGAGCTTCGCGATCCACTTGCTTCTGGATGCGCCGATGGAGATGGGGAGCTTCAGCTCTTCATAGACCCTGTTTTTGATCTTCAGTGCAAAAGATTCGATCTCCCGGTCGGAGACCCATCCGCTGACATCCCCGAAAAATTCATCGATACTGAACTGCTCCACCGAGGGGATCTCACGCTCCAGCATCACCCTCAGCTGGCGTGAAAGCTCATGATAGAGTGGATAGTTCGGCGGCAGTACCTTCAGATGCGGACAGTGCCTGAGCGCCTCTGCCACACTCATTGCCGTTTTGACCCCGTATGCACGCGCTTCGTAGGAGGCGGTGGTGATGATCCCCCGTACCCTGCCGTCGGGATCCACAAAATACTCCTCGAAACTCTTCCCCTCATTGCTGCTGAGGATCGAACTGGTAAAGGCCCCCTCTATCGCACTGAGATACCTGCGCTCTTTTTTGCGGTCAAAGATACTCAGGTTGCTCCTTCCGCCCACGGCGATGGGTATGCCGTGCAACTCGGGGGCATCGATACGGTGTGCGGCTGCAAAAAAGCAGTCCAGATCCAGGTGTAACATCATGATGTAACTCTACCAGATACTGCAAAAAGGTCTTCAAAATCTTTCAAAATGCGATATTTTGCTATACTTCTGTTATGGAAATATTTTTACAGACAATCGGTGCACTCAATGATGAGACCAGGATCAAGCTTTTGCGCTTCATAGACCAGCATGGGCCTGTCTGTGTCTGCGAACTGGAAGTGGCATTCGGGATGATCCAGTCACGCATCTCCCGCCACCTCAAGATACTCAAGGATGCGGGCTTCCTGCGTGTAGAGCGTCAGGGACGCTGGGCCTACTACGCTATCCGTTCCCCGCTTGACAAGTTCCGCAAGAATGTACTCAAAGAGATCAGCTATCTGGAGATCGAGCTTCCAGAGTTCAGCAAGGGGTGTGCCAATGGTTAAAACCTCCATTTCAGCCATCATCCTCTTCTCTCTTGCTGCAGCTCTGGTGTTTTATTATTTTGCTGAAGGGCTGTCAGAAGGGCTGTGCAGCAACAAGATCTACCGGGAGTACCCTTCACCGGACCGATCGCTCAAAGCCGTGGTCTTTCAAAGAGAGTGCGGGCCGAGCAGCGGTGCGACAACCCAGATCTCTCTTATCGATGCGGCTGAAACGCTGGAAAACCGTGCCGGAAATATCCTGGTACTGAAAGGCAAACCTGAAAATGCTGCTCCGGCTATCGCGTGGAAAAGCGAGCAGGAGATGATCATTTACCGCGCTATCGACGGTAATGAGTTCAAGGCAGAGACCCGCTATGATCGGGAAACACCTGTCAAAATAGACTATCAAAAATGAACTGGCTTGCACACGTATTGCTCTCCGAAGAGAAGGTTGACTTCCAGCTGGGGAACTATCTTGCCGATCCGCTCAAGGGAAGAGCCTGGGAGAGCGCCAGTGCTGACCTGCAAAAAGGGATAAGCGTCCATAAACTGATCGACAGCTATACAGACAGCCATGAGATCGTTGCCCTGAGCAAATCCAGACTCAGGGAACAGGGGCTGCTCAGGGGAGTCATTATCGACCTGACCTATGACTACCTGCTCTCAAAGCACTGGGAGAAGTTCTCCACTGTACCCAGAGAGAGATATATCACAGACTTCTACGCAAATGCCCTCAGACGCGCTCCCTCTCTGCCGGAACATCCCCAAAGACTCATCAAGAATCTGGTAAAGCAGGACAGGCTCAACAAATACAACTCCCTTGAGCAGCTTCATCGGGTATTTATGAGTGTCGATGGCAGATTGTCCCCGAAACTCTCAGCCAGAGAGACCGCAAGCAGCTATATCAGGGATGTAGAACGCGTAAGAGCAGAGCTTGAAAAGGATTTTCTCTCTTTTTTCCCTGACCTGCGCAACTATCTCAGAACCCATCTGGATCACCGTCATATCGGGCACTGGAGACATGATGGATAGGCTTCCTCCGCTTCCAAAGTTCATCGCTGACTGCCATCTGGGAAGGGTAGCGAAATACCTGCGGATACTGGGGTATGATACCCTGTACTTCCCGCATATCGAAGATAATGACCTGATCAAGATGGCAAACGAAGAGGGGCGTATTATTTTGACGAGAGACCGTGAGCTTTCAGAACGTAAACATGCCAATGCTTTTTTGTTGAAGCCGACAGAGACGCAGAGCCAGCTCAAGACCATACTGGAGCATTTTCACCTCTCCAAAAAGATCGAAGGCAGGTCACGCTGTATCGTCTGCAACACTCCTCTGGAAATCGTCGATAAGGAAGAGGTCTTCGATCAGCTTCCCGAAGGGGTCAAAAAGCATTTTGAGTTTTTCGAACGCTGCCCCGGTTGCGGCCGTATCTACTGGCATGGAGACCACTACCGCAATATGGTCTCTTTTTTGAAGGAGATAGAGTAGATCAGCTCCCTTTGGCATACGCAGCGAGGATCTCATCGAGGTGTACTTCCCGATCTCCGTCATCGTCTATCTCACGGGATTCGCATAACCCGCAGAGTGTCCCTGCTTCTGTGCGCTCTTTCAGAGCATCCATCGTTACGGCACCGTTTCTGATCGCTTCCCTGATCTCTCCGAGTGTGGTACCCATACAGTAGCATACCTCATAGTCATCATCCAGTTTTTCTATCTCTTCTCTGGTCATACGCTATCCTTTCTTATAATGATATATTTTAAATGTAACTAAAAGCATGAAAATAGTCAAGCAATCCCTCAAATCGATCATCAAAGTAAAATGACAACTATGCGCTACTTTTTCTTCGGCAAATTGCTTTGATGATGGAATATCTTATAGGCCGATATCATCAAAACGAACGCCAGCAGCAATACAAGCATATTGCTTGAAACAATTCCGAGCATTGCTGATCCTATGGCCGCTCCGACCACAGAACCGATAGCCAACGCAGCAAACAGGCCACGCTCTTCCTGCAAAACAACAAACGCCTGGCTTCTGCTGTATCGTGCAAATCCGACAACCATTGTCGGCAGGCTGATCGCCAACGATAGGCTCCCTGCGAGTTTCACATCGACACCGTAAAGAAGCACGATCACAGGGATCAACAATTCACCGCCGGCCACACCGAGCATTGAGGCGACGACACCGATGCCGAACCCGGCCAGGATACCTGCGATGATCTGCAGATACAGGGTGTCAAAAAGCGCTCCCTGCTGATCCTGCAGGAACCAATGTTCAAGCAATAATACCGCAGCAAGGAACAACAATAGAAAGAAAATAATACGATCCAGCAATGCTTCATCGATCTTCATCGCAAAACCTGCAGCGATCCACGCCCCGGCCAGTGATCCGAGAAGCAGGTTGATGATGATACTTTTATATTCCCATATCTGCTCAAAGGGAATTTCGTATGACCTGAAAAGCAGTGCAAAAAATACCACGATCAAAGAGGTCGCCTTGTTGAGTATGACCGCCTTTAAGGTGTCCAGTCTAAAAAGCCCTTTGAGGATCGGCAGCCTGAATTCTGCTCCGCCCAGACCGATCAGCCCCGCCAATGTCGCGACAGCTCCCCCTGCACCAAATCCCTGTAAAAAACGTTTCATCGATCCCCCTGTTTAACAAAATCTATAATCCTTATGTCTTATAGATTTTATGTCAAAAAAATTTATTTAGCATAGCACTAAACTGTTATCAGGCTGCTGACATGGGATGATAGAGCGTCTCCGATCATGGATGCTTTGCCTAAAACGCATAAGTCACCAAGAGTTTGGCAAGCTCATCTTCGCTCAACAGTCCAATGTGCCTGTAGACCTCTTTGCCCTCTTTGTCATAGATAATTTGAGTGGGGATCATCATGATACCAAGACGGGATGCAGCTTCACGCTCTTTTTGAACGTTGATAAAATGAATATTGTATTCAGGGTGTTTTTGTGTGATCGCATAAAGCCTGCTGCCCATCACCTTGCAACTGTGACAGCTCTCTGCCCCTACTTCCAAAAAACAGGGTTTCCCTTTTCCGATATTTTGCTGCACCTGTTTGTAGGGACTCTCTTTGAGCGTATGGCCTTCACCAAACGCCTCCAACGTAAAAAACATTAAAAAAAGTGTAAGTAAAAATTTCATTTTCTTTCCTAATACTGTAAGTAGGCCTGCCATAAAAAATAGAAACCTATTCCTATAAGGAGTATGGCAAAACCTTTATTGATGGTGTTTGACACATTTGCAATGACTCGGTTCGAGGCAATACTCTGTGCAAATCCAACCGAGACACCTGCGATGAGAAGAAGCAGTGAGTGGCCCAGTGCAAATGTCAAAATCAGTCCATAGGCATACACATAGCCGCTGTTTGCGGCAACACTAATGATCGCGACCAGAGGCGCTGAGGCGCATGGTGTGCTGACCAAACCAAAAATGATCCCTATCAAAAACCCGCCGAAGAGGCGATATCTTATCAGATGCATCATGATTGATGACTTATTGACCTCACCCAGGAGACCCCAGGCATACAGACCGATCAGTATACTCACCATTGAAGCAAGCAGATATGCCCACAGGGGAGCCACGGAAAAGAAACCGCCGAATTTGGCAACGATCAATCCCAAAATGGAAAAGCTGAGCATCACACCTGTGGCAAACAAAAAGGCAAAGGCATAGGTATACCATGCTTTCTTTCTATCTTCCATATCCTTGTTCAATGCGACAGCACTTCCTACCAGCAGCGGCACAGAGACCAGTGAGCAAGGCGCGATCGCTGTGATGCTCCCCGCTCCGAATGCACCGATAAACGCAAGAATGGAATTTGATTCAAGCAGCGCTAAGATCGTCTCTTGCATCTCTACCCGTTTATCAGTGCTATGATTTCATCTACACTCAACAGCTTGCCGGTACTGACGACTTTGCCGTCGATCACAAGCCCCGGAGTGCTCACGACACCATACTCCATGATCTTCATGATATCCTCAACCTTTTCAATCTGGGCAAACTTTCCGCTTTTTGCCACTGCCTGTTTCGCCGCTTCTTCAAGGGCTTTGCATTTTGTGCAACCTGTTCCTAAAATTTCGATCTTCATAGTAAACATCCTTTCATCATCGGTTCCAACTCCTCTGCCTTCACATCACCTGTGATCGTGATGCTTGCACCGTTCTCCTCAGCCTCTACTTCGATATTCTCGATCTTTGCCATCATTTGAGGATCGCACGCACAGCTGCACTGCCCATCCCGGCACTCCTGTACCTTGGCCGCGATATCTTCTGCTTTGAAACCGCCCAAAAACGCTTTCACACCACTCTCTGTATTGTTTACTTTAAACATCATTTCTCCTTTTATAAAATTGCATTAAATAGATACCCAATGACGATGATCCCGCTTCCGACAATGGTAAAAAAGATACCGATAAGTTTGAGCGAAAGAATCTTTTTGAGTATCAGTGCTTCGGGCAGGCTCAATGCCGTGACCGCCATCATAAAACTCAGCGCAGTCCCCAAAAGCATCCCTTTGTTTGTGAGCACTTCTATCAGGGGCATCACACCCGCGGCGTTAGAGTACATAGGTATCCCCATGATCACGGCGATGATCACGGCAAAGGGGTTGCCCTCACCGGTATAGCGGGCGATAAGATCGGTCGGGATATACCCGTGTATCCATGCCCCGACACCCACACCGAGCAGTACATAGAGATAGATCTTCCTGAAGATATCCGATGTATATCTCCATGCCTCTTTTGCTCGATCTTTAAACGTCAGCCTGACAAGTTCGGCTTCCAGTGCCGTATCCGTGGGTTTCACCTCCAGCAGTATCTCTTTTTCCACATTCATCTTACCGATAAGGTACCCTCCGATGATAGAGACCATCAGCCCGAAAGCGATATAGATCGCGGTCACTTTCCAGCCAAAAAGCCCAAAGAGCATCGCGATGGCGATCTCATTGTTCATCGGTGCAGAGATAAGATAACTTAACGTCACCCCTACCGGGATCCTTGCCTGTATAAACCCCAGCAAAAGCGGGATCGCAGAGCAGGAGCAAAACGGCGTGATGATCCCGAACAGGGAAGCCCCCACATGTCCGTAGAGCGCGGATTTCCCCTGAAGGTGTGCCCGGACATACTCCGTATTGACCCAGGTTCTCAGAAAAGAGACGGCAAAGATGATCGTAAGCAGCAAAAACCATATCTTTACCGTGTCATAGATAAAGAAGTGTGCGGCATCCGCCAGCCTTCCTTCCATCCCTGCGAAGCCGTAGATAAACTCCTTGGAGAGTTCATACCACATTTAACAAAGCTCCTCTTTGATCACAGGCAGCAGCTCTTTTTCAAT
>JAQUFB010000091.1 GCA_028684885.1 Sulfurovum sp. | reverse complement strand
GAGGTAAATGTCGTATCCTCTGCACTAAGCAGACAGCTCAATGCACCTATCGTTAATGCTGTTGTAAGTAGTCGTTTTTTCACGTATTCTCCTCCTTTGATGAAAAGACAATAGTACTTGTTCTCTGTTAATTTTGTATTAAATAGGTGGGGTAGGGGAGCTTTAATATTAATAAACAATATATTTATCAAAAGAATCATTAATCTTTTGGTGTTAAATAGTTAAATATTTTTGTGAATAAAAGTAGATAGAATGTATGCAGTATCTATATTGGATATGATCGTTATGAAGATTAGTGTTGTGGAAAAATAGATAGTATGGAGCGGGCGAACGGATTCGAACCGTCGACCCTAACCTTGGCAAGGTTATGCTCTACCCCTGAGCTACGCCCGCAAAAATAAAATGGGTAAGTGGAGCGGGAAACGGGACTCGAACCCGCGACCCTCAGCTTGGAAGGCTGACGCTCTAGCCAACTGAGCTATTCCCGCGTCATAATTAAACTTAAAACTGAACACAGTGTTAACAATCTCTTTTAAATAAAGTTGCCTGAATGGCAAGTTTTTTACAAGAGACAAAAACGGACTTTGTTCGTTTTGCGTTATATCAAATGGTACCTCGAGTCGGAGTCGAACCGACACGGGCAAGCCCACCAGATTTTGAGTCTAGCGTGTCTACCAATTCCACCATCGAGGCTTCTACATACGAGATGTAGGCTGAAATTTTACGCAGTGTAACCTTAAGGACTGCTTAATAGTTTGAAACGATAAAGAAAAGAGAACTTAGCGAGATAATAGCTCAATTTGGGATATTTAAAAAACCCCTTATTTTATTGTGCTATAATATCTTCATTAATTAATATCAAACGTAAATCAGGGAATAGATGTGAAGATCGCGCTTATTGTTACCTCCATACTCTTTATCTATGCAGCCTTTTCAACGCTCTTTTTGGGAACAGGTCTTGTAGGAAATATCGGAGAAAAAATCGGACAGACGAATCTCTTTCTTTTCGGATATCTTGCCTATATCAATCTTTTTATTCTTTTTTATCCGCTCTATAGACTTTTCAAAGAGAGCTCAAAAGCCAAAGAGATTGACTTTTACCTGGGATGGATACTTCTTTTTATCAGTCTGATCTTTCTTGAGTCCCTGGTATTTGATCTTGAAAAGGCAGGCTTTATCGGTACCCAGATCGTAGAGTTCCTGGAGCCCTATATAGGCAAGGCGGGCCTTTGGCTCTCCTGGCTTTTGATCACACTTCTTTCACTGGTCTTTATCCTTGATGATGATTTCAGCCCGGAGGATATCAATTTCCCCACCCCTTCTCTTGGCACCTTCGCCTCTCTGTACGGAAAACTTATCTACGCGGGGAAAGCGGTATTCAAAAAGCTCTCTACCAACCCTTTTGCTGCACCGAGACTGGAAGATGAGATGATGCCGTTGATGAAAACGGTCGATAAGAGAGAGAGTGCAGGAGCAAACGCTCTCAAAAAGATTAAAAAACATGAGCCTGAACCTTCTTCGTATGTTCAAGAGAGCGTACGATGGGAGGAGGAGAACGATGACCCTGTAATCGAGGAGATCACAGCGCTTGAAAAAGAGATGGAGGAGGTGCGGGAAGAGGAGAGCAGGGCAAAAGAGCCGCTCTCTCAGATGCCTAAAAGCAGTTCTCATGTGACCATTGTCGATGAGCTGGAGGAGAACTCAAAGCTGCTTGAACAGATAGAAAAGGGAAAAGTAGAGAAGCCAAAAAACTTCAGGCTGCCCAAGCTGGATTTTCTGCAAAAGGCACCAAAAGCGACAAGAAAGATGAACGAGGCGGAAATCGACCGTAAAATCGGTGAACTTTTGGCAAAGCTGGAGCAGTTCAAGATCGAGGGGGATGTGGTACGTACCTACTCCGGACCACTGGTAACAACCTTTGAGTTCAAACCCGCTCCGCATGTCAAGGTATCGAAGATCCTGAACCTGCAGGATGACCTGGCTATGGCACTGCAGGCAGAGACCATCCGTATCCAGGCACCGATCCCCGGACGTGATGTCGTAGGGATAGAGATCCCCAATGATACTGTGGATACGATCTACCTCAGGGAGATACTCGAGTCCGATATTTTTCGCTCCTCGGGTTCACCGCTGACGGTGGCTCTGGGCAAAGATATTGTCGGTAAGCCTTTTGTGACCGATATCAAGAAACTTCCTCATATCCTGATCGCTGGGACGACAGGGTCGGGTAAATCCGTAGGGATCAATGCAATGATCCTCTCGCTGCTCTATAGAAACGATCCCGATCATCTCAAGCTGATGCTGATCGATCCGAAGATGCTGGAGTTTTCGATCTACAATGATATCCCGCACCTCCTGACACCGGTGATCATCGATGCCAAAAAAGCGATCGCTGCTTTGGCAAATATGGTGGGAGAGATGGAACGGCGATATAAGCTGATGGCAGAGAATCGTACCAAGAATATAGAAAACTATAATGAAAAAGTAAAAAGAGAGGGGTCGGCTGAACCTTTCCCTTATATTGTCGTAGTCATTGACGAGCTGGCAGACCTGATGATGACAGGAGGGAAAGAGGTTGAGTTCTCAATCGCACGTCTTGCCCAGATGGCAAGGGCGTCAGGTATCCATTTGATTGTGGCCACGCAACGGCCGAGTGTGGATGTCGTAACGGGTTTGATCAAGGCGAATCTTCCTTCAAGACTGAGTTACAGGGTAGGGCAGAGAATAGACTCGAAGGTGATCCTTGATGCGATGGGCGCAGAGAGCCTGTTGGGGCGCGGTGATGGGCTTTTCACGCCACCGGGATCGACAGGGCTTGTGCGTCTGCATGCTCCGTGGAGTACGGAAGAGGAGATCGAGAAGATCGTAGAGTATCTTAAGGCACAGAGAGAACCCGAATATGATGAGAACTATCTTGTCGCGGGTGCGAGTGAAGGCGGTGCTTCAGGCAGCGACGAGATCGATCTCGATCCGCTCTACGAAGAGGCAAAGGCAGTGATCCTGAGCGACAAAAAGACCTCCATATCCTATCTGCAGAGAAAGCTTCAGATCGGTTACAACCGTTCTGCCAATATTATCGAACAGCTTGAGGCAACGGGGGTACTTTCGGAACCTAATGCCAAAGGAAATAGGGAAATTTTGTAACACTTTTCCGATTTCCTGTGTAAAACCTACACAAACTAACTGTGATTTTTTACATCTTTTTATCTGAAGTATAACTTTCAAAACAGTTATCGGTATAATCTTGATACAAAACCAACTTTAGGAGACCTGAATATGGCCTTGATCGAAGAATACAAAGCACATACGGCTGAGCGTGCAGCGCTTGGTGTACCGCCACTACCGCTCAATGCAGCTCAAGTAGCTGAGCTTGTAACATTGCTTAAAGCTGACAAAATTGAAGATGAAGCGTATCTGTTGGATCTAATAGAAAACAAAGTACCTGCGGGTGTTGATGACGCTGCATATGTGAAAGCAGCGTTTTTAAATGCACTGATTCAAGATGATGCTTCATGCCATGCAATAGACAAAGTCTATGCGATTAAAATTCTGGGAAAAATGCTTGGTGGATTCAATGTGGGTCCGCTTGTTGAAGCACTGAAACATTCTCATGTAGAAGTAGCTCAAGCTGCAGCCGATGAACTTAAAAATACGATTTTGGTCTATAACTCTTTTAATGACGTTAAAGAACTTATGGATCATGGCAACGCATTTGCCAAGGAAGTTATTGAGTCATGGGCAAACGCTGAGTGGTTCACTAACAGACCGGAACTTGCCAAAGAGATCACGCTGACTGTTTATAAAATCCCCGGTGAGACAAACACAGATGACCTTTCACCTGCTTCTGAAGCATTTACAAGAGCGGATATCCCGCTTCACGCAAACTCAATGCTCGTTGCGAGAATGGAAAACCCGCTTGAGACTATGGCTCAGCTTAAAGAGAAAGGACATCCGCTTGCATACGTCGGTGACGTTGTAGGTACAGGTTCATCAAGAAAATCCGGTATTAACTCTGTACAGTGGCACATGGGTACAGATATTCCGGGTGTTCCGAACAAGAGAACGGGCGGTGTGGTGATCGGTTCGATCATCGCTCCAATCTTCTTCAACACTGCAGAGGATTCAGGATGTCTTCCTATCCAGGCGCCGGTAGACGAGCTTGAGACTGGTGATGTGATCACAGTAAAACCATTTGACGGCGTGATCGAAAAGAACGGCGCAGTCGTATCTGAGTTTGCACTTTCTCCAAATACACTTCCGGATGAGATGAGAGCGGGTGGGCGTATTCCGCTTATTATCGGTAAAGGGTTGACTGCAAAAGCAAGAGAAGCACTCGGCATGAGAGCTTCAGATATGTTTATGGCACCGGATCAGCCGGATGACAACGGCAAAGGGTATACGCTTGCTCAGAAAATGGTTGGTAAAGCATGTGGACTTGAAGGTGTAAAACCTGGTGTTTACTGCGAGCCTATCGCAACCACTGTCGGTTCCCAGGATACTACCGGTCCAATGACCAGAGATGAGATCAAAGAGCTTGCTGCGCTTAGTTTCGGTGCTGATATGGTGATGCAGTCATTCTGTCATACTGCTGCCTATCCAAAACCTGCAGATATCGAACTTCAGCATACGCTGCCGGACTTCTGGACATCAAGAAAAGGGGTGATCCTCAGACCGGGTGACGGTGTGATCCACTCATGGCTGAACAGACTTTGTCTTCCGGACACTGTTGGTACAGGCGGTGACTCGCATACAAGATTCCCTATCGGTATCTCATTCCCGGCAGGTTCCGGTCTTGTTGCATTCGCAGCAGTAACAGGTATGATGCCGCTTACAATGCCGGAGTCAGTTCTTGTAAGATTCAAAGGCAAGATGCAGCCGGGCATCACACTACGTGACCTTGTCAATGCGATCCCTTACCAAGCGATCAAAGATGGTCTTCTTACTGTTGAGAAGAAAGGGAAGAAAAACATCTTCGCAGGACGTGTGCTTGAGATCGAAGGTCTTGAAACATTGAAATGTGAGCAGGCGTTTGAACTTTCTGATGCATCTGCTGAGAGATCTGCGGCAGCATGTACGGTGAAGCTAGATAAAGAACCTATTATCGAGTACTTGAACTCCAATATTGCGCTTATCGAAGAGATGATAAAAGACGGTTACGAAGATGCTGCGACACTTCAAAGAAGAGCAGACAAAATGAAAGAGTGGTTAAAGAACCCAGAGCTTCTTGAAGCGGATGCAGATGCTGAGTACGCAGCAGTGATCGAGATCGATCTTAACGAGATCACTGAGCCGATCCTTGCATGTCCAAACGATCCGGATGATGTGGCTACACTTTCTGAAGTACTTGCAGATCCAAACAGACCGACTGAGAAGATCGATGAAGTATTCGTTGGTTCTTGTATGACAAACATCGGTCTATTCAGAGCACTTGGTGAAGTACTTAAAGGTGAGGGTGCTGTGAAGGCTAAACTATGGGTAGTACCACCGACCAAGATGGATGAAAAGACATTGACTGAAGAGGGTTACTATGCGATCTTCGGTGCAGCGGGTGCGAGAACCGAGGTTCCGGGATGTTCACTCTGTATGGGTAACCAGGCAAGAGTCGCGGACAATGCGATCGTATTCTCAACCTCTACAAGAAACTTCGATAACAGACTTGGAAAAGGTGCACAGGTGTACCTGGGATCAGCTGAAGTTGCAGCAGTAGCAGCGCTTCTTGGACGCCTTCCAAATAAAGAGGAGTATCTTGAGATCGTCAACAAAAAGATCACAGATGCAAACAAAGAGAGCGTATACAAATACCTTAACTTCGACCAGGTTTCTGCTGAAGAACTTGAAGCAATGGTGAAGTAATTTACCATTGACTGAGAGGCATTTTGCCTCTCTTTCCCTTTCTCTCCTCTCTTACAATCCAATAGATCAACGCACACTACGAATCTTTATATTAAAAACGTTTTTATCCAGATCACCAGGGCTCCAACCCAAAATGCTCTTTTAATGCCGTATCGTAATCGACTTCCAAACATACTGAGTTTCCCTCTTCGATGCACTTGAGTTCATTCTCCATAAGGATCTTTCTCCCCGTAGCGGTCTGTATAATTGCGAGTCTCTTCCGTGTAAAGATCGTATCGGGATGGGTGGCGTTAAAATAGTTCGCGAGAGTGAACTCGATCCACTCCTGCGGTTGTAGGGTGAAGCCGTATTGACACTGCCATTCATCCTGCACCAGTGAACTCAGCACATACTCCCCATTGATCAGCGCAAGGCGTAAACGATCATCGTCCTGAACGACTTCGCCCTCTTCGATCATCATCGGCGCGCGGAGGGCATATCCTCCGAACGCCGTATCGCAGAGGTAGTCTCTTCCCCCGATACGCACAATCACGATCATATGTGTTCTGGGACGTCGCTCCGGATAGAGCATCGGCCGTGCTCCCGCATAATACCACTCGAAACCGATAGTACTGAGCGCCATCGAGAAAATGCCATTGATCTCGTAGCAGTATCCCCCTCGGCGGCGGGTCAGGACCTTATCTACGATCTCTTCAGGTACCATTGACGGGATACGCCCGGCCTGCACTTCGGTATTTTCAAACGGAACAGTTCGCAGCTGTTTCTGTACCAGTCGGGTAAGTGTCACAAGCGTAGTGTCCACGCTCCCCTCGTACCCGATACGCGAGAGGTAATCGGTGAGATTAAAGTTGGAAGCTCTCATAGTGATTCCTTGTTTTGTAAGTTTTGCATCAGTGCAAGCGTTTCATGATCTGAAGCGGTATCACGTTCATTCATGTGCTCCATAAGTTTACCATGCCGATCTTTGGATAGATTTTGCCCCGCCTTTACTTTGAAGGTGATGCAGTCGCTCTCTATCGCATAGACTCCTGTTTTTTCAAGCATTTTCGTATAGATAGGGTTGGCCGCATCGATCGGCTCATAGCCGCCTTCCGGCTGCATCTTTTCCATCAGCGCACTGAGGCCAAAGGCTTTTTGCTCGATAGCGTCCAACCGTATGATATGGCCTTCCGCTATCACCGAAGCAAAAAACTGCGTTGCCGGACATGC
>JAQUFB010000011.1 GCA_028684885.1 Sulfurovum sp. | reverse complement strand
ACCGTTTCATCAAACCGTATGTGGATGAGTTCCTTGAGGCATGCCAGCTGGAACTCATCGACCTTGCCACGACTGTCGGCAGAAATGCAGCCAGGGCAATAGAGAGTGCCTACATCAGTGATCACATTTTTAAATTTGTGAACAGGCTTGTTGAGAATATCAAGTATTATGATACGGAAACCTGGAGCAAGTATGAGTTTGGGCAACTGCCGCACCAGGCAAAAGGAAGGGCTTTCTTCGAAGTGCCCAGGGGCGTGCTCAGCCACTTTGTCAATATAAAAGACCAAAAGATCGCCAACTATCAGGTTATTGCCCCAACCACATGGAATGCTTCCCCAAAAGACAGTGAAGAGCAAAGAGGGCCTTATGAGGAGGCACTGATAGGGATAAAGCTTGAAGACCCTTCTCAGCCGCTGGAGGTTTTGCGCGTGCTCCATTCCTTTGACCCCTGTCTCGCCTGTGCGGTACATATCATCGATGCAAAAGGCAAAGCGCTAAGCAAATACAAGATAAACTCAATCTGTTCAATCTAAAGGAGATTTCATGTTGAAAACTATTTTCGTTCTGTTATCATTGACCGCACATCTTTTTGCACATGCTGAGGGGCACGATCATTTGCACCTTTTAGGTATTCTACATAGCAATGAATTTGGTATTATAGTCGTCATTATCATCGCTATTTTTGCACTCTATAGATATTTGGAGAAGAAAAATGTGTAAAGATTGCGGTTGTTCGGTCACGGAAGAACATCATCACCATCAAGCGCATGAAACCTTGCATCATAACCCGCAGCTCAACGACAGCAAGACCATAGATGTCATTACCAAAATCCTTCATAAGAATGATCATGAAGCCGCACACAACAGGGAGCATCTCGATAAAAACCATGTACTGGGTATCAACCTTATGAGCAGTCCCGGCAGCGGCAAGACCTCTCTGCTGGAAGCGATGGCAGAGCTGGCTGATTTTTCGTTTGGTGTGATAGAGGGGGATCTGGAGACAAACAAGGATGCAGAAAGACTGAAAGCAAAAGGGATAGAGGCGTATCAGATACAGACAGGGTCCGCCTGTCATCTCGATGCCTTTATGGTGCACAAAGGGCTTCACCATATGGACCTTAACGAGATAGATATCTGTTTTGTGGAGAATGTGGGGAATCTTGTCTGTCCGGCAAGCTATGATGTAGGCATGCACCTGAACATCGTACTGGTCTCCATCCCCGAAGGAGAAGACAAGATCGCCAAATACCCTGTGATGTTCAGAAAAGCGGACCTTATCCTCTTTACAAAGACCGATCTTCTCCCCTATTTCGAGTACGATATCGAAGCTGAAAAGAAAACTGCCAGAACACTCAAACCCAATGTGGACATTCTTGAGGTAAATACCAAAGATCCCCAGAGTATCAAAAAGGTGATCGATTGGATAGCGTTCAAACAAAGGTTCAGGAACTGATATGTGCCTCTCCATCCCTTCTCAGATAACCAGGATCGACCGCAGCCGCAATGTGGCAACAGTGGATACCATGGGTGTAGCACGCGAAGCATCACTCGATCTGATCGATCAGTCTGTAGATGTAGGGGACTATGTGTTGATACATATCGGTTTTGCGATGAACAAGATCGATGAAGCGGATGCACTGCAAAGCCTTGAAGCCTACAGAGAGATCATCGCCATGATGGAAGAAGAAGAATTACAGCATCTCATCACACAAAGTGACCGCTGTACCGGCCGGGGTGAAGATGCGTAGTCTTGCGTTAAAGGAGCTGTATGAAGGTTTCCGTGACCCAAAAACCATCAGAGCACTGGTGAAACGTATCGGGATCGAGGCAGAGAAGCTTGGACATGACATACACATTATGGAGGTATGCGGAGGCCATACCCATAGCATCGTCAAGTATGGCCTTCACCAGCTTATGCCACAGAACATTCACTTTATACACGGGCCGGGATGTCCTGTGTGTGTTTTACCCAAAGAGCGCATAGACCATGCCTATACGCTGGCGATGCAGAGAGATGTGATACTGGTCACACTGGGAGATATGATCAAAGTTCCAGGCTCAAAAGGCTCACTGCAGGATGCAAGGGCGAAAGGTGCAGATGTAAGATATCTCTACTCTCCTCTTGATACGCTCAGGATCGCCAAAGAGAACCCCGATAAAAAGGTGATCTTTTTTGCGATCGGTTTTGAGACGACTACCCCGATGACCGCTGCACTCATTCATCATGTTATCGATCAAAAGGTTGAAAATATACTTTTTTATATCAATCACATTACTGTACCCGAACCGATGCAACTACTCCTGGATGCAAAACGATCAAAGATCGATGCCTTTATCGGTCCCAGCCATGTCAGCGTTATCTCCGGAACAAACATCTATGAAGTGTTTCCAAGAGAGTACCATACCCCTGTGGTCGTTGCCGGTTTTGAACCTGTGGATATCCTGGAGGGGGTACTGATGATTCTAAAACAGTGCAACGAAAAACGCTGTGAAGTTGAGATCGAGTACACCAGAAGTGTCACCCCGGAAGGCAACCTTGTGGCACAAAAGCTCATCGATACTTTTTTTGAAAAGCGTAAATATTTCCGCTGGCGCGGTATAGGCGATATTGCGCAGAGTGCACTGCAGCTCAGAGAGGAGTTTGCGTACCTGGATGCAGAAAAGATCTATGGTGCCCTGCTGCCGGACAAGGAGATAGACGATCACAAACAGTGCCTCTGCGGTGACATACTTATGGGAGC
This sequence comes from Sulfurovum sp., assembly GCA_028684885.1. GTDB lineage: Bacteria > Campylobacterota > Campylobacteria > Campylobacterales > Sulfurovaceae > Sulfurovum. The sequence continues at coordinate 26,601 of JAQUFB010000011.1, read as the reverse complement.
GGCAAAACCCGTAGAGTGTACACTCTTTGGAAACGCTTGTACCCCCTCCTCTCCTCTTGGAAGCTGTATGGTCTCCAGCGAAGGTGCGTGTGCAGCCTACTACAGATACGGAAATGTGCGATGAAAAGCATTACATTAGCACACGGGAATGGCGGAGAGGAGAACGGCAGACTTATAGAAGAGCTTTTCTATCGACATTTTCAGAATAAGATCCTGCATCAAGCAGAAGATGCTGCCGTGATAGGAAAAGGTGCACTGGCATTTACGACAGACAGCTTTACGGTTACGCCTCTCTTCTTCAAAGGTGGGGATATAGGCAAACTCAGTATATGCGGTACCTGTAATGATCTGGCCATGATGGGTGCCAAACCCAAATACCTCACCTGTGCAGTGATCATCGAAGAAGGATTTGAGATATCAGCGCTTGAAAAAATCGTGCTTTCCATGAAATACGAGCTTGAAAAAAACGGGGCCATTATCGTCAGCGGAGACACCAAGGTGGTACCTAAAGGAAGTGTCGATAAGCTCTTCATCAACACCACCGGTATAGGAGAGATACGCTACAAAGGGATCTCTGCCAATGCACTCAGTCTTGATGATGTGATCATTGTATCCGGTAGTATAGGCAGACATGGTGCAAGCATATTTTTAGAGCGGGAAGGGATGGAGTTCTCTACTGCACTTGAGAGCGACTGCAGATCACTCTGGCCCGTGGTTGAAAAGCTTATAGAGGCAGATATAGATATCAAGGCCATGAGAGATGCTACCAGAGGCGGTGTAGCGGCCGTTCTCAATGAGTGGGCCAGACAATCCGATATCTGTATAGAGGTGGAGGAGGAAAAGGTACCGATCAGCCGGGAGGTCAAGGGGGTATGCGAGTTGTTGGGATTTGAAGCATTCTCTCTGGCCAATGAGGGGACATTTATCCTCGCTGTTTCAGCACAGGATGCCCCAAAAGCCCTGGAGCTGTTACGTTCTATAGAAGCCTCAAGTATGGCGGAGATTATAGGAGAAGTTACAACCGGATATCCTCAAAAAGTACTGCTAAAGACCCCCTATGGAACCTCAAGATTCCTGGAGCTACCATCAGGCGAACTGCTGCCGAGGATATGCTGATGCATGAATACTCCATCGTCAGCTCACTCATAGCGTTGTGCGAAGAAGAAGTTGGCAGACATAAAGCCGCCAGTGTGAGTCGGGTCGAAGTGAAGATCGGTGTATACAGCGGCGTGGAGCCGCACCTTCTCGAAGTGGCATTTGATACATTTAAAGAGAGAAGTATCTGCAAGAATGCCGATTTTATCATGCACATTCAGCCCCTGAAGGTGAGATGCTGCTCCTGTGGCTCCGAAAGCGAACTCATCACTAGCCGATACCGCTGCCCAGAATGCGAGAGTACGAATCTAGAGGTCATCGACGGCGAGGATATGTACCTGATGCGTCTGGAGCTGGAGTAATTTTGAACAAACAGAAAGGGGATGAAGAGAGATGAAAACGATCGTGATCGGAGTCGGCAACACGCTTTTCAAAGATGACGGCATCGGCGTCTATGCCGCCAGCTATCTAAAAAACAACTATGCGTTTTCACCACACCTTGAGATCCTGGATGGAGGTACGATGGGACTGAACCTGATAGGATACCTTCAGGCGTATGAGCAGGTGGTCATACTCGATACACTCTCCATCGATGACGAACCGGGTAAGCTATACAGGATACCGGGCGAAGCGTTTCACGGTCTTGGAGCCCAGAGAAATACGGCCCATGAAGTCGAGATCATTCAGATGCTTGAAGCCGGAGCGCTCTATGGCCTCAAAGCCCGGGTCACCATCCTGGGAATAGTCCCGGAAGATATCACGTCCGTATCGATCGGGCTTAGCAGTGCTTTGGAAAAACAGTTCAGTAGCTATCTGCAATTGGTGCTTGATGAGATCACTGCTTTGGGGATCAAACCGAGACGAACAAAAGAGCGTTCTCTTCAAACCGTGATTGCAGAGCTTATGGGAAGCGATCATAGATGAAAAACTATCATATTACGATCCGGGGTACCGTTCAGGGGGTAGGATTCCGTCCCTTTCTCTATCGTCTGGCAAAAGCGCTTCATATCAACGGTAAGATATGGAACTCTCACCAAGGCGTTGAAATGTTCGTTCAAACCTCCCCTTTACAGCTTGAGGACTTTTTAAGACAACTGAAAGCCGCTCCCCCTCCTCTTTCAAAGATCGATGATATACGCTGTACAATCATGGAAAAACAAACGGATTATTCAGAGATCACTATCGATCATAATGAAAAAGAAGGGGAAACTCTGAATGTTATCACCCCGCTTGATAGCGGGATATGCAAAAAATGCAAAGAGGAGCTATTTGACCCCTCAAACAGACGCTACCTCTACCCTTTTATCAACTGTGTGGAGTGTGGACCGCGCTATTCGATACTCAAAGACCTTCCTTATGAGAGAGAACATACTTCACTGAATACCTTTCCACTATGCAAGAAGTGCCGGGAGGAGTATGAAACCCCCAACAGTCGTAGATTCCATGCACAAGGTATCTGTTGTCCCGAGTGTGGACCCCGGATCACACTCTATGATCATCACAGCAAGATCTCTGAAGGGAGCAAAAGCCTTGATATCATTGTAAAGGCTTTGGAGGAAGAGAAGATCATTGCGATAAAAGGAGTAGGAGGTTTCCATCTTATTTGTGATGCGACCCATACCCAAGCCGTCAATCGTTTACGCGAGAGGAAAAAGAGGCCACTGAAACCCTTTGCGGTAATGGTCAAAGAGATGAGTGATGCCAAAAAGCTGATAGAACTAAATAGACATGAGGAGTCCTTGCTTGGCTCTTCAAGAAAACCTATACTGATTTCCCAACTGAAAAAAGATGCCGACCTCAGTTCACAAGTGGCACCGGGACTCAACAGACTTGGTGTGATGCTTGCCTATACCCCTTTACAGTTGATGCTTTTAGAATATTTTGATAGACCGATCGTCGTGACAAGTGCAAATCTCAGCGGTTCACCCATCTGTGCGACCTATGAGGAGATAAAGGCTTATAGTCACTTATGGGACCTTTGCCTTGACCATGACCTGGAGATCCACAACAGATGTGATGATTCGGTAGTGATGAGTGTGGAGAATAAAACCGTACTCTTAAGGAGTGCCAGGGGATATGCCCCGACCCACTTTAAATTTCCTCTCACTATCAAGAAAAACTCTCTTGCTACCGGTGCCAACCAAAAGAACACGATAGCGATCTCTTTTCAAGAGCATATGATCATCTCACCCCACATTGGCGACCTTACTTCCGTTGAGTCTATGGAGTATTTTGAGAAAACCGTACACGCTTTTGCATCGTTATACCATTTTAGTCCCGACCGGATTGTCTGTGATCAGCACCCCCTCTATGAGACTACCAAATGGGCTAAAAACCAAAAGTGCGAGATGGTCCAGGTTCAGCACCATAAAACACATATCGCTTCAGCGATCTTTGAACATAACCTGAAGGAAGAGGTTCTGGGTGTGGCATTTGACGGAAGCGGTTACGGTGATGACGGAAACCTGTGGGGCGGAGAGTTCTTCCGCGGTGCGAGGGGCGGCCTCAAAAGAATCGGCCACTTCAGATACTTTAAACTGCTTGGAGGGGAAGCTGCTATCAAAGAACCGCGAAGAGTAGCCCTCTCTCTACTCTTTTCACTCTACGGCAACGAGGCAATGAACCTCAAAAACCCTACCACAGCCGCATTCACTAAAAGCGAAATGGAAAACCTCTATCTGCTTTATGAAAAAGGGATCAATACTCCCCGCAGTAGTTCAGCAGGCAGGCTCTTTGATGCGATAGCCAGTCTTACAGGTCTCTGCCAGAAGATAAGCTATGAAGGAGAAAGCGGCCTGCGTATGGAATCCTTCTATGATCCTCAAATTACCCGGAGCTATCCTTTTGAGGTAAGTGATGGCGAAATCGATTGGTCTATGATGATCATAGGGGTATTACGAGAGAAGAATCAAACTCAGGCTGTTTCCAAATTCTTCAATACCATGGTTGAGATCATACACTACTTCTATAAGCAAGAGAATTTGAAAGTTGTAGTGGGCGGAGGTGTATTTCAGAACAAAACGCTACTTGGACTCCTTTCCGGTCAAATAGAAGATCTGTTTTGGAATGAAAAAGTGCCTGTCAATGATGGCGGAGTGAGTATGGGACAGCTTGCTCTGATCTTAGATGAGGGATAAAAGTATTTTTCATTGATCTGTTAAGCCATTGAGAGTATAATATCCCTATGAAAAACCTCAAAAATGCACTGCTTCTCAAACATCTTTATCAGCTGAAAGATCTCGGTCACCGCTACACCGATATGACGATCTTCAAGGAAGATCCTTCCGACCTTGCATTGCCAAGCACCATGGAAGCGCTCAAAAAGCAGGCACTCAACTGCCACCTCTGCGAACTCAGCAAAAGCAGAACGAAAGTGGTCTTTGGCGAAGGCAATGAAAATGCCGATATCCTCTTTGTCGGAGAAGCGCCGGGAGCGAGTGAGGATGCACAGGGCAAACCGTTTGTCGGCAAATCAGGCGAGCTTCTTACCAAGATGATCGAAAATGTGCTCAATATCCCGAGATCTGAGGTCTATATCGCCAATATCGTCAAGTGCCGTCCGCCTGAAAACCGTGCCCCCACTGCTACAGAGGCGCATACCTGCAGGCCCTACCTTTTCAAACAGATCGAACTGATCAAGCCAAAGCTGATCGTCACGCTCGGAGCTACAGTCTATCATTACCTGACCGATGACACTACCCCCATCAGCCAGATAAGAGGCGTGATCAACCAGCAGCCGGACTATATCGTCATCCCTACCTTCCACCCCAGCTACCTGCTCAGAAACCCCAGTGCAAAAAAAGAGGTGTTTGAAGACCTGAAGAAGGTAAAAAGCCTGATGTAAAGAGGTGCGAAGCAGAAGCTTTCCCCTCATCCGATACCCTCCCGAAAATCTGATTTGACAAACCGATTATTTATGTGGTATGATTGAAAATACCTGAGTCTTTATGGCTCAAAGAGGGGTCTCTGATGCAATACTATAAAGAAGAGAAAGAAAAAGAGAGAATCATCTGTCTGCTCTGCCGCCACTACTGCAAACTCAAAGAGGGCAGGATAGGAATGTGCGGCGTCAACCAGAATGTTGAGGGTAAACTGAAGAACCTTGTATACGGCCATCCCGTTGCACTCCATGTCGATCCGGTAGAGAAAAAACCTCTTTATCATCTTCTTCCCGGGACTACCGCCCTCTCCTTTGGTACGGTGGGATGCAATTTCCGGTGTCCTTTCTGCCAGAACTGGGATATCTCTCAGGAGCATGAGATCAATGAGAGTATCTATGTCTCGCCCGAAGAGATGGTAGCGATGGCGCTCGAAGAGGGATGCAACTCTATCGCCTACACCTACAACGAACCGACGATTTTTTATCCCTACGCCAAAGATATCGGCCTGCTTGCCAGGAAAAAGGGTCTGAAAAACATCTTTGTGAGCAACGGGTTTGAAACTCCCGAAGTGATCGAAGATATGGGAAGCTGGCTCGATGCGGCCAACATCGACCTGAAAAGCTGGAATGACGAGTACTACAGGAAAGTGCTCAAGGGAGGCCTCGAAGAGGTCAAGGATACCCTGAGAAGAATGGTCGCGCAGGGAATATGGGTGGAGGTGACCACACTCCTGATCGAGGGCGAAAACGACAGCGACAACGACCTCAGAGAGATGGCGGAATTTATCAGAAATGACCTTGGCGCCCATGTACCCTGGCACCTGAGTGCATTCCATCCTGACTACAAAATGCTTGATCATGAAAGGACAAGCCTGGAGACGCTGCAGCGTGCCAAAAAGATAGGGAAAGCGGCGGGACTGCACTATATCTACCTGGGCAATGTCCCTGTGCACGGCGATACACACTGCCCTGAATGCAACGAACTGCTGATCGACAGAACGGGATATACAATCACCGTCAACAGGCTGGAAAACGGACACTGCCCCAAATGCCATAGAGAGATAGAAGGAGTCTGGAGATGAGTACAAGAGAGACAGCGGTAGAGGGCCAGTTCTACCCCTCCAACCCCCAGGAGATCAAAAAAGCATTTGAGCACTACAACCAGATACTCGAAAAACATTTTTCCAAAGAGGATCCGATCTGGCAGCTGCATCCCAGAGCCGTCATTGTTCCCCATGCAGGGTATATCTACAGCGGTTTCACGGCCAACATCGCACTGAAACTGCTTTCAGACCAGGATATTGAACGTATCGTTATTATCGGGCCGAGCCATCGTGTCTATTTCAAGGGCAGCAGTATCGCCGATTGCGACACCTACCATACGCCGCTGGGCGACCTTCCCATAGACAGGAAACTTGCCTGCGAACTGAAAGAGGAGTTTGGGCTGGAGTACTTTCCCGAGGCACACCACGAGCACAGTACGGAGGTGCAGTTTCCTTTTATCAAAGCCTACAAACCGGAAGTGGAGGTCGAAGAGATCGTCTACTCGGATGAAAAGCCCGAGAGGCTGGCACCCCTGATCAAACGTTTGCTGCAAGATCCAAAAACAGCCGTAGTGATCAGTACCGATCTGAGCCACTACTACAATATCAAGAAGGCAAACCATCTTGACAGTATCTGCCTGGATGCCGTAAAAAGCCTTGATAGGACAAAACTGCACGAAGGGTGCGAAGCATGCGGGAAGATAGGTGTCGAAGCGATGATGATCGCTGCCGGAGAGCTGGGGCTCGAACCTGTCCTGCTGGATTATCGGACAAGTGCGGATGCGAGCGGTGATGAGTCGCAGGTCGTCGGATATATGAGCGCCGCTTTCGTGGAGAGAAAATGAAAAAAGAGGTATTACTGAAGATTGCACGTGCGGCCATTGCCGAAGCAATAGGTGTTCCCTACCCCCTGGATCTGGATGAGATGCTTCAGTCGCACCCCTGGCTCAAAGAGGATGGCGCATGTTTTGTCACACTGACCATCGGGGAGTATGAGATGCTCAGAGGCTGTATCGGTTCGATCGTGGCACACCGTCCTCTCTATGAAGATCTGATCCACAACGCCAAAGCAGCAGCACTGGATGATCCGAGATTCCCCTCCCTCAGCAAAGAGGAATTCGACAAGATCACGATAGAGGTCTCCATCCTTACGCCACCCCAGGAGGTCCATTACAGCTCGATCGAAGAGCTGGAGTCAAAGATCAGGGCAGGCAAAGACGGTGTGATCCTCAAACACGATACAGCCCACCAGGCGACCTATCTGCCTCAAGTATGGGAACAGCTGCCGGATTTCAAGAGTTTCTTTATGCATCTCTGCATGAAAGCCGGCATGGGGATGGAGTGTCTTGCCTTCCACCCGCAGATTTTTACCTATCAGGTAGAGGAGTATAAAGAAGTGAAGAGTGAAGAGTGAAGAGTGAAGAGTGAAGAGTGAAGAGTGAATGGTAGTCGGTAATGGCTGTAATTGCAAGAAATAAAGAAAAAAAACACAGATAAAAAAGGGCAACAGTGAAAGATTTGGATGCACTCATTGATGCGATCATCATGGACAGGGTACTCAAAAGCCGGCATATCATCGAAGCCTTTGAAAAGGTGGACAGGGCGGATTTTGTTCCTGATATGTTCAAAGAGGCTGCTTATGTCGATGCACCTCTGGGTATCGGGGAGAACCAGACGATATCCCAGCCTACCACCGTTGCCTTCATGCTTGAACACCTTTCCCCTCAAAAAGGAGACAAGATCCTTGATATCGGTGCGGGTTCGGGCTGGACGACTGCCATGCTCTGCCATATCGTCGGGAAAGAGGGAAGTGTCTTAGGACTGGAGAGGATAGACTCCCTCGTAGAGCTTGGCAAGTTCAATCTTGCTAGGTACTGCCCCGATGAGAAGAGATGCCAGATCGAAAAAGCCGGGGAGAGACTCGGAGTTCCCGGAGAGAAGTTTGACAAGATACTCGTCTCCGCAGCGGCAGATGAACTCCCTGAAGAGCTGATAGAGCAACTCAATGTCGGGGGCAGACTTGTCATCCCGGTAAGAGACTCCATCGATGTGGTCATAAAAACCTCTAAAGAGGAGTATCAAAGAGAGAGCATCTATGGGTTCAGGTTTGTTCCGCTGGTCTATTGACCGCTTTGGGATCAGAGGATCATAAACGCAGAGAGGTAAAGGGGGATTTTACAGATGAAAACGGAACATGAGAAATTTATCAGACGCTGCATGGAACTGGCGCAGGAGTCGCTGGATGCCGGGGACAATCCTTTCGGTGCGCTTGTCGTCAAAGAGGATCAAATCATTGCCGAAGCGACAAACAGCGCCCTGCTCCACGACATGACAGACCATGCGGAGATCATTGCGATGAGGAAAGCGAAAGAAGTATTGGGTACTCCGGATCTTTCCGGGTGCACCCTCTACTCCAACTGTGAACCCTGCCCCATGTGCTCCTTTATGATCCGCGAGCAAAAGATCAAAGAGGTGGTCTTTGCGCTCCGGACTCCCCATATGGGAGGATACTCCCGGTGGGACATTCTTCAAGATAAAGTACTGGCACGGTATGAACCTGCATTTGCAACTCCTCCGAACGTGATCACCGGCATACTTGAAAAAGAGGCGGCCGAGCAGTTTGAAAAAGCGGGATGGACGATACACAAGATATAACGTCTCTTACATCCAATCGCTTACATTGATCAAATAATAAGCATTTTTTTTCTCTTTTTCCATCTGATATGCTTTATAATGAAACAAAGAACCAAACAAGGATGTCATCATGAAAGAGTATATCGGAGCTTATTTTCAGGGGAGAGAACAGGTCAACGGCTTTATCGAAGACAGTGTATTGAATTTCGGTGCGCTCAGTGCACTGGAAGAAGAGAATTTTGCGAGTCTCTTTCAGGTATTCAAGTCTCTGGAGCTGATCTATGTCGTCGATGCGGATACCTCGGTGCAAAGCTCGCCAAATATCTATCCCAACCGTATCGATGAAACTGCAAAAGATATCAGCAGAAGTTATCTGCTTGACCGCCTGGAGATCAAGGAGAACGGCTTTGCCTTCACTGCACCCTACAAAAGTGCTGCGACACAGACACTCTGTATTACCGTCTCCAAAAAAGAGGATGGTAAGATCATCTTTATGGATTTTGATCTCAAAAGATTGCTGGAGAGACTGAAACTTATCGAGAGACATGCCACTTTTGACAGTGTGCAACTCTCTTTTTACCTCTTTACCGGGGCATTTATGGGGATCATCGCCCTGGCGGCCGTCCTCTACTCGCTCTTTGACTTTGCAGGCAACGTAATGGCTTTGAATCTCGATATCCATACGATCTTCAAACCGATCATTGCTGCGACACTGGGACTGGCGATCTTTGATCTGTCAAAAACCGTTCTGGAACAGGAGGTCTTTTATAAAAGCTATGTCAAAAACTCCAAAGATGAAGTAAAACTGCTGACCAAGTTCCTCTTTACGATCCTCATCGCCCTGGCGATCGAGACCCTGATGGTGGTATTTAAGATCGCGATGAAAGAGGATGGGGAGATGATCAATGCACTCTACCTGATGGGAGGGATCGCACTGATCATACTTTCACTGGCAGTATTTATCTACCTGACACAAAGGAAGTCCTGTTAGGGTCCAACAAGCCAATGCAATGTATAATAGTTCTAAAAAGCATCGGTTGGATTGTAAATGGGTTCGGAGATACACAAAACAGTATTCACAGAAGAGGATTACCAGGCTTTTGAAAAGGCCTGGCTCTCTGAGCTCGATTTTGTTCAAAACCTCTTTGAACAGGGCAGTGCACTTTTTAGTGAGTCCAAACGTATTGGTTATGAACTTGAGACATGTATACTTGATACGGAGTATCAGCCTGCACCGATCAATCAAAAGATACTCTCAGAACTTGACACCACCTTTTTTACCACTGAACTGGCAAACTATGACCTGGAAATAAACGGCAGTGTCTTTACACTCGGCCCCTCCACGCCTTTAGAACTTAAAGAAAACATTACCTGGCTCTTTCAGGAAGCAGAAAAGAGTGCCAAAAAATTTAACACTCATCTTGGATTTTTCGGTGTCTTTCCCAAGCTTATGCCAGAACATTTTGACCCAAAACACTACCAGTCAGATATGAAACGCTATACACTGGCATCCCAGCGAATCCACGAACTCCGCCATGAGAGTGTCGAGCTTCTCTTTCACGGCAAAGATGAAGTCAAACTGCAAAGAGATGATGTCATGAGCGAAGCATTGAGCACTTCATTTCAAATACACTTTCAAGTTCCTTTTTCACGTGCTACAGACTACTACCATGCAGCACTTATCGCTTCAGTAATCATGGTAGGATTTGGAGCAAACGCTTCATTGGTACTGGGCAAAAGAGCCTGGTATGAGTCACGCATCCCTATTTTTGAACAGTCAGTCGATGTCAGAGACAAAGAAAGACGAGTACAAGGAGATGAAAAGAGAGTTCATTTTGCACATGGCTATATCGATTCTTGGTTGGAACTGTTCGAGCAGAATAAGGCATTTAAGATCATGTTTCCCGATGTGGTAAATGAGCCTGTGGAAAAACTCTACCACTTCAACCTTCACAATGGAACCATATGGAGATGGATACGCCCTATTATCTCTCAAGAGAAGAATGGAAAATGGGGACTCCGTATGGAGCTTCGTGTACTGCCCTCCGGGCCTACACTGATCGATATGCAGACAAATCTCTGGTTTTTTATCGGCCTGATCGAAGGATTGGTCAAGAGCGGCAGCAACCTTACACAAATTCCTTTTGAGGTGATCAAAGATGACTTTTACCAGATAGCGAAATGGGGTATGCAGCATACTTTTCATGAACCCGTTGAAGGTAAAAGCAGACTGCTCAATGAGTGGATATCCCGCGAAGGGCTGGAGTTGGCGAAAAAAGGATTGGCATCGCTCGGGGTCCAAGGTACGGAAACCTATCTGGATATCGTCAAAGCGCGTGCTTTAAACGGACAAAACGGTGCAGTATGGCAGCTTAAGCACTTTGAAAAATACCGAAATATCAACAAACTTGTGGAGGATTATATGAAACATCTTGAAGCCGATACACCTGTACACCAATGGAGTCTGTAATGAAAAAACTCAATATCGTCAATGAGATCCCTGAAAAATTTTTGGAGATCAATTACCGTGATATCAAGGAGATATTTGACAGGCCGACACTTGTACATCTCAAAGGAGATAAAGAACCTGCCCTATTCATCTCTATCCTGCTACACGGCAATGAGTTTAGCGGCTTGCAGATCATGCAAGAGATTCTTAAACAGTATCAAGAGGATGGATCTTATCATCTTCCAAGGAGTATCTGGCTCTTTGTGGGCAATGTCGAAGCGGCCTCTTTGGGGCTTAGGCGACAGGATGATGAACTTGATTTCAACCGTGCCTGGCCTGGTACACCCCACCCTGATGCCCCTACTTCAAGACTCATCGCGGAAGTGATGGAGAAGATCACACAAAATGAACTCTTTGCAGCCCTTGATCTGCACAACAATACCGGGACGAACCCGCCTTACGGATGTATCTCGGTTGTGAATGAGAAAAACAAATATCTGAGCAGTTTTTTCAACCATATCGGGATGGTGTTTCACACGCCAAAAGGTGTCTCTACGATGGCGTTTGATGAGATCTGTCCTGCGATTACACTGGAGTGCTCCACTCCCGGCAACTCTCTGGGGTTAGAAAAAGCCGTTGCACTCATTGATGATCTGATGCATATGGACCATTTCCCGGATAAAGCACTGCCCGAACATGATCTTCAACTCGTACATAACAGTGCTGTGCTCAAGATAGCAGAAGGAGTGACATTCGGCTTTGAAGAGGAGAATGAAGCGTTTGAACTGACCTTTACAGACAACTTTGACTGTCATAACTTTACGCGACTTGAAAAAGGTGAAGTATTTGCGCATACAACGGTCGATCTCCCTCTCATTGCCACAGCAGAAGACGGTACCGACATTACCGATACCATTATCGAAAATGATCATGGTGCACTCTCACTCAAAAAACCCCTGATGCCTGCTATGATCACACTGGATAAAAAAATTATTCTTCAGGATTGTCTTTGTTACTTATTGGAAGATTATAGATAGAAGAGAAGAGCTGCACGGAAGGGGTGGAATTCATCCACCCCATAGAAATTGTTTATTTAGTCAATTCAGCCAATGTCTCGTAGGCTGCTTTGATCGCTTCATCGATCATCTCATCGGTTGTGGCCGTAGAGATAAACCCTGCTTCAAATGACGAACACGCCAGATAGACGCCGCGATCAAGCATCCCCTTATGGAACTTAGCGAACATCGCCGTATCGTTCTGCTGCGCCTCATCGAAATTTCTTACCGGTATCTCGGAGAAAAAGAAACCGAACATACTTCCCCTCACATCCGTTACCATCGGCACATCCACAGCATTGGCAGCCTTCTGGAATCCGTCCATCAATCTTTTTGCCTTATTGCCCAGTTCTACATAGATAGCAGGATTTGCCTTGAGCTTTTGAAGGCTTGCAAGGCCCGCAGCCATCGCTACGGGGTTGCCGCTGAGGGTACCCGCCTGATAGACAGGACCTTCAGGTGAGAGATATGCCATGATCTCCGCTCTGGCACCGAAAGCACCTACAGGCATCCCTGCACCGATCACCTTGCCCAGTGTCACCATATCCGGCTTTACGGTTGTGATCCCCTGCGCACCTTTCAGTGATGCCCTGAATCCGCTCATCACTTCATCAAAGATCAGCAGTGTGCCGTGTGCATCACATATCTCTCTCAGCTCCTGTAGGAACTCTTCGGTTGCAGGCACAAGCCCCATGTTCCCCGCGATAGGTTCGATGATCACACACGCGATCTCACCCTTGGCATCGGCAAAACACTGTTTTACCTCTTCGATATCATTGTAGGTTGCAAGCAGTGTATGTTTGGTGAGATCAGCAGGAACTCCCGGGCTGGAAGGTGTACCGAATGTTGCCAGCCCCGAACCGGCCTGTACAAGCAGCGAATCAGAATGTCCATGGTAGCACCCGGTAAATTTCAGGATATTGTCCCTTCCCGTAAATCCGCGTGCCAGACGGATCGCAGACATGACCGCTTCCGTACCCGAACTGACGAAACGTACCTTGTCGATCGCATCAAAGAGTGTCGTGATCTCTGTTGCAAGTTCTGTCTCCACAAGTGTCGGCGCACCGAAACTCAGTCCGTTTCTGACCGCTTCCATCACGGCACTTTGGATATCAGCATCCGCATGGCCGAAGATCAGCGGCCCCCAGCTTTGAACAAAGTCGATATATCTGTTTCCGTCGATATCATAGAGGTATCCCCCCTCGCCTCTTTCGATGAACGGAGGTGTTCCCTCTACTCCTTTAAACGCACGGACAGGTGAGTCAACACCTCCCGGGATTACCTTGTATGCCTTTTCAAATGCTGCAATGCTTTTATCGTATGCCATATGATTAATCCTTGTTGTGTATAATTCTGATATTTAAGAAAGTGCTCCGCAATGGAGTTGAACAATCGTCAGATAATTAGCGTGAATTATACTACAATGGCACTAAGGGGTCGATTATCCGTAGCAGAACACTCAAAGCATTTCTACTGTCACTGTTGCTGTATCTATTGATCTTCCTATTCCTGTTTTTTGTTGTAAATGTAAAGGCATTTAAACTCCCTGAACCCCAAAGCCAGTCCCAAAAGATATCACTTGACCTTAAAACTTTTGTACCGCCAGCCCCAAAGCCTAACACGGTAACCAAACCTGCCGCACCGGTAACTGAAATCACCCCTCCCCCGGCTCAGACCCCCCTCAATAAGTCTGAGCCTGTCAGAAAAGAGAAAAAAAGTACCCAAAAGAGTTTTATCACGGCAGAAGAGAGAGAAGAGAACAATGCTACCAGGGTCGCTGAAGCCAAACCTGAAGCAGCTGAGAAACCCAAAAAGATCGTTCCCCAAAAAACACCCAAGGTACGCAAAGCGCAACCCGTCCAAAAAGTGGTTCAACGCAAACAGGTACAAACATCCAAGGATCCGCTTGCCAACGCATTGATGGGTTCGGGGAGCACCATGACGCCCCGGCCGAAAAAAGAGGATTTTGTAGATCAGATGGTCTCCCGTATCTACGGCAAGGAGTTTCATACCTACAGCAAAGAAGAGCAAAAATTCATCAAGCAACATCTGGGCGAGATATACCGCATCACACAAAATACCCTCTGGCGAAAAGGCTACCCCGATATCGCAGTGCGTATGCAGATGCAGGGCACCAATATCGTCTCGTTCTATCTTCACCCCAACGGGGATATCTCTGATCTGCACCTGAGATCCTCCATAGGCTACAGGGCCCTGGATGAAAATACGATCGATGTGATCAAAACCGCCTATAAGGATTATCCCAAACCAGAGAAAAAAACGAAGATCATGTTCTATGTGCACTATAGGATCTATTAAGCGCTGGTGTATCATTAGAGTCGGAGACGATTGGAGGGAGATCTCCTCCTTTGTTTTTTAGGTTTTTCTCACTTTTTCTCTTTTTTATCTATCTATTTGATTTATAATATGAATTTAAGTAACTATTTCTTATAATTATTATAAGAATACACTAAGTTCAAAAAAGGGGAACTCATGTTGGATTTGACTGTAAGATTAGGTGCATCTCCTACGATAGGCTCCTATATTCTTCCCGGAGAACCTTTAATAACGCTAAGCCAGAAGCTCGATAGCCATATCAAACTGACGGTTCTCGATAGTGAAGAGATCATAGAGGGTATCAAAAATGGTATCTTTGACCTGGGAGTGATCGAATCGGCTATCTTTGATGATGCGCTGATCTATACGGAGTGGATAGAGGATGAACTAGTAGTCTGTTCCAAAACTCCGCTCGGGGACTCCATCGACAAGAAGAAGATCAGCTGCTGCCAGCTACTCTGTCGAGAAGAGGAGTCTCTTACCCGTCAACTGATTACCGATTTTTTCAGCAATCATGGGCTGATGTATCATCATTTTGATTCGCTGATGGAGGTTGACAATATGACCTCTGCCATACAGAGTATCAAGTGGTCAAAACCCAACAGGGAAAACCCTACAGTGACCATCGTTTCAAAACTCGCAATCATCGATGAACTTGAGAGAAAAGAGCTCTACTTCTCCCGCATCGAGGGGACTGCTCTCTCCAGAAAATTCTATATCATTTATGACAAAAAGATCAAAGATACCGAAAAGGTCCAAGAGATCATCGCTTACCTTAACACATGGCGCGACACTACCGGACACGCCAGCTAGACTCTACCAGGAGTCTCTCCCCCTCATAGACTCTTCCTGTAAACTCATCTCCGACACTGTAGTTTCCTACCCCCTTAGGTGTCCCGGACATGACAATGTCCCCATCCTCAAAAGACATAAAACGCTCTATCTCGGCAAGCATCTCCAAAGGTTTGTAGATCATCAAAGCATAATCGGCAAACTGTACAAGCCGGCCATTGATCAAAAGTTCCATCCGAAGCGCTTTGAGATCTCCTCTGAAGGGTACAAACTCCCCCAATACCGCTGAGCCATCAAACGCTTTTGCCCGCTCCCATGGCAAGCCCTTCTCTTTCATCTTGTTCTGTATCTCTGCTTTGGTCAGGTCAAGCCCGAAGCCGATACCGGCGATCTGTTTGTTTTGTATCAGGAAACATATCTCTCCCTCGAAGCGCGTATCTTCACTGATAAAGTGAAGGGTATCAGTGATCGCAGAGTTTGGCTTGTTGAAAACCACCATGCTCTCGGGGGTTTCATTGCCCAGCTCTTCGATATGTTCGACATAGTTTCTTCCGATACAGACGACCTTGGACGGTACCACCTGCATAGTATTGAAAATGATCTGTTTCATTTTTGACTCACTTATCTGTTTTATTCTCTTTCCTGCTCAGAAAACAATAGAGAGATATTGTATCAGATCCTCTTTGAAGTATATCCATTGCATGAGGACAATCCGGAATACCGAAATATATAATGGCCAAAAATAATAAATATAACTCTTTTTTTGATCCAGTGTGAAAATCTAACAAATAATTAACAAAGTGGTTTTATAATGAGTAGTCATTTTATTAAAAGGAGACTACATGGACATAATAGGACAATTTCCGTTGTTTTATTTTCCGGAGTACGGAAGTGCTTGGATGATGGGTATCACTGGTACCATACATATCCTGGCATCTCATACCTCCGTTGGTGCTGCAATGCTTTTTGCATTTTTAGCTTACAAAGCATATAAGGAGAACAGAACGGATCTCTACCCTTATATGAAAAAATACGGTATGTTCCTGCTGATATTTTCCTATGTTATAGGGTCTATCACGGGTCCGGGTATCTGGTACACGGCAACGGCTGCGAGCCCCAGGGGGATCAGTGCGCTGATACACAACTTTGTCTGGGTGTGGGCAACGGAGTGGGTCTTCTTTGTCTATGAGGTGATCGGTGTTTTTGCACTTGTCTACTTTATCAACAAGATCGACAAAAAAACGCACCTGAAACTTACCTTTACCTTTGCGCTGGCTTCGGTAGGTACGCTTGCTCTTATTATCGGTATTATCAGCTTTATGATGTGGCCGGGAACAGAAGCCTATTATACGACGGGGAGCGCAAGTGATGCCTTCTTTGGTACAAACACTTTCCCTCATATGTTCCTTCGTATCGGATTTATGATCATGATGTCAGGGGTCATCGGCCTTGTGATATCCAGTGCAATGAGAAAAGAGAATGAGGCGCTCTCCAATGAGCTCAGCAGAAAAATGGGCTTTGTGAGTATGCTCGGCGGATTTGTTACGATGTTCTTCTTCATGTGGTACATGGGAACACTGCCGGATAATGCGCATGCGGTCTTTAATATTACAAAAGATTCTATCATACAGAACAGAATTATTTTGGCAATCCTCTTCTCGCTCTATTTCCTTGTCGCGATTGTCAAACCAAAGCTGATCAATGTTCCTGTTGCATCAGCAATGATCGCCGTGATACTTATCGCGGGGCTATGGCCGGGAGAGAAACTTCGTGAATCAATGAGAAAACCGTATGTCGCGGGGCAATATATCTACTCCAACCAGATTATCAGCCGTGATGTACCGGGTAAAGGGATCAAAAGCGAACTTCCGATCATCGCAGAAAAAGGCTTGCTTCAGGTTAACCCATTTGTGCCTGAAAATCTCAAAGTGATCACTCCAGGCAATAAACTTGAAGCAGGAAAACTTCTGGCAAGAATGTCATGTTCCAACTGCCACTCTTTAGAGACAACCGGTAAGTTCAGACCTCTAAAAGATAGATTGGCAGGTATGGATAAAGAGGCTATCAAATCTATACTCTATGCAATTGGAGCCGGTGGTATGTCATACATGCCTAGTTTACAATTGCCTGAACACGAATATGATGCACTTGCAGAGTATCTTGCATCACAAAAATATTAAGGAGGAATTATGGACGCATCTGTATTATTGGCTTTACGAGACCCCGCAGGGATACCTTTTTATCCGGTGGTCTTTCAGGCACTCTATATCTTGACATGGGCACTTCATGCTGCTTTTGTTCTGCTCGCTTTGGGTTCCATGGGACTCTCTTTGTATGGGACGTTTAAACAAAAAGATGACCAACGTTGGAAAATACTGACGCCGCATCTTATTCAGACAGGGAAGCTTAGTGTATCTTTGCTGATTGTGCTGGGGGTTGCTCCGCTTCTTTTCACGCAGGTGATCTATGATCCCAACTGGTACACTACCAATGCTCTCTCGGGCATGTGGATATTTATCTTTATCTATGCACTGGTCGTAGGGTATATGATGTTCTATTGGTTCTACTATGCCAACAAGGCGCAAGATGGCGGAGGCAAATTGATCGGTATGATCTCTTTTGCCATTCTGGTTTTTGCCGGGATTTTGATGCACAACTTTGCCGTGACCTCCATCATGCCTAACGAATGGATGAATATGTATGCGCCAAACGGCGTGGTCGACAACAGCGGATGGACCTTCAATATCGACATCATAAGACTGGCTTTCATGGTAAGTTTGTCCCTTCCCGTTGTTGGAATATTTTTACAGAACTACAGCAGATTTGTCAGTACTAGAGAGGATTTCAGTAAAGATCTTATCGATTACACAGCGTGGCTTGGAACCAGGATCGCAAGCATAGGACTGCTCATCAGTGCTGTTTTATTTGTTCTCTGGATGTATACTATAGGATACCTGATGCATCCCGTGATCATCGCTACGATCGTGGGTGTACTCGTACTGCTTTTTATGGTGCTGACAAACAAAAACAGTTATATTACAACCGGTGTATTGGTCGTTGTAGCACTATTGATCTCGGGTGTACGCGAACTGACAAGATATGATCTGATGATGGGTCTGGGATACAATATCTATGACTATCCGGTCAATTTTGAGATACCTTCAATCACAATGTTCCTTCTGACATTCCTGATCATGGGCGGTGTAGGTGTCGCCTATCTTCTTACCATGGCCTGGAAAGTCGGAAAAAGCCAAGGCATTTTTGACGGTTCGAAAGATAAGGCAGTAAACACACTCGGCAACTATACTCTGGGGATTATGAGTCTCTGGATGGTTGTCTTTTTTGGCTGGGGAATGACAATATTGTTTGGTAACATACTTTAGTCGATGCGCATCAGGGAAGCATGCTTCCCTGATACTCGTCTCATGATCGATCTATAATTTCTTGGGGAAGGAAAATTAAAGTGACTGGTACAAAAATACTTTTTCTGGAAGACAATAAACTCTACCAAGAGAGCATCAAAGATTTTTTGGAAGAAGAGGATTTTATCGTTGAGACCTGCAATGATGGGCAGGAGTTTCTAAACAAGATATTTGAGGATATTTATGATCTCTATCTGATAGATATCAACGTTCCACAGATCAACGGCTTTGAACTCATGAAAATACTCAACGATTACAACGACGAGACAATGAAACTCGTCCTCTCCTCATTTCCCGAGACTCTTATCCAGTCCTTCAAAAACGGCTGTGATGATTATCTCAACAAAACCTCTGATATCGATGAATTGCTGCTACGCATCAAAAGACTTTTGAAGAGGGCCTATCATACCTACAAGGAATCGATAGAGATCTCAGAGCATGTCAACTATGATCTCCTGCATAAACAGCTTTACATCGATCAACAGAAAATTGAACTGGATATCCGCTCTTTATTGATCCTGGACTATCTGATAAAAAACAGAGAGAAATTCGTATCAAGCAATGAACTGGAAAACAGCATTTATCCCTGTAACAGTAAAGCCAACTCCAATGTAATACGCTATTATATATGGAACCTCCGGAATATATTAGGGAAAGAATTGATCGAATCTAAAAAAAATTTTGGCTATCGGCTGACCTCTATCAATCTTTCTGCATCCTAGCTTCTGCGCAACATTTTCGTAACCATTTAAGTTATCTGCCAATATTTATGCCAATTAAGCACGTTTTTACCCACAGCTTTAATCTCATTATAGTAGAATTCGCCCACTAATTTCTAACAAACAGGTTTTCCAGGAATGATTTATTTTGACAAAGTGAATAATGATAACAAGATCAAACACTACAGATTGGATCTCGACTATCATGAGTATGACCTTATGCTCAATATGTTAAACGAATTGAAGTTGCAAAAAAGTGACTTTGAATCTGATGGAAGATTTGAAGAGAGAAAACCTGTAGCACACAAGTTTTTCAAAAAACTACAAAATATCAAACAGATCGAGCACGGAAAGAAACAGACAGCAACGCGTCAGGCAAACAGATCCAAGATCCTGGAGAGCAAAAAGAAGATCAATAACGCGATCAATTTGCTCAGACTGGAGTGCCGGGAGATCACAGCCTACAATGTCGCGCAGACTGCCGGTATCAGCTATAACACAGCGAAGAAATACCTGCCGGATATACTTTAAATTGCGTAAAACCGTTCCCGCCATACTGATGACCTCACTATACGTCCCACATTTAAGGAATACCCAATAACCTAACGGCATGAGTCGTTATACGCTTCGCATCAAAATATACGTAGGTCGAAATATCGCTGCCCCGACATGATCACGTGATGCCGCTTTATATCTCTGTCGGGAGGAGGAGATACTCTTATGCTGTTTTCTTCCCTTTGGTGCTCATCATCACCCCAAACGCAACCAGCGTTCCAAGTAGCAATTGCCAGGCAAACCCCACTTTCCAGCCAATGATTTCACTCAATGTATCTCCCAATATATAAGGCTGAAGAAGCAATACCGTCATAAATCCGAGGATAAATGCAAGCGGTACGGTCACGGTACTTCCCCGATCCGTGAAGATCGCCGCACCGTAAACCCCCAGAAGGCCGCTGTAGGCAAATGCCATCACGCCAAGTGCAAAGTTAAGCAGCGGCAGTTCTGTGCTCTGCTGCCAGTAGTAGCTAAGCATCGCCATCGCTGAGAGTGCAGCGGCAAAGAGGAGTACCGCCACGCGCCCTGCCCGCACATAGTGCATCTCGTCGCTCTCCCCTTTGGCCTTTTTCCAGGGCTTATAGATATCTTCGATCGCCACGGATGCCATCGCGCCAAGAACAGAGTTGGAGCTCGACAGTGCCGCGGCAACCGCTCCTACCGTGACCAGCCCGCGCATCCCTTCCGGCATTTCGTTCAGGATGTAGTACATGAAGATGGTGATATTCTCCCCATTGAACTTCTGCACCACCTCAGTCGAGATCCCCGAAAGCTCAGGGTGAAGATAGAAGAGATAGAGCAGCAGTCCGATAGCCAAGAAGAGCAGAGCCACGGGGATCGTCAGGTAGATACTCATCATCAAAGAGCGCTGCGCCTCTTGGGTATTTTTGCAGCTGAGCGCCCGCTGGGTCATATCCTGGTCCAGCCCGTATGCCGCGATATTGAGAAGCAGCCATCCTCCCATCAAAGCCCATACGTCAAATCCGCCGCTCATGCTCCAGTCAAGGAGTCTCAGCTTATCATCCGCTTCCAATGTATGGATGATCGTACCCAAGTCCGTATCGAGTGCCATATAGAGATAGACCAGTACGGCAATACCCGCACCGATATAGGTGGCTGCCTGGATCATATCCGAAAAGATCACAGACTTCACCCCGCCGAAATAGACATAGGCCAAAGCCCCCAGCATCAACACGATAACGGAGAACAGCACATGCATCGGAGCAATATCCAGAAAGAGGATCATCGAGATCGCCAGGGCTCCGATATAGAGCCTTGCTCCGCTGGCAAAAAGCCTGCCTATGAGGAACATCACTCCCGCCTGTTTCTTCGCAGTACCACCGTAACGTTTTTCAAGCAGTTCATAGACAGTTACCGCTTTGATCTCGTAAAAACGCGGGATCAGGACTTTGGCCACAAACCATACAGCTACGAAAGCGGAAAGATAAAATCCGATAAAGGTCAAATCTTTGGTATAGGAATACTCAGGACCCCCAAGAAAAGTTGCCGCTGACTGGGAAGTAGCCAGCACCGAGACCGCCACTGCAAACATCGGGACACTGTTCCCTCCGACAAAGTAGTCACGTGTCGACTTGACCTTCATACGGCTCAACAGTACGGAAGTCACGGTCAATACGACAAAATAGGCGACAAAAACCGCCCAGTCCAGCGCAGCGAAAGCTGAATTCACCTGCTGCCTTTCGGCGGTGTTTTGAGCTCCATGAATTCTACGGCTTTGCGTACCTTACGCATAAACTTTTCGCCCGGATCATTTTTGACCGTCCTGTAGCCTTTATCCCGTTCCAGCCACAGCGGTGTCGCCTCCATCTGTGTATACTCATGGTGTCCGATCAGGTACTCGATCGTGGGAAACTTTCCTTTGAGATATCCGACCAAAGCGATGTTCGCCCTGAGCTGTTCGGGGGTCAAATCCTCGCTTTTGTTCCCTTTCCCTCCGACATTCTCGATCCCGATGCTTGAGTAGTTCAGCCCGATGACATGCCTTGCCATCCAGTTTTCGGGCATCAGCCGGTAGATCGTTCCGTCACGTGCGACAAGAAAATGCGCAGAGACATTGAGGGCAGAAGCTTTGACGATATCTTTTCTGTCAGAAAGAAGCTTTTCGGGTTTCAGGCGGTCAAAGGATTTATCCAGGCTCATCTCCGCCGTCCAGTGAAGCACGATGATCTTCGGGGTGATCTCGATAGTATCGACTCTCTTCCCGTAGTGCGACGCGATATACTCTTTTGTCATCTCGATACGCGCTTTACCGAAATCTATGGGCTTGTCGATGATCTGCAGTGGTTGGATCGGTTCGGTGGTACACTTGATGCCGCTCTCTGCATAAAGAGAGAGGGTAAAAAATGCAGTCAGTGATAAGAGTAGTTTGTACATCAGCAGCCCTTTTCGTCATCCTCGGGCTTCTCCCGGGGATCCACACGCTACAGGACGTATCTTATGGATTCCCGATCGGGGTCGGGAATGACAGTGTAGTATTTGGTTGGGACTATTCTACCCTATCTTGGGTTTGGTTTTCTTTGTCGGAGACGAGTACCCAGACGATCCCGATGATCGGAAGCGTCAGGGAGAACAGATAGCTTGGGATGTGCAGCATTTCCTGCCGGTTGAGATAGAGAAACCCCAGTACCAGCAGGATATAGGCACTCACCCGGTAGAGGGAAAGTGCGCCTTTGGTATCTTTGAGCGTCTGAAAGAGCGAACGCCTATTGGCTTTCATTCGCTGTTTCTCCTCTTTGACCGCTTCTACGATATCCGCATCGGGATCCTCTACGATATCCTCACTGTAGAGATCGTGCGGGTCTTCGAGCTTGTCGATCACATCCTTGCTGTCATCCACCGTAATGATCTCATGCTCTACCCTTGTGTTGACCATGCGGCGGTAGCTGAACATCGACCCGAGCATCACCAGAGTCGAGGAGAAGAACCCTATCTGCGTGTTGTAGAGCACTTTCGTATCAAAAAAGAGGATACTCCCGGCGATCAGCAGAAGGTCAATGGCGAGAAGCAGTTTGAGAATCTTCAAACTAATACTTCTCATCTTCATCCTCATCATCATACTTCTCGCGGGTAGCTTTATAGTTGTATCTCGGATCGTTCGCTAATTTATCCAGCTCTTTTTTCTGCTTTTTATAGG
Source organism: Sulfurovum sp. (assembly GCA_028684885.1). Taxonomy (GTDB): domain Bacteria; phylum Campylobacterota; class Campylobacteria; order Campylobacterales; family Sulfurovaceae; genus Sulfurovum. The sequence continues at coordinate 3,466 of JAQUFB010000011.1, read as the reverse complement.
CTTTGTATATATTGAGCAGAGAGGCTGCAACCCCCCAGAACACTCCCAGCCAAAAGAGCCAGCCGATACCCGTCCACTCTCTCATCAGCCAGCCGATACCGACACCGAAAAGCACCGCAACGACCATCGAGATGCCCAGGCTCAGTCCGTCAGCAGCATCTACGACCTTTTTAAAACGTGGTTCTTTGTTTTGTTCCATACTTTGTCATTCCGTATCAATAGTTTGAACGTAGTATAGCGAAATGGTGCCTAGTTTATGATTTTGCCCAAAAAGCCATCGGGAGATTTTAAAAGAGTAGAAGAGTATTCTCCGTTACACAAGAAGCAGTGTAACAGAGAAGATCATTAATATAAACCGGTCAGAGGCCTGAAATTGTGATCATAGTGTTCCTGAAATGCCTTGACTTGCTCTTCATGAAGCCCTATATGTGTCTCATAGACATTCCAGGCAACATTTTCGGTACAGGGAGGAGTCGTCAGAGAACCTGAATAGCTGTATACTTTTCCGTCCGGAAGCATCTTGGAAGGGTTCAGTGTGATCACGCTTGGATTTTCTTCGCCCTCTTCGGGAATCTCAAATCCAAATGCGCTTCCAAGCGCTTCATTCCCCGCACCTGCTACATTGTCGATCAATATGCCGATCACTGCGATAGATCCATCCTCGGCAACATTCACGAAGTGGCCTTCCATAGCTGTATGTACTTCATGCTGTGTATGTTCACTCGCGGAGTGGAAATGGAACTGTTTGAGTTCGTAGACTTTTCGCCCGATCGAGACATGTGCCCTGGTGCTATTTTCTTCGACATTGAAAATGATCGTATGGCCGTTGTTTGCCATCTTGAACTGAACCTCTTTGTCATAGTCCAAGGTATAAGCAGGTGCTGCTGCCATGGCATTTTCAAAGTCAATGGGTGACTGATGAAGTTCTCCTTCTACAACCTCAGTAAAATCCAGCCCATGATCGCAGGTGCTCCACTCCTCTTTGATCGACCCCCAGTAATCCGGCCCCGTCTCTCCGTCATAACTGAAATGTACCTCATGTTCCTCATGTTCCTCCTCCTGTACAGCGCTCTCATTGTTACAGCCGACAAACCATACCAATGCGATAAGCATCCCGGCATACAAAAACCTCTTATTCACTCTCTTTCCTTTTGATTGAAATGCGAGGGGTCTCTTCCCCCTTCATCTAAATTATAAATAATACTGATTTAAAATAGTTTTTTTATAGAAAAAATTGTTCATAAAGAGGTAAGATTTTGCAAATATTTGAAAAAAAAGCTTTTTTGAGAAAAAAAACTCATCAGAGCGTGCAGTTTTTTTCATCTTGCCTAGCGCAGCATCTCTTCGATCGTGACCCTTACATTTTTCCCCAGGGCATCCAGGTGATATCCCCCTTCGAGGAAAAAAATATACGGTACATCGCTCAGGGAGAGAATCGTCCTGACCATTTTACGGATACCCTCTGTCGTGATATTGAGGCTGGCAAGAGGATCGCTCTCATGCAGGTCATACCCTGCCGATACAAGGATGAGATCGGGTTTGAACTTTGCTGCAAACGGCGGCAGGTCATTCCGGTAGATATCCAGCAGCTCCTCATCCCCGCTTTCGGGCATCATCAAAAAATTAGCCGTATACCCTTTCCCTTTTTCCTCGCCGATATGGGACTCCGCACCTGTCCCGGGATAGGCAAATGATTGGTGTGAGGAGAAGTAAAAGACCGTATCATCCTCCCAAAAGGTATCCTGGGTACCGTTGCCGTGATGCACATCAAAATCGATAATCATCACTTTTTTGTACCCTGCACTTTGCGCATAGCGTGCGGCGATCGCGATGTTGTTAAAGAGACAAAACCCCATCGCATTTGTTGCAGTGGCATGATGGCCCGGAGGCCTGACAGCACAGAATGCCCTCCCAAACGCACCCGCCTTCACGCCGTCCACTGCGGCAATCCCTGCTCCGACCGCTTTTTTCACTGCTTCAAAAGAGTCTTTGCTGCAGACCGTATCCGCATCGATAGCGCTTTCATTCGCACTGGCTTCTTTGACCTCTTCGATAAGTTTAGGGGTATGCACAAGCGCAATGATCTTTTCGGAAGCAGAAGGTGGTTCTACCTCTATAAGCCTCCCTTTTATTCCCTCCAATGCCTTGTCAATGGCTATCAGACGGGCAGAAGACTCCGGATGTGCGGCACCCGGATTGTGTTTCAGATAGATCTCGTCAGTGATATAGGCTACTCTCATCTGAACATTATAACTTCTTTTTGAGTGCCTCCAGCTCTTTCCTCAGTTGGGCTACCTCTTTTTTCAACATCGCTATCTCCTCTTCAAAAGTTCTCTGAGGCAGGTCAGGTGCAGCGACAGAGCTTTCTCTCTTTTCTGCCTGTTCGGCATCGTCCAGCACATAGATGACCTCTCTCCCCTCTTCCAGTACGGTTTCGCTACTGACAGATCCTTCTCTTACCCTCTTCATTGCATTGAAGATACTGATCTTCTCTTTTTTTGCATAGGCTTTAATCGTTAGTTTTTCCATGATGCAATTATATACATTATTATCTGCATTTACATTTACATTAATTTGTTATAATTGTTCCTATCTGAATTATGAACATAAAGGATCTATCGATGAAACTCTTAAAACTCTCCTCTGCGCTCTTGGCGATGGTGCTCGTTTTTACCTTCAGTACTCCTCTCTTTGCTGATACCGCGGCACAAAAAATTGAAAAAAGAAGTAATGCAGCCGTAGCAAAATTTATCAAAGAGTTTAAAGGGGCGGAACAGTTTATCAACAATGCATCAGGTTACCTTGTCTTTCCAAAAATTACGAAAGCCGGGCTTATGGTGGGTGGAAGTTATGGTGAAGGTGTACTGCGTGTCAATGGACAGACACAGCACTACTACAGTGTGACAAGCGCCTCTTTGGGTTTCCAATGGGGGGCACAACAGCACGCAATGATCATTGCCTTTCTGAGTGACACTTCACTCAGAAACTTTATCGCAAGCAACGGCTGGGAAGCAGGTGTAGACGGCACGATTACGATCGCTGACTGGGGGAAAAGCAAAGATCTCTCTTCTCTCAGCTTTGAAAAACCTATCGTCGCGTTTATCTTCGGAGAGAAAGGACTGATGGGCGGAATTTCGCTGGAAGGGAACAAGTTTCAGCGTATCGTCCCGTAACCAACAGGAGAGGTACTCAAACCTCTCTCGTTTCATGTTTTATAAGTAATAAAAATATCCTTCAAAAGACGCTTCACTCTTCACTCTTTACTCTTGAAAACCTCTCCTTGTAACTGCACTTCTGACACAACTCTTCTACCGCTTTCCCCGCTTTGAAACCGGCAAGCATCTCCTGGGCGCGTCTACCCTTAAGGATCGATTCCAGAGTGTTTTCGTGCAGATCCCCCAGTGCTATCACACCATCGCAATCAAGACAGCAGGGAACCACTTTTCCGGATGCCAGTACAGCGATA